>CAVXOV010000081.1:0-25147 GCA_963763345.1 uncultured Candidatus Saccharibacteria bacterium
ACGGTACCAGAAATAACAACAATCACGGTAGTAGGTTTCTATGTTCTTAAAATCCTTGGCGGTATCAATGCCGGGTAAGCTCTCATCAAAATACATCCTTCGGGTTGAATCTATTTTGGTATAGTCTTTAGTTTGCCCCGAAAACACAAAAGGAGCCATAAAAGCAAGGGTATCGGTTTTCTTTAAAGGCTTTGTTTCATTAATCAGGTAGTGCGTTTTTGGGCTTTGCGCAAAGGAGTTATGAGTTATAAATGATAAGTTATAAGTGATAAACACTAAAAGCAACTTATAATTCATAATGCTTAACTTATAACTATTAAAACTACGCTAACAGCCTCAAAATTACTCATTATTTAACCCTCTTTTACCTAAACCACTGATAATAATACTATTAGCGCCCTTCATTGAGCTACGCAATGCCTACGTTTCGTTCCAAAACTAGGGAAATTCGCTCCGACCTCGGGGGATTTCGTTCCGAAATTGGGGAGTTTCGATTGGGAATTGGGGAAATTCGCTCCGAAATTGGGGGATTTCGCTCCGTAATCAGGAATTTTCGATTCGTACTTAGGGAATTCCGATTGGAAATTAGGGAATTTCGCTTCGAAATTAGGGGATTTTGTTCCGAATTTACCCGAATGCGCTCTGCATTTCCCTGGGTGTAACCCGCGTACGCAATATTAAATACTAAATGTTACCTGGATACTTGAGAAATAACAGGGATTTCTATTAGATTTGTATTAATAGCGTACTATAATGGCTAATACAAAAAAACAGATGGTATTTGCAGAGTATATGCTCCGCAAATTGGTGTTAATGATAGTAATTTATAACCGACTATTTAAGCCATCTCGAAATCTGATATGGTAAAATGATTTTTTACATGGATAGTCGTTGGGTATACAGCACAAGTGATTGTATACAAATTCTAATCGATGAAATTAATCTTAAGAAGGCAAAAAATCAAATCAAAAGCGCTGTATCACTTAATAATATATTTGGGCAACTGACCTTTCAAATTATAGTTATTGTCCATAAGTTATGTAATAAGCAAATCATTTGAAATAGAAAAGCCAAGTGAAATTGAAACTACCAAAATATCTTGGCACGAATTCACTGCAAAATCTACTTTTATTGAATAGGATTAAACAAAGAAAAAATAGTTAAGGAAGAATATGAACAGAAGATAAAATAAGGATGACACTTTTCGCTCACTGTTAATAGAAAAAATAACTAATTGCGAAAATTAATTCACTTAGGGCATAATGAAAATACAAACATTCATAAATGAAGAGCAAGAAAATTATTCTGGTTCGCCAGATTATATATTTCAAGATGAGCAGGGAAACTACTTTGTTGTTGAAGAAAAGTTTCATAAAAGAAAAGACCCTTATAAAGAGACATATGAAGAACTTGTTTATTTTCAGGATGATTACGCTGAAGCTAAAAGAGAAAATTGGCTAAATTTTAAAATACATTTTTATAAAAACCATCAAATACAGTTAATTTCATATTTATGTAACATAAAAGAATATGAAATAAAATATGGATACTTAATATATTGGTTTTATGATTTTGAAAATGGAGAGCCATATATTCATAGAGAAGCTGTTTTAGAAATGAAATTAGATGGCCAGAAAAAAAGCTATTATTTAGAAGCTAAAAATGGAATCGAAACAGTATTAAAAAACAAAAAAATTGCTTTTAATAAGAAATCTCTTAATCCCAAAAAGTGTGCTGGATGTGTAGTTAATAAATATTGCGCGCACAAATCTGGAAAACTTGAACAATTAAAGTTTCCATACGAAATTTGTGATTTAAGCCTTGAATCAATTCCTTTTCCAGAAGAACTAAAAAAAATTTCCACCTAATATTTCCTCTTGATTTTAAATGATAAAGATTATAGTGCGTTAGGGATTGTAACGAAAATCCTCTTTGTAATCAAAAAGATTGAAGTGCAAAGCCCGCCGGCGGTAAACCGCCGGAAAGCCCTTAAACCACTTCAACAACCTCGTTGGGTAAATAAACCAAAAAGGCTTTTACGTTTTTAGGGGATATGCTCGCAGGGTATGTTTGTATAATTGCAGTTGCTTGATGTGCGAAGGGGATTTCTCGCCGGTTTTAAAATCTATAATGGTATGTTGCTGATTGGAGGTAACCACCCTATCGGGACGGATGATGTCTCCGTTGGCTAAAAACATTTCCACTTCGTTTTTTACCTGCACATTATCGGAGAAGTATTCCTTTAAATCGGGGTGCTGCACCAGGTTTGTGATTTGAGTCTTTAGTTTTGCGGACGTTGGCCGCTGTTAATACTTACCTTGCAATAGGGATTTATGGAGCGCATTATCTATATCTTTTTCGGTATGTATGTCGGCTAAAATAGTCGTGCAGGGGCAATGCCGTAGAGTGCGTTTGCTTTCGGTATCAAAATCGTAGTCGGTAAGCTTTATGGCAATGCTTTGGTGTATATCGCGGTAGGAAATGGGCATCTAAAGCGTCGAGAGATACTTTAGCCTCAGTTTTAGCTAATAGCTCTTTCGGGATAGGTACCTATTTCAATAAAGGGGGTAATGCTTATCGGGAACTGCTAACGTTCTTCCATAAAGTTTTGAAGCCAGTTGGTAAACAATTGCCCCGTTTCTTTTCCCGGCTAATGATATGAAGCGCTGCTATAGCCCGGGTACAAGCCACATAAAGCAAATTAAGGTTATCTAAAATTTGTTTCTGCTCCTCTTCTTCCGAATAGTTTTTAAAGTTTGTTTTCTCTAATTCTTTTCCTATACGCACAAGGGCTACGGGCAGTTGCGCTAACTCGGCACTGGTATCAATTAAAATCTGTTCGGGCTTACCTAATTCCCAATCGGCAAAAGGAAAGATAAGCACAGGAAACTCCAGACCTTTAGAGGCATGTATGGTAAGTATTTACGGCATTGGTGTTTTGTGGAATCTTAACCGAAAGGTTGTCGCGCTTCTTCTCCCACCATTGCAGGAATAAATAAATGGAAGCGTTTTCTCTTTCATTAAAAGAGGCTACTTCATCTAGAAAGAAGTTTACAAATAAGGGGTTCTTATCTTCTATCTTAAATATACGAATCAGCTCGGTGCATATCTCAAACAAAGGCAATGCGGATAAGTGGCTAATATTAATTTCAGGGTTTAAGTCGCGTAAAACTTCATTAAGTTTATAAGGAATAGAGGCAGTTTGCTGAAGATGGGTATGTGCAACGGGATAATTTAAATTCTCTTTTAAGTAAGATAAAATAGCGCAGGCAGCAATGCCATTATTGGTATTGGTAAGCCAGTTAAAGAAAGAAATCAAGGAATTAACTTCGGCGCAGGTCTTTAATAATAAAGAATCGGAAGAAACCACCGGAATACCCTGATGCATTAAGAACTGAGCAATGGTGCTACCATGTCTGTTATTGCGAGTAAGCACGGCAATATCATTGTAGGCATATTTATTAGCAAGCGCTTCTTGAATAAGGTTTAATGTTTTTTGCAGGACAATATCATCTTTCGCCTCTGTTTCTTTATCAATAAAAGAAAGTGTTACCCTTCCTCCCTGTTTGGAGAATGCCTGCTGACTGCTATTCTCATACACCTTTTTATGTTCTTCATTTAGGTAAGTAGCAGAAAGCCATTCAAACAAATTATTATTAAAGGAGATTACTTCCGTAAAACTTCTTCTGTTGGTATTAAGTTGCTTCTCTATATAATTGCTTTCAAGCGCCCTTTGTTGTTCTAAAATAACACTGTTTTGATGTGCCGTTTTAATTTCGGGCAGGTTAACAAACTGCTCCACATCAGCCCCACGCCAACGATAGATGGATTGTTTACCATCACCCACTATCATACAAAACTTTCCTTCTGATAAGGAGTTATGAACCAAAGGCAATAAATTAAGCCATTGCAAAGCGGAGGTATCCTGAAACTCATCAATTAAATAATGCTTGTATCTATCTCCTAAGCGTTCGTAAATAAAAGGCACAGGTTCATCTTGTATAAAGCCGGAAATGGTTTTATTAAACTCGCTTATAAAAACAATATTCTTCTCGTCTTTATACTTTAGTATCAGTTCTTGTATTTCATTTAAGAGGCAAAGCGCATTGATGTTTTTAAGTAGTATTTTATGAAGGAAATAAGTAGCTATATTTTTCTCCCGATAGGTTTCTACTTCAAAATAAAGTTTTCGAAGGTTTTCCTTTATGCTATCTATAGCAGGATTAGCAACTTTGCCTGTGTACCACTTATCTTCTGTTACAGCATCGCTTACATATTTGTTAGCTAACTCATCGTCAGCAAATTTCTTTTCTTTTATCTTTTTAAAATAAGAAAAGAAGCCACTCTTTCCATATCTGAAATCTTCTGCTTTAATGCCTTTCTCTGCAATGGTTTTATAGGCAGTATTTGCCATAGCAATTAAGTGATGTTCTGTTTTATGAACGCTTTCCTGTAATTGCTTTTTAATTTCTAATAAATCTTCCAGACTTATCTTACCCAGTAACTTGCTTCTTTGGTATCTTTTTTTGCAATCAGTATGGGTCGGGCTAAATCAAATATTTCATTCTCTATTTTCCAGTTCTTTTGTTCTTCAACTTTCTCCTTAGCGTAGTTTAACAGCAGATTTTGAAGCTGCTTATTCTCTTTCATATTGGTAAGCAGTTCATCTATAGCCCACCACAAGGCAGTTTCCTCATCTGTGTCTACACTAAAATTAGCCGGTAATTGCAAATCAATAGAGAAACGTTTTATTAAGCGATATACAAAACTATCAATGGTACAAACCGAGAAATCAGCATATTGATGCAATAAGTTTTTGTGTAACTCACTGCATCGTGCTTGTAATTCTGTTTCGGAAACATTTAATTCATTTTGTAAATCACTTGCTAAAGGTGTTTGTTCTGCTAATGAAATTGTTCTTAACGCACTTAAAATTCTCTCCTTCATTTCGGAAGCGGCCTTATTGGTAAAGGTTACTGCAAGTATTTGCTTATAGGCTTTATTTAAACGGGAAGAATCGGCTAACGCCAGCTTTAAGTATTCTTTAACTAAGGTATACGTTTTACCGGAACCTGCCGATGATTTATACACTACAAAATTACCGGACATACGAGTGACTTACTTTACAGGAGAGAATACAACTTCATACATGGTTCCTTTAACGGGTAGTTGTTTAATGGTGCCATGCAACTGTTCAACTAAAGTCTTGATAAGCTCTAAACCAAAAGTACTATGCTTTTCAAACAAACTAATTTCATTACCTTTTCCGTTATCGCCAATTTGCATCGTGTAAGAATTACCCTCATTCTTTTTCATCTTAAAGGTAATCACATTTATATTTTCATCATTATCAAAAGCATACTTAAGTGAATTAGATACTACTTCGTTTATCAGTAGTCCTATTGGAATAATGGTATCTATATCCAGCTTATCAACATCAACTTCTATTTGATATTTTACTGAGAAATCAAGCTGATAAGTATTAACCAATTGCTTAATCAGATTCTTTATATAATCATTGAAATTGATAGTTGAAAGTGCGTTATTCTCATACAATTTTTCATGAATAACAGACATTGTATATATTCTGTTTTGGCAATCCTGAAAAATATTCAACATCTTCTTATCATCAATATAATACTTCTGCAGGTTTAAAAGGCTGTTTATTACCTGAAGGTTATTTTTAACACGATGATGCACTTCTTTAAATAAATACTCAATCTCTTGCTTTTGTTTTGTTATCTCTGTTGTTCGCAAACTAACATAATGCTCTAATTTTTTATTCTTTAACTCGGTTTGTTTAATCATATATTTTATAAACCAGTATAAGCCTATACATATTACTAAAATTAATAAAAAATAAAACCAAGCTGTTTGCCAAAAGGGTGATGTAATTTTGAAACGATATTGTGTACTTGAATAATTAAAAGGGGAATCAGTATATGCTTTTACTTTAAAAACGTAATTACCAGGATTTAAGTTGGTGTATGTAACTTGTGTTTCATTTGTTTTAATCCATTGTGTATTTAAACCCTCTAACATATATTCATACTTTATTTTTTGAGGGGCATACATGTTTATAGCAACAAATTTTAGCGTTAAATAGTTTTCATTGTATTTAAACGAAGCTTTTTGAGGTATATGAAACCAATCGTTTGTTTTATAATCATCTCTTTCAAAGTTATAAGGTTTTGAAAATAGGTCTATACCTGTAATATGCATAATGGGTTTAATTTCAGAACTCAAATCATTTGTAGGCATATATTCTATTATACCTTTGACTGTGGCAAAAAACAGATTGCCTGATTTATCTTTAGTAACTGCGCGACTATTACATTCTATTCCTTTAAAGCCCTCCTGATAAGAATAGTTTTTTATATGAACAACATCTCCTTTGGCAGATATATTAAGTTTATCAATACCCTTGTTGGTACCAACCCATACATTGCCTATATTATCAGTAATTAAAGAATATATAGTTGACGAAGCCAGTCCATCTGCCTGTGTGTAAGCTTTAAATTTTGAACGATTATATTGCACCACGCATCTATCTGTGCCAAAGTACATATTACCTTTTCTATCCTCAGTAATGGAGCCGATATAATCATTACAAAACCCTTCTGCATGCCAATAATTACTAACCTTGCCCTTTTCTATATAATTTACTCCTGCTCCAGTACCGATCCATATGATACCCCTACTATCTTGAAAAAGGACATGGATGTAATCATGAGTTAAGCCATTTTCTCTGCTATAATGAATTATGTTATCGGGTTCATAAGATTTATTGATTTTGGGCCCACCTAATATCGAAGCATTTCCCCTGAAAACAAAATAAGCCTTGTCCGTTAGTACCTACCCACATATTATCTTCCTTATCAAATAATAAAGAGCGTACTTTTGTGCTATCAGGTAACAGCATATATTTTTTTACAACGTTGTTGGTTATAGAAAAAAGTCCGTTACTTCCACCAACCCACACTGTACCTTGTTTATCCTGTATAATTACGCGGGCACCTTTAATATTTAATCCATTGCTTGCATTAAATTTTGTAATAGCCTTCTCGTTATACTTAATTACCTCATTACCTGTAGAAGATACCCACAAGTTATTTTCTTTATCGGCAAGAATGCCAAATATATTACTTGCATCAAAAGCCTGGTATATTATCATAATACACAAAAGGTGAAGGATTGTATTTTACAATACCGTCTCCGTTTGTACCAAACCAAAGATTGCCGCTTCTATCTTCGCATACTGTAGTAACTACATCAGCTTTAAAACCATTGCTCCTGTTAAAGAATTTAAGCCTATCTTCATCAATTTCAGCAACTCCAAAACCATTGGTACAAATCCAAAGGTTATTTCGACTGTCAAAGATTATATTCTGAATAGCTATATTCTTTAACTCATCATTTTTATGATATGGAAGAAATTGATAAGAATCATTATTCTTTTTTGAAAGAATATACAAACCCTCGCCCTGAACAGATATCCATAAGTTACCAGATTTATCCTGAGCAATGGCATTTACAGCTGGTTTTATTTTATAAAGCGTATTAATATTTATCCATTCGTAGTTATTATACAAGTACAATTCGTTTCCGGCTAAAAACCAAAGTTTACCCTGTGTATCGCGGTGTATCTTCTTTATTATTTGATTAGAAAATATCTCGGGTTTTAACGCAGATATTGTTTTGTTTTCAATGGTATTAAGCCCATGTGATGTAGCAATATACATTAAATTATTCTTGCCTGCTGCAATAGCTGTTATTCCATCTGCAAGTAGTCCATTTTCCGTAGTAAGGTTATAAAAATTCTTTCCATCAAAATGAGTTACTCCGCCATAGGTAGTTCCAATCCAAATATGTTTATTAATATCTTCTTCTATAGATGTAATAATGTTTCCAGCAATACCAGTTGCTTCATCATATACTTTAAATTTTAAGCCGTCATAACAGGCAACTCCCCCACCCTGCGTACCAATCCATAAATAACCACGGGTATCTTCTTTTAAACAGGTAATTTGAGATTGAGGTAAACCTTGCTCTAAACCTATGCTTTCGAAATTATAGGTTTGAGGCTGGAAGTAGTTTTATAAGAACTAAGAATAAAAAAAGGTATAATTGGCGGCTTAAGGTCATATTACGATAATAAAGATACAGTCTTTTTTTAATAAAAAAGAAACTGTTTTAACTATTAAAGTATTATTTTACTGACTACTTAGTACTTGCCGTATAGTACTTATAAAACAAAGGAATAGTTTCTATGCCTTTAAAGTAATTAAAGATGCCATAATGTTCGTTAGGCGAATGCAATGCATCGCTATCCAAGCCAAAACCAAACAGGATAGAATCCAAGCCCAATTCTTTTTTAAATAAAGCAACAATAGGTATACTTCCACCACCACGGGTTGGAATAGGCTTTTTACCATAGCTTTGTTCCATAGCAGCAGCAGCTGCGTTATAGGCTTTTGAAGAAGTTGATACCATCACAGGCTCTCCGCCATGATGTGCGGTTACTTTAACCTTAACAGATTTTGGCGCTATACCTTCAAAATGTTTGGCAAACAAATCACTTATCTCATGTGAGTTTTGATTAGGTACTAATCGCATGGAAATTTTAGCGAAAGCTTTTGAAGGCAATACTGTTTTAGCTCCATCGCCGGTATAACCACCCCATATGCCGTTTACATCTAATGTAGGGCGAATGCCGGTACGTTCATTTGTGGTGTATCCCTTCTCACCTTGTTCTTCCGCTATATTCAAGTCTTTCTTAAAGTCGCTTAAATTGAAAGGGGCTTTATTTAAGTCTGTCCTTTCTTCGGCAGAGAGTTGCATTACCTTATCATAAAAACCCGGTATGGTAATATGATTGTTCTCATCATGCATAGAAGCAATCATTTTGCATAAGATGTTTATTGGATTGGCCACTGCACCACCATATACACCGCTGTGTAAATCTCTGTTGGGTCCGGTAACTTCTACTTCCATATAAGCCAACCCACGCAAGCCTACATCAATAGAAGGGGTATCATTGGCAATGATAGACGTATCTGATATTAAAATAACATCTGCTTTTAAACGCTGTTTGTTCTCAACTACCCAATCGCCAAGGTTTGCTGAGCCAACTTCTTCTTCGCCCTCAATCATAAATTTTACGTTACAAGGCAAAGAGTTATTTTTCATCATTAGCTCAAATGCTTTTACATGCATAAACATTTGCCCTTTGTCATCACAAGAACCACGAGCAAAAATAGCTCCATCAGGATGAATGACAGTCTTTTTAATAACGGGTTCAAAGGGTGGGGAATCCCACAGATTTAGTGGGTCGGCAGGTTGTACATCATAATGTCCATAAACTAATACCGTAGGTAGTTTTGCATCCATTATCTTTTCTGCGTATACCACTGGGTAACCTTTGGTCGTACATACCTCTGCTTTATCGGCTCCGGCAGCAATAAACTTAGCTTTTACAACTTCTGCCATGCGTATCATATCAGGGGCATGTTCGGGTTTTGCACTTACCGAAGGTATGCGCAATAACTCCATCAACTCATCTAAAAAACGTTGCTTATTAGCTTGTATATATTCTTTTATTTGGGCGTGTTCCATGAAAATTAAATTATAAGTTATGAATTAACGCGGTCGAAATTATAATTTATAACTAATAACTCATAACTTATTTAGCTAGTATAAAAGGAGTTTTTATAATTTTAACCCATCAATCAAGAAACACCAGATAGCGAATTAATTGCCCTATTTAAGGACAATACCCAAAGAGATGGGATATTTTCGATTATTGTTAAAAAGTACCAAAAGAGGCTTTACTGGCATATTCGTAAAATTATACTGGACCACGATGATACGGATGATGTGCTGCAAAACACCTTTATTAAAGCCTGGAAAGCACTGGATAATTTCAAGGAAGAATCGCAATTATTTACTTGGTTATATCGTATAGCCACTAATGAGGCACTGGGGTTTTTGAGGCAAAAGAATAAGAATCAGATACAATCTATCCATCCTATAGAGGAGCAATTGGGTAAGAATTTAGAAAGCGACCCCTATTTTACAGGTGACGGATTGCAATTAAAGTTGCAACAGGCAATTTTAACACTTCCGGAAAAACAGCGTCTAGTATTTAATATGCGCTATTATGACGAAATGCCTTATGAGGAAATGAGTGGGGTACTGGAAACTTCAGTAGGAGCGCTAAAGGCATCTTACCATATAGCTGCAAAAAAAGTAGAGGATTATTTAAAAGAGCATTTAAACCTAAGGTCTTAAATGGCATCTAAATGTTAATATTTAATGAAGGAAGGGGATATAAATAAGGACACAAACAATTCTGAAGGCGAAGAAAACCACTTTGGTTTGCCCGAGGATTACTTTGATTCTTTCAGCGCCAGGTTATTTGAAAAAATAGCTGATGATGATGAATTGAAGGAGTATTCTGTTTTATCATCTTTACAAAAAGGTAATCCGTTCAGTGTTCCGGTAGGTTATTTTGAAAGCAAGGAAGAGTTGTTAGCGTTTCCTTTGTTGGCATCCCTTAAAAAGAATAAGCCGCTTACTGTTCCTGCTAATTATTTTGAAAATAAGGAGGAAGTGCTTGCTTATCCTATATTGGCGGGAAATAAGGCTAATAGTTTTATAGTACCAAATGCTTACTTCTCTACTTTAACTGAAAGAATTACGGACGCTATTTCTATAGCAGAAGAAAAAGAGGGGTATCCCCTACTCTATTCTTATAAGAGAGGAACAGGTATTTGCTACTCCAGCTAATTATTTTGAAAACTTTGCTGTCGCAACTGAAACAGAAGCCACCGTTGTTCCGTTATATAAACGCATTAATAAACTAAGTTACCGTGTAGCTGCGGCAATTACGCTATTAATTGGTTTGAGTGTTTTATTTTACACGCAGCAGGATAATACAGTTTTAAAAACCAACGATTGTAACACCTTTGCCTGCCTTGATAAGAAAGATATATTGAACAGTGGGTATGTGTTGCATGCTAGCGAATCTACTATTATTGATTTGATTGATGAAGATGCGCTAAGTGATAGTTTGTCTTTAAAGAAAAATGGCAAAACGCAAAAGATTAATGTGAATGATGTGTCGGATAATGTGGATATAAATACGTTAACAGATAACTTGTAAGTGAAGAACAGGAAATACATACTTTGTTTGTTTGTGCTATGCGCTTTCTTAAAAGTATTTCCGCAAGGAGGTAAAAATGAGAAAATTGAAGCTTTGCGTGTAGCATTTATTACAGATAAATTAAAACTTACGACAGATGAATCTCAAAAATTTTGGCCTGTTTATAATGATTATCAGGATAAACTAAAGGCTGCTAGGCAAGAGTTTAAAAAACAACCAACAATTTTTGCAAACGATAAAGAGGCTCAGGATTATTTGGATGCGGAATTGCTTTTAAAGAACAGAGAATATAGTTTGTATAAAGAGTATTACGAAAAGATTAAAAAGACAATACCTATAAGAAAAGTAGCCGAACTGCGTCAGGCTGAAGAAGACTTTAAGAAAGAATTGTTGAAACAATTACAGGGTAAATAAACATAAGTATTGTGGTTAAAGGGTATAAACAATATTCATCTGTAAAATATACTCTTCTATCAGTCTTAATGATAGCGGCAATAAATGCATTTTCTCAAGCCGATACTACCAAAAAGATAAAAGCACCCAAACATTACTTTACTCCTACCCTATTCTCTGATTATTATATTACACCTGATAACACAATACCTGAAAAAAAAATACCAAGGCGTGCCAACCCCAACTTAAAAGACGACCTTAAAGTAAGAAACCACTTAAAAAGTTATCAATATAGTCAGTTAACAGGTGGTTTTTATTTTCCGCTTTTAACCAAAGATTATGAAAGAGCTTCTGGTAACCTTGCTAATTTTCACTTATTGGTTACGGGAGCTTACTTAACAGCTCTCCCAAGGTTTGGTGGTATAAGCGACCATGATTTAATGAAAGCTTCTTTGGGTTTACGTGGCATATATAATTCAGGTAAAAAAGGTATTTGGTTTTTTGATGCAACACCTTTCATGAGTACTGATTTATCTACTTCCTGTCACACCGCTTACCGCTTGGGCGGAGCTATTTTATATGATTATATGGCCAACCCCTCGTTAAGTTTCAGAATTGGCTTTATCAGAACTTTTTTATTTGGTAATCGCTACCACTTACCTTTTATGGGCATAAGAGTAGGCCGTTTAGATAGGAGTTACTTAAGCATTCAATTCCCTCAAATTGCCATGTTTAGTTTTCCTTTAGGAAGGCTTATGCGAGGAAGTTTATACGCCAAACCTATGGGAGGTTTATTTAATATGGCAAATAACGATACCGTTTACTATAAAAACCCAAATGAAAAAACTATTTATTATGGCAGGTTTGACATGAATTATGGCATAAGATTAGATGGAAACTTTAGTAAACATTTTTCCATTTATGTGGCAGGTGGTGTTACAGGTCAAAGGCGTGTAGGTCTTTTTTCGGATGCCGAAAATGCAAGCAACCAGTTTAAACTCACCCCATTTTATGGAGAAAGGTTTAGTTCCAGCGTATTTGCTAATATAGGTTTTACTATACGCATAGGTAAGGCAAAAAGTATATATAATAATTATAATATTTATGAAGCGTTTAATATGAACAGCACAATGGGTATAGGAGATAATAATACTGGTCCAAGCGATAATATACCAAACTATGTTAAAAAGAAAGCCGAAGCTAACCTTAAAATAAAAGATGTGCAGGATTTAATTGAGGCACAGGATTTGTACTAAGACAAAAGAAATTCTTTAAAAACTTTCCATTCTTTACCTGTATGTTTTAACAAATAAAAGTTGCCGGCTTTAAATGAAGCATTATAGTTTTAGTCTTAAAATAAGAAAAGGCTTTATAAAATTTTTCTTTTCTTAAATCTCTGAAAGCAATAGTAACATGTGGATGAAAGCCCCGCATATCATCAGCTTGGTTAAACAAACGTAAATTCTTTTTTACATAATTTACTAGGTTACGTTGTAATTTAGCTAGTAATTCATTTTTTACAACATATTCAAAAATCACACGGGGTTCAAAGCAGGAGAAGTTTTGAAGCTCAATCACAAAATCTTCTTTAAAAGAAAATTGCTGTAAGGTTTCTATTAAGGTACTTTCCTTTTCTTCCTTCCACTCGAAAGGCATGTGCAAGGTAATATGTGCAGGCAGAACGAAGGCAGCTTTACTATTATATTTATCTGCTATTAATTGTTTAAAAGCCATAACACCTGCCTGAAAAGGTTCAGGAATTACAATAGCAATAAAGTATTTTTGAACAGGCATCTTAAAACTCTCCGGCTTCTATTTGTTTAACGGCCATTTCAATCAGTTTATCCCCAGGATTATTCAAATCATATCTTGCTTCATAGATGAACCAAATAAAGAAGCCAAACTTTGCCACATAAATGCTTGGAAGTTTTCGCGCATTTCTTTTACAATGTTGTACGTTGTTTTTCCGGTTTCTCGGTCAATTAGCTTCATTAAAATTATTCCCTGATTAATGCTTAGTCCTTTCAATTCTTCACCAAATTGCTTTTGAAGTTCTTTTTCGCTCTTTTTCAAGAATGCTTTCCTATCACACTCTTTAGGTATTTTAGTCAGCTCTAAATCATACTCCTTTAACTTAGCAGCAGCTAATATAGCATACGGATATACTTTCTTTACATTGCTTTTTAGCCTTGTCCATTCTGCATATTTTCTATGTGTTTTAAAAGGCATTTTATCAATAATAATAACCCAGGGCATCCATATATAAGGAATAGTATCATTATTTTCCACAACAGCAGTTACCTTATATCCTTCGGGTACTTTAGATGTATAGGGAATAATTATATCATTATTATTCTGTGAGAATAGAAAACCCTGAATGGGTACTAAAAAAAAGAAAATATACCTTTTAATCGATCTGCGCTTTTGAAACATTCCTTTTACGTATAAAAAAGCAGACATGAAAAGGATTCAAATTTTATATCATAAAAACGAAAAGGTAACCTTTAAATACCAAGTGCAATAAGTAAAGCTATAATAACCAATAAATATATTGCCAAAACTATCCAACCTATAATTTGAGCCGTCATAGATCTTCTCGAATACATCCATAAATTTTGAGGATACCCTCTAATTAATTTCATACATTTATTACCCAAAACAATAGCAAAAATGGCTGCTATTACCCCTAAATAAGGAATAAATATGGAAACAATTCCGCAAATTAAAGCTCCTAATGATGTTTTTCTAACATACTCACTCATAGCATAATTATCCATTGGATAATGGTTATTATTTCCATTAACAGTTCCTCCGTTATTTGGATTATTAGGTACGTTATATCTATTAGTAGGTTGATTAGCCAAAGGTGGGTGTTCACTCATGAAAGAATCCATTGTGCCATTTGCATATTTTATATACGATAAGTTGTACCTATATGCAACATAAAGGGGGCCACTTATGTTATTACAAAACTTATACTTAACCTCAGTTGGAGTAACTTCAAGCACTTTAGCCTTTACCTCTGTGCCATCTTTCATTATTATAGTATCGCATTTAATAGAATCTGAAGAAATAATCAAAATAGCTTTCTTCTCAGAAGAAGCGGTTAATGAATTAATGTTTGCATTAGAATTTGAAAGAGAGGTATCTTTAATTTCTTTATTCTCTTTTTTAATCTGGGCTATTGTTGCATCATTTTTTTGTGGTAAAATAGTAATCTTATTATTATTCCATTGAAGATGATAACCAGTTGTATAACGCCTTTTCTCTATAGAACAAGATTGCAAAAGAATAATTGAAATGACTAAAAAAGAAAAAAGAATCTTCAGATTATTCATTACAATATGTTTAAATTATTGCACACGATTTAGTTTCCATTTAGAACGCTGTGTTTGCAAATTATTATCCTGCCGTTTGATAACTTTAGCATCTTTATTAGTTAGAATAGAACCCAATAGCGCAGCTATTTCTCCTTCAGGTGCAGTTGCCATATCAAGCATTTCAGGTTTAAAGTAATTCTTAATAAAGTTAGTATCAAACTTACCACTTGTAAAAGCTTTATGTTTTAAGACAAAAGAACAGAACTGTAATGTGGTTGATACACCTGTAATATGGTATTCATCTATAGCACGTAACATGCGGGCAATAGCTTCTTCCCTATCCTTGCCATGAACAACAAGTTTGGCAATTAAAGGGTCGTAGAAAATAGGAATATCCATACCTTCTTCAAAGCCATCATCTACTCTAACACCTGCACCTTTAGGAATACGATACGTAACTAATTTGCCAATATCAGGTAAGAAGTTATTCTTTGGGTCTTCGGCACAAACACGTACTTCAATGGCATGTCCGTTTATTTTTAAATCTTCTTGTTTATAAGAAAGCTTTTCTCCTCTAGCTACTTTAATTTGTTCTTTAACCAAATCTAATCCACTTATCATCTCCGTAACAGGATGCTCTACCTGCAAACGTGTATTCATTTCAAGGAAGTAGAATTTCATAGCATCATCTACTAAAAATTCCACCGTTCCGGCTCCACTATAATTACAAGCCTTTGCCACATTAACGGCACATTCGCCCATTTGTTTGCGAAGCTCAGGAGTAAGCACAGAAGAAGGAGCTTCTTCAATTACCTTTTGATGACGACGTTGTATGCTGCACTCTCGCTCAAACAAGTAAACCACATTGCCATGGTTATCTGCCATGATCTGAATTTCTATATGACGAGGACCCGAAGCAAACTTTTCAATAAACACCGCATCATCGCCAAAGGCTGATTTAGCCTCGCTCATAGCCATTTTCATTTGTTCTTCCACATCTTCCAATCGCTCAACCAAACGCATTCCTTTACCACCACCACCTGCAGAAGCTTTAATCAACAATGGAAATCCTGTTGCTTTGGCTACGATAATTGCTTCCTTCAAATCTTTAATAGCACCTTCGCTACCGGGAATCATAGGTACCTTAAACTTCTTGGCAGCAGCTTTGGCAGAAAGTTTATCTCCCATAATATTCATAGCTTCCGCACTGGGACCAATAAACATAATGCCTGCTTTCTTTACGGTAGCAGCAAAACCTGCATTCTCAGATAAAAAACCATAACCGGGATGTATACCATCAACACCTAATTGCTTAGCAACTTCAATTATCTTATCGCCTAACAAATAGCTTTGATTACTGGGTGGAGGCCCTATACATACTGCTTCATCTGCATATCTAACAAACAAGGCATTTCTATCAGCTTCGCTAAAAACAGCAACTGTTTTTATACCCATTTCTTTAGCGCTTCGCATTACACGCAAGGCAATCTCACCACGATTAGCAACTAAAATTTTCTTCATGTTTAAAAAAGATTACTTAACAATAATTTTATGACTATAAATACTGCTATCTGCAGAAGACAAAACCGTATAAATACCCGGTGGTGTTTCTCTGCTTGTGTCTTCAGCAAAAAGTTCTTCTCCTTCTTTTGTGATAATTACTTTAGCAGTAAAATCTCTACCCTCTGTGTCCTGCAATAATACCAATACCGCCTCGTTTTTAATATTTGTAATTTCAGCCGTTTCTATCATCTTTATATCTGCCTGAGAGGGATATGCTTTGGTTTCTTTTTTACCATTAAAGATAACACCCGACGTAGGGAAATACTTAACTTTTCCATTGAAATCGGTTTGCTTTATGTGATAATAAGAAGTTCCATTGTGAGGCTGATAATCTGTCTCTGCGTATTCTTTATAAGCTTTACATGTACCTGCCCCCGGAATATCAATTACTTTGGTGTACTTTTTACCATCTTTACTCCTTTCAATAGTAAAATAAGCATTGTTATATTCCATATTGGTTGCCCAACTGATAAGCACATGATCTTCTCTAGGTACTACATCAAAATAAGATAACTCGATAGATTTAGTAGTATCTGTTTGAGCAGATAAATCTATAACAACTACACTAAAAAGAAGAATAATTTTTTTCATCATCAACACATTAGTTACTCAACCCGTGAAGATAGGAAAAATGAAATAAGAAAAACAAATGTTAACAGAAAATTAATTGCTTTTATCCAAGGTATCTTTTACCAACTTACTGGTAACTTTAGGGTCGGCTTTGCCACCGCTTAGTTTCATTACCTCTCCCATAAATAAACCAACCAAAGTTACTTTACCGTTTTTGTATTCGTTTACCTTTTCGGGATACTTGGAAATTACCTGATTTACCAAGTCTTGCAGGGCATCGGTATTACTTTCCTGAATAAGATTTAATTCCTGTGCAATTTGCAAAGAGGCTTTAGTAGGGTTCTTTACCAGCTCAGGGAACACCTTTTGCGAAGCCGTTGAATGACTTATTTTTCCTTCATCAATAATGGAGATAAGCTCTGCAATTTGAGTAGGTTTTACAGGAAACCTGTCTATATCAATGGCATTCTCATTCAAATGACTTTTAATATTTACCATCAGCCAGTTGGCAGCAGCCTTGTGGTTTTTAGTATGCGTAACCAGTTCATTAAAATAATGCGCAATGGCTTTGGTATCCGTCAATACAGCCGCATCGTATTCTGATAGTTTGAAATCTTTAACGTAGCGTTTGTATAAGGCATTAGGCAGTTCAGGAAGGGTTTGTTTTACTTCATTAATATACTTCTCGGTAATGAAGATAGGTTGTAAATCAGGTTCGGGGAAGTAACGATAATCATTCGCATTTTCTTTACTGCGCAAAGCAAACGTAATGCCTTTAACGGCATCAAAACTGCGAGTTTCTCCGGCAACTTCTTCGCCTTTTTCTATCAAATCTATCTGACGGGTAAACTCATAATCAATGGCACGTTGCACGTTACGTATGGAGTTCATGTTTTTAACCTCCACCTTTTTACCGAACTCCTTAGTGCCTTTTATTCTAACCGAAACGTTGGCATCGCAGCGCATAGAGCCTTCTTCCATGTTGCCATCGCAAATATCAAGATAGCGAACCAGCTTTCTTACTTCGGTTAAGTAGGCATAAGCCTCCTCACCATTGGCAATTTCAGGTTCGGAAACCATCTCTAATAAAGGAACTCCGGCACGGTTTAAATCAACTAAAGTATCGGTAGCATCCTGGTCATGCATGCTTTTTCCGGCATCTTCCTCCATGTGTATGCGAGTAAGGTTGATGTTCTTCTCACTTCCGTCTTTTAGTTTAATCGTAATGTGTCCCCCATTACAAAAAGGGGTCTTATCTTGTGTAATTTGGTATCCCTTAGGTAAATCGGCATAGAAATAGTTTTTGCGGGCAAACTGATTCTCGTAACGAATGTTGCCATTTACAGCCAAACCCAGCTTAACGGCAAACTCAACCGCGCGCTTGTTAACCTTTGGCAACGTACCCGGGTGCCCCAGCGTAATAACACTCACGTGGGTGTTGGGCAACCCGCCATACTCGGCCGAATCGTTAGAGTACATTTTGCTTTTGGTAAGCAACTGTATGTGCACCTCTAACCCAATTACAAACTCATATTTATCGTAAACGCTCATGGCTGCAAAAGTAAGGTTAAATGCTAAATCTTATATACTAAATCTAAGAACGGTGGTTTAATCGTTTAGAACTATAGTCTTAATCATTAGAGCGGTAGTCTTAACGATTAGAACAATTACGTTAATCATTATAACGATTGGCTTAATGATTAGAACAGTCGTTTATTCCTTTAGAACACATAAAGAAGAGGTAAAAGAACCCGAAGTACCCAAATGTTATCCTAATATAATCTTATTAGAAGGAATTTATATCTTTGGTAGCAAATCTTTACCCATGATTAAAAGACTATTTATCCTTTTTATTGTTATTGCAAGCATAGCGAAGGAAGCTTATGGGCAATGTTCTATAAGCATAACAGGAAATACCATTATTTGTAGTGGGCAGATAGATACGTTAACTGCAAACGGAGCTACTTCTTATACTTGGAGCGGAGGAGGAGGCAATACAGCAACTAATGTTGTTAATCCTTTTGCTACTACTATATATGTGGTTACAGGTTCTACTGGTACTTGCACAGCCACGAACACTATAACTATTACAGTAAATAATTGTACTACACCTATTGTTAATTTTAGTAAAAGTGTAGACACTGTATGCATTGGTCATTGTATTATATTTAAAGATTCTACCCAATACACAAGTACAAAACCATTATATTATACTTGGGTCTTTCCAGGAGCAACGTCACCTTATGGGATTATTTACCCACCTGCTGGTGCTTCTGTTTATTCTGATACTCTTATTTATTCAATGACAAGTAACACGCCTCTAAACCCAATTAAAGTTTGTTACGATATATATAACCCAACAGACCCATATTATCATGTAATTGAAATAGTAAAAAATGGAATAGGACAAAGTGCTTCAAAAATAGACAGCTTCTTAATTCTTACTAATTGTGCAGCAGGCATCTCTCAATACTCAAATCTCAATACTAATATCTCCATATACCCCAACCCTGCCAGTACAAGCCTCACCCTAACCCTCTCCAAAGGAGAGGGGATGTTTAGTGTGGAAATATACAATGCGGTTGGTGCTTGTGTTCATCGTCAAATTGCCACATCGCCAAATTCTCAAATTGATGTATCTGATTTAAGCGAGGGCATATATAATGTTAGCATCTCAACTAAAGAAGGAACCCTAAATAAAAGAGTAGTAATAGTTAAGTAAACACTAAACACCATGAAGAAAATAAAAATAACACCTATCCTAAATCCTTTCCAAAGGAAAGGACTTGTGGTACTTATAATTACTGTGTTGTTTCTCCTTCCCTTTGGGAAGGCGGGGATGGGTTATGCCCAAACCCCCACCAGCTGGCAACCAAGAGGTATCGGTGGCGGCGGCGCTTTGTTTTCTCCTTCTATTAACCCTGCCAATATTAACGAGGTGTACATTGCCTGCGATATGGGCGAGTTATTTCACAGCACCGCTGCCGGGCAACCCTGGACGGAAGAAGGCTTCATGAAAGTAACCGGCGGGCACGATAGTTATGTGAACTTCACCAACAACCCCAACATACTTTATACCATTGATTATACCAATTTTGATAGTGCCAGTTATGTACGTTCTATGAAATCTACCAATGGGGGTACTACATGGACACCCATTGCCAACGACCCTTATGCAACCAACCCCGATGGAGGTATTGAGCGCATCTTTGCAGACTACAACAATCCCAATCATGTTATAGTGGCTGATTACAGCACCATTTATTTCTCTCCCGATGGTGGTACTACTTTTAACCTCATACATACCTGTTATTATAGTGGGGCAGGAAACCACATTGCAGGTGTATTTTTTGATGGAAACAATATTTATATCGGTAGTTATGATGGATTGATTTATTCTACCAACGGAGGAACTTCTTTTAACACCATGGCGGTAAGCGGCTTTGGAGGTGCTAATGAAAAGATGCTTTCGTTTAGCGGCGCGCAAGAGGGCAGCACGGTACGTTTTCTTTGTTTAACTGCCGATTCTAATAATGTGTATTCTGGTTTTCAATATGGCAGCGATTATAACGGTGCCTTGGTTGGTGTTTATACCATGGATAATGCCGGAGGAACATGGATTAGCAAAATGGGCGGTATAAGTGTAGGCAATGATTTCCCTGATTTCTGCGGCTTGGCTAACAATGATATTGATACCATTTATATAGCAGGTGGAAGCAGCGCGGGCAACCCCATTATTATGAAAGCAACTTTTAGTACCAACTGGGGGTACGTGTTTAATACAGGTAATAATCAGAACATAATAACGGGTTGGTGCGGACAAAGCGGCGACCACCAGTGGAGTTATGCCGAGGCTTTCTTTGGCTTTGAGGTTTGTCCGAATAGCTCTAAAGTAGTAATGGTAGGCGATTATGGTTTTGCTCATATTACCAAAGATGCAGGAACCAGCTGGACGCAGATGTATGTGGCTACTGCCGACCAAAACATTGCCAACACCCCTACTCCAACCGAAAAGACATACCATAGTGTAGGATTGGAGAACACAACTAACTGGCAAGTCATGTGGACGGACTCTACTGCACATATTTGCAGGCTTCTCTGATATTACGGGTGTAACCAGCGCGGATAAAGGACAAAGTTGGAAGTTTATTCCGGGGCTTACACAAAACAGTACCTATAGAATTGTGCAACAAGCAAGCACAGGCAATATGTATGCGGCAACCTCAACCGTGCACGATATGTTTCAGAGTACCCGCATTTACGATTCTCAAATTAATGGCGGAACAGGTGCCGTTTATTTCTCTACCAACAGCGGGGCTATCTTTTTCGTTAATGCACAACTTCAACGCATCCCGTTGTTTAGGGTGGCTTTAGACCCTAGCAATGCAAATCGCATGTATGCCAGCGTTTTAGATGGAAGCACCAACATTGGCGGTATTTACGTTACCAATAATTTAAGCTCGGGTACTTATGCCACCTGGACTAAACTGGCAAAACCTCCGCGCAGCAACGGGCATCCGTTTAATATTACTGTGCTAAACAACGGAGATTTGGTAGCCAGTTTCTGTGCACGCAAACCAACATCCAGCACTAATTTTACCGATAGCTCGGGTGTGTATTATTATGATTTAGCCACCACAACATGGAGTGATAGAAGCGTTGCCGGTATGTATTACTGGACAAAAGACGTGGTGGTAGACCCTAACGATGCTACCCAAAGTACCTGGTATGTGGCGGTTTTTGGCGGTTGGGCTAATGTGCCTGCCGGAACAGGAGGTATTTATAAAACAACCAACAAAGGTGTAAACTGGACACAGATTTCTAACTCCTTCCGTGTAAACTCGGTTACTATAAACCCTACTAATGCGAATGAATTGTATTACACCACCGAAACAAGAGGCTTGTGGTACAGTAGCAATGCTACCAGTACCAACCCGACATTTACGCAGGTTACTTCTTATCCTTTTGGCGGACCAACGCGCGTAGCTTATAATCCTTATAAAAACAGCGAAATATGGGTAAGCTCTTTTGGTAATGGTATGATGGTGGGTTCTACTGCACCAACAACCGGTATCGATAAACAGGTAACAAGCACTGATAATCAGTTGAAAGTATACCCTAACCCAAATACCGGCAGTTTTCAGGTAGTATTTGCGGGCAATAGCGGACAAACGGCAACTATAAGTGTTATGAATATATTAGGTGAAAGCGTTTATGAAACAACTGCCCTAAATAATAGCAATACCCCTATAACTATTAACCTAAGCCACCTTGCCAACGGCACCTATTTTATGCAGATGGTTAATGCAGAAAAGGTATACACCAACAAGCTTATTATTGACAGATAAGCGCTCTTTGTCATATTGAGGATTCAAACGAGAGATGTTTGACTTCAAGCAAGAGATGTTTGACTTCAAGCGAGAGATGTTTGACCTCAAGCGAGAGATGTTTGACCTCAAGCGAGAGATGTTTGACTTCAAGCGAGAGATGTTTGACCTCAAGCGAGAGATGTTTGACCTCAAGCGAGAGATGTTTGACCTCAAGCGAGAGATGTTTGACCTCAAGCGAGAGATGTTTGACCTCAAGTGAGAGATGTTTGACTTCAAGCGAGAGATGTTTGACCTCAAGCAAGAGATGTTTAAGCTCAAGTGAGAGATGTTTGACCTCAAGCGAGAGATGTTTGACCTCAAGCGAGAGATGTTTGACCTCAAGCAAGAGATGTTTGAGTTCAAGTGAGAGATGTTTGATCTCAAGCAAGAGATGTTTGACTTCAAGCGAGAGATGTTTGAGTTCAAGTGAGAGATGTTTGACCTCAAGCAAGAGATGTTTGACTTCAAGCGAGAGATATTTGAGCTTTAATACTGCTTTTTAACATGTTTTGCATGAATTAAGCTATTAGAAACCTTTTACTACCTTTGTTTTAAACCTCAGCACCATGCGTTACTTATATATAAGCCTGTTTTTAAGTGTTTTTGCTTTAAACACCAACGCCCAAATAATTACTACTGATGCAGTTTCATTATACTATCCAAATGGCGTTGCATTTGATGCAGTTGGTAATATGTATATATCTGAAGGTAATGATATAAGGAAAGTAACCACATCAGGAATCATAAGTATGATAGCGGGAACTGGAACAGTTGGTTTTACTGGAGATGGGGGGCAAGCTACTGTTGCTGAAATATCATCAAATGGAGTAGCCCTAGATTCTAAAGGCAACATTTATATTGCTGATTGGCAATCTAATCGAGTAAGAAAAGTGAGTACTACAGGAATCATAAAAACCATAGCTGGAAATGGAACAAGTGGTTATACAGGAGATGGGGGGCAAGCTACAGCCGCAGAATTATATCAACCAAATGGTTTAGCGGTTGATGCATTGGGCAATTTATTTATTTGTGAAAATAATGCCATACGGAAAGTAAACACCTTAGGTATTATAAGTACCATAGCTGGAAATGGGGCAGCAACTTTCGGTGGAGATGGGGGGCAAGCTATCAATGCATCAATAAATAATGCTTATGGAATAGCTCTTGATGTTTTTGGGAATTTATATATAGCTGACACCCAAAATAACCGTATTCGTAAAGTAAATTCAGCTGGTATCATAAGCACAATAGTTGGAGGTAGTATAAATGGGTATAGTGGAGATGGTGGCCAGGGCAACTGCGGCAGAAATATCTCAACCATATGGAGTTGTCGTTGATGCATATGGCAATTTATTTTTTTCTGATACAGGTAATAAACGCATACGTATGGTAAATACTCTCGGTATTATAACAACTATAGCCGGAGATGGAATATATGGTTATACTGGAGATGGTGGTCCGGCTACTGCGGCAGAAGTAGAATATTTATTGGGAATAAATCTTGACGCATCAAGTAATTTATATATGGCAGATGAAAATGCTGGTGTTATTCGCAAAGTAACTAATGCAGCTTCAGCAAACATTGAACAATTTACAAGTAATCATGAGCAGGTAAGCGTTTACCCAAACCCTGCTTCTACTAGTTTACAGGTAGTATTGGCAGGTAATACTGAAAATACAGAGCTAAAGGTTGTAAATATGTTGGGGAAGAAGTTTATGCCACCAACACCCTTCGGCAAGCTCAGGGTTCTACTTATACTATAGATGTGAGTAGTTTAAACGAAGGTATTTATACGATAACTATTACAAATAGTACGGGTGCTGTGAATAAGAGGGTAGTTATTGTTCATTAGGCTATCCAGTTTGTCAGCCCGAGCGAAGTCGAGGGCATTAAATTTTAAAATGAGTTTAACTAAATACTTAAATGTATATATACTTAAATGCGCTGATGCCAGTTATTATACAGGTATTACTAATAACATAGAAAAAAGATTAGAAGAACATAATACAGGTATTGATAAAGAATCTTTTACTTTCTTAAGACGCCCTGTTGAATTAGTTTACCATGAAAGGTTTACAGACTATAATTTAGCTATTGCTTGGGAGAAAAAAATAAAAAGATGGAGTAGGAAAAAGAAAGAGGCTTTAATAAATTCTGATTGGGATAAATTAAAGAGTGCTTCTGAATGTAAAAACGAAACTTCACATAAGAATTATAACAAATAACACTTGCCCCTCGACTACGCTCGGGATGACAGCATTACTTACTCAAAATACTCCTTCATACGCTCAAAAAAGCTCTTGTTGCTTTTACTTGGGTTGGGTACAAAGTTTTTAGATTCACGTAGTTTCTCTACCATCTTTTTCTCATCAGAGCTTAAGTGCTGAGGAGTCCAGATATTTATGTTTACCAGCAAATCTCCTTTATGATAGGAATTTACATCAGGTAAGCCTTTGCCTTTCAGGCGCAATACCTTACCTCCTTGCGTACCTGGGTCTATCTTAATTTTTGCTTTACCATCTACGGTAGGTATCTCTACAGAAGTACCCAAAGCAGCATCGGCAAAATTTACATGGCATTCGTAAAACAAATTATGTCCGTCGCGTTTAAGTTCGGGGTGTTCTTCTTCTTCAATAACAACAATTAAATCTCCGTTCACTCCGCCACGTTGTGCGGCATTACCCTTTCCACTAACCGAAAGCTGCATGCCTTCTGCCACACCGCCGGGTATTTTAATTTCAATAACCTCTTCCCCACGTACAATGCC
>CAVXOV010000082.1:0-70028 GCA_963763345.1 uncultured Candidatus Saccharibacteria bacterium
AATATATGTACAAAACAGTTCCTAAGGTTGATGTTACCGCTTACTTAATGGCGCATGTTACCGGTTGGGAAGATTTAAATTTGTTACCCGGCAAAGCAAGTATATTTTATGCAGGTACTTATGTGGGGCAAACCTATATAAACCCCGCCACTACAAACGATACACTTGATTTAACTCTGGGAAAGGATGATAACGTAGTGATAAAACGCATCAAGCAAAAAGATAAAACCAAAGAGAAGTTTTTAAATGATGATAAAGTATATTCTTTTGCGTATGAGATAACCATGAAGAATGGCAACACCAAAAGCATAGAAATTGAAGTTAAAGACCAACTGCCTGTTACGCATGGTAAGGAAGTGGTAATTACAAAAGATAATATAGGCAATGCCGCTTTTGAAGAGGCAACAGGGATACTTACTTGGAGACAAACCATTAAAGCAAAAGACAGCAAGCACATTAATTTTGCCTATACCATAAAAGCCCCTAAAGATGTGCCTGTGGCGGTGAGATAATTTACTCTTGCAAATAAACGCGTTTAACCCTTGCAGAAACAGAAGTCAGTATCTCATAAGAGATAGTACCAAGGGTATTAGCTAATTGTTGTAATGTTTCGGCTGAGTTAAACACAATTACTTCATCGCCTTCTTTTGCATCAATTCCGGTAATATCAATCATACACATATCCATGCATACATTACCTATAATGAAAGTGGGTTTGTTTTGTACATATAAATGTCCTGCGCCGTTACCCAATTTTCTATTCAATCCATCCGCATAACCAATAGGCACGGTGGCAATAGTGGTAGGTTTGGTAATCTTTCCTTTGCGGTTATAACCTACGGTATCTCCTGCCTGTAAATGTTTTATTTGCGAGATAGTAGTTTTTAAAGAACTTACATTTAATAATTGCTTTTGCTCCGTATCATTAATACCAACGCCATACAAACCAATACCCAAGCGCACCATATCAAAATGCGCTTCAGGAAAACGACTAATGCCTCCAGAATTACAAATATGACGTAGTACAGAATAGTTAAGTGTATCTGTAATTTGTTTACTTAATTTATCGAATAAGTTAATTTGCTGGTGGGTAAATTCATCCAAAGCTTTATCATCGCTGGCTACCAGATGAGAGAAAATACTTTTTACTCGCAAGAATGAATATTGCTTTAGTTTTTCAATAAGTACGTTTATATCCTTTTCTTCAAAACCCAAACGGTGCATACCTGTATCTAATTTTAAGTGAATTGGGAATGAAGAAATCGTCTTGTGAGAAGAGATATTCTTTGCTAATTGTTCTAATAAACTAAAAGAAAATACTTCGGGCTCTAAATTGTATTGAATCAGTTGGTCAAGGCTTTGCAACTCGGGGTTCATTACCATAATAGGTGTGGTAATTCCATTCTTTCTTAACTCTACTCCTTCATCAGCATAAGCAACGGCAAAATAATTTACATGGGTGTGCTGCAAAGCGTTGGCAATTTCAAAACTACCACTGCCATAAGAAAAAGCTTTAACCATGGGCATTATGCCTGTGCCAGGTTTTAGTTTACTGCGGTAATAATTTAAGTTATGTATAAGATTATTAAGGTTAATTTCTAAAACGGTATCATGACTTTTTTGCTGAAGTAATTTATGTACATGCTCAAAACTAAAGCTACGTGCGCCTTTAATCAGTATTATAGCATTGTGAAAAGATACCGAACCATTCTTACTGGCATCTATAAAGTCTTGTGTGGTAGCATAGAAAGTTTTCTTAATACTAAACGTATTTTGTTGTGAGGAGATATCTTTACCAATACCAATTAATTCTGAAACGTTTTTACCTTCCAGCAAAGCATTTACCTCTTTGTATAATTCTTGGGTGTTCTTACCTGATTGCAAAATATCACTAAGTATAACAACTTTATGTTCGTGCTGCTTTTGCTGCTTTAAAAAATCTAAAGCTATAGAAAGTGAATGAACATCATTGCTGTAAGAATCATTAATAAGCGTACAATTATTCACACCCTGTTTCATTTCAAGGCGCATACCCAAAGGTTCAAGCTCTGCTATACGGTGTTGTATCACTTCATTACTATAATTCAAATGAAGCATAAACAACCAGCAGTGAATACAATTTTCTATAGAGGCTTTATCGGTAAAAGGAATGTTTAGTTCTATCTCTTTTTTATAATATAACGCTTTTAATAAGGTACTTTCTTTTTGTTCTTCTTGTGAAATGATTTGCAAATCGGCTTCCTGCAAGGCAGACCAGCTTATTTGTTTTAAGTGTTTATAAGAAAGCTGTTGTAATCTATTTTCAATAGCATCATAATCTTTACAGTAAATTAAAGTTTCGCAATGCTTAAAGAGTAAAAGCTTCTCGGTAGTCTTTTGTAAGTAGTTTGTAAAATTCTCATCGTGCGCGCTGCCAATGTTTGTAATGATGCCAATAGTAGGCTTAATAATAGGTTCCAGTTTCTGCATTTCTCCGGGTAAAGAAATACCCGCTTCAAATAAAGCGAAATTAATTTGCTCATTTAATTGCCAAACCGAAAGCGGCACACCAATCTGCGAGTTATAGCTCTTTGGGTTTTTGCAAATGTTATAATCTGCACTTAGTAATTGCCACAACCATTCTTTCACAATAGTTTTTCCGTTACTGCCCGTTATACCCACCACAGGTATTTTAAACAGACTTCTTTTATAAGCGGCTAATTGCTGTAGGGCAAACAAGGTATCGTGTACTAATAAAAAGGAAGCATCTTTTAATTCGTTGTAATAAGTATGTTCTTCGCTTACTAAAAAACAACGACAACCCTGTTGGTATAATTCCTTAATATAAATGTGCCCATTATGCCTTTCGCCCTTAATGGCAACAAAAAGCGTTTGTGTTGCAAAGCCCGAAGTACGGCTGTCTGTAAGGATGTTTGAAAAATTGTTTTCCGATTCGCCAATTAATTTGGCAGAAAGAATACTTGTGCATTGAGGAACAGAGAAGGTCATAAATGTTTACTCAGATTTTTGGAAAGATTGATTATAACACTCTCTGCACAAGGGTTCATAAGATTCTGTTTCACCCAACATAACTAAGGATGTATCCGTTGTTTTACGGAAACTGTAATTAGCCAAAGCTCCACATTGCATACAAATAGCATGCACTTTGGTTACATGCTCTGCAACTGCCATTAGCTGAGGCATTGGCCCGAAGGGTTTACCTTCAAAATCAGTATCCAAACCGGCTACAATAACGCGGGTGCCGGCGTTAGCAAGTTTATTGCATACGTTTACAAGCTCCATATCAAAAAACTGTGCCTCATCAATAGCCACTACATCCACATCATTGGCCAGCAGTAAAATATTTGAACTGCTTGGCACAGGTGTACTCATAATAGCATTGGCATCATGCGATACCACGTCCATCTCGTGATAACGGGTATCTATTTTGGGTTTAAATATTTCAACCTTTTGTTTGGCAAACTGAGAGCGTTTTAAGCGACGTATCAGTTCCTCAGTCTTGCCAGAAAACATACTACCGCAAATAACCTCAATGCTACCCTTCTTGTTTGCCGCGCTGCGATGATTTTCTAAAAACATTTTAACTAAATAACAATAAATTAAACAAAAATACGTTATTTTTAAACAGAATAATTTACGTTTGTATTATGCAGAGAGATTTAGTGATACAACAATTAAAAGAAGAAGCCAAAAAGGTAGAACAACATCTCTTGCAATTACGGCAGGATGAACTGTTTACGCGTACTGAAGCAGAACAATTTTTGAGCGATGTAGAAAAGCTTTATCGCAGTCTCGCCGTGTATGCACACGTACTTAAAAATCAGGGCGACTTGCAGGTGCATTTAAAAATTATGCAAAGTGTGCCTCCGATAGAAGTGCCTCCGGTTATTGAAAAGAAAGAAGAACCGGTGCAACTTACCATAGAAGAGAAAGTAGAAGAAATTATAGCCACTGAAACTAAGGAAAACGTGAACCTAAAAAGAATTGAGTTTAGTATTAACGACCGATTTAGAATTATCAACGAATTGTTTGAGCAGAGTCAGACCGAGTTTCGTGCGGCATTGCAACAAATAAACGCTATTACTACCCTCGAAGAAAGTATGTTTTACCTCGACTCCCTAAGAGAAGTTTATGGCTGGAAAAAGGATAGCGATTTGGTAAAAAGCATATACACTATGGTAAACAAGCGGTTTGCGTAATCTTTATTGCTTTGTCATTACACCAATAGCCAAAAAACACCTGCAAAATGGTATATTTTGAATATATAACAGTTAAAAACCCCTAAAATATTGCCATTTTTGAGCAAATATAGGCTGTAACACCAGTAAATATGCCTATGTTTAAAAAAATCATAACGTACTTAAAGCAAACATGCGTGTGTTTAAAGTAATCATGTGCATGTTTAAGATAAACATGCGTATACTTAAAGTAAACATAGACGTACTTAAAGCAAACATACACATGTTTAAACTAAACACGTCTATACTTAAAGTAAAGAAGTGGGTGTTTTAAGCAAAGCTGAATGTTTTTTACAAAAACTAACCGTTTAATTGTTAAAATCGACCGTTAGAAAAGTTCTTTTGGGATTAAAGCCTGTTTAGGCTACATTTGATAGAAATACTTTAGTTATGAAAAAAATACTACTTATTGCTTTACTGTTTAACATGGTAAAAACAAAAGCGCAAACTTATGTAACTATACCCGATGCTAACTTTGCTTCTTACCTACAAAGTACAATACCTGCTGCTATGAGTGGAAATCAGATGGATATTACTAACCCTTTAGTTACAACAACAACACATTCAATTATTGTTAATAATCTTAGCATAGCCAACTTAAATGGGGTTCAATACTTTACTTCGCTTAAATACCTAAATTGTTATTATAATAATATAACAAGCCTTCCTGCTTTACCTAATACTCTTAACTTATTTATTTTGCCCTCAAAATTCTTTAACAAGCTTGCCTACTTTACCCCCCTTGCTTGATACTTTGATATGTAGTTTTAATATTTATTTGAAGAACCTTCCTGCTTTACCTAATTCTCTAATTTATTTGGAATGTGAGTACGATTCTTTAGCAAGTCTTCCTGCTCTGCCTAATTCGCTCACCTATTTAGATTGTGAGGCGGAAGAGGGTAATTTTACTATGCTTCCAACTTTACCTAATTCGCTTGCACATTTAAACTGTAGTGTGAATCATTTGACAAGCCCCTACCTACTTTACCCAATTCGCTTACCTATTTAGATTGTTCTGTCCAACAGGCTAATTTTCCAAACCTACCTCTTTACCTAATTTGCTTACGCATTTAGATTGCGATTTTAATCATGTGATAAGTCTCCCTAACTTACCTAATTCGCTTACTTTTTTAGATTGCAGTCGAAATAATATCAATTGCCTTCCCACCTTCCCACCTTCCCTAATTCTATAGATACTTTGAATATAAACACAAACCCTTATAATTGTTTACCTAATTATGTTCTTCCAGCAATGAATTCTTATACAACAACCCCACTTTGCGCAGCTGGCAATAGCAATGGTTGCCCTATATCAGTTGCTGGTATAGAGCAATACAATACAAATAATACCATTAGTATTTACCCCAACCCTAACAATGGTTTATTTGTTATTGAGCCAAGTAATACAACACAAACAACTATGCAGGTTTATGATGTAAACGGTAAACTTGTTTTGAGCCAAACCATAAACGGCAAAACAACTATAGATGCAAGTAGTTTACAGGAAGGTGTTTATAATATTAGCCTGCAAAGTAATGAGGGCGTGGTAAATAAGCGGGTGGTTATTGTGCGGTAACTCCCCGCAATAAAAGCGCTTTCGTTTTCAACAAAGCCATCCATTTTTCAACAATTCATTATTTGCACTAAACTGCATTTCTATTTAGTTAATTTTGCCCTTTAGCAATAATTTATGAGCAACCCAAGGCAGATTAAAAATGCACTTATTTCCGTTTTTTATAAAGACAATTTAGAGCCTGTCATTAAAAAATTGCATGCGCTGGGCGTTGTTTTATATAGCACCGGCGGCACACAAACATTTATTGAAAGCCTTTCTGTGCCCGTTGTTCCGGTAGAACAATTGACTTCTTTCCCTGAAATTTTAGGCGGTCGTGTAAAAACATTACATCCTAAAATATTTGGCGGAATACTTGGCAGACGTGAACTACAAAGCGATGTAGCTCAAATGGAAAAGCACGAGATACCAAATATTGATTTGGTGATTGTTGACTTATATCCTTTTGAAGAAACGGTAGCCAAAGGTGCATCAGAACAGGATATTATCGAGAAAATAGATATTGGCGGTATCTCTCTTATCCGCGCAGCAGCAAAAAACTTTAACGATGTTGTGATTATTTCTTCAAGAAATGATTATTCAGGTTTACTTGCGTTGCTCGAAAAAAAGAAAGGCTCTACCGATATTGCCGACCGTCGTAAATACGCAGCTAAAGCGTTTGTCATGAGCTCTCATTATGATACTGCTATCTTTAACTACTTCAACAAAGAAGAAAAATTACCCGTATTAAAAGCCAGTGAAAACTATGCTAATGTTTTGCGATACGGAGAGAATCCGCATCAGCAGGGTATTTTCTATGGTGATTTGGATGAGATGTTTGAGAAATTAAATGGCAAAGAACTTTCATATAATAACCTCTTAGATGTAGATGCTGCCATTGATGTGATAGAAGAGTTTACCGATACAACCTTCGCTATTTTAAAACATAACAATGCTTGCGGCATTGCCTCACGCACTAAATTGGTTGATGCTTGGAAAGCTGCTTTAGAAGCCGACCCCCTCTCTGCCTTTGGGGGTATTTTAATCACCAATACAAAAGTGGATGAAGAAACTGCAAACGAAATAAACAAACTTTTCTTTGAAGTTATCATTGCTCCAAGTTATGATGCAAAAGCATTGGAGGTTTTAAAATCTAAACCAAATCGTATTATTCTTATCAAGAAGAAAAACAAAACGAGCACCAAATCTTTCCGCACTTTGTTGAACGGGGTTATTGAACAAGACCGTGATTTAAAAACAGAAACCAAAAAAGAATTAATTACTGTAACGACTATTGCTCCTGATAAAGAACAAATAAGAGATTTGTTGTTTGCCAATAAATTAGTGAAGCACACAAAATCAAACACCATTATTCTTGCAAAGAATAATCAACTGCTGGCAAGCGGTACCGGACAAACATCACGCGTAGATGCACTGAAACAAGCTATTGCAAAAGCACAAAGTTTTGGTTTTGATTTGAAGGGTGCGGTTATGTCAAGTGATGCCTTCTTTCCTTTCCCTGATTGTGTGGAGATAGCTGATAAAGCAGGTATTAAAGCGGTTATTCAACCGGGTGGAAGTATTAAAGATAAAGACAGTATAGCTTATTGCAACCAACATAATATGGCAATGGTATTTACCGGCGTAAGACATTTTAAACATTAACAAACAGATTAATTAAATTTCATAATATTGTAGATTAGAAGTATGGCATTTTTAAATTTTTTAACTCAGGAAATAGCAATCGACTTAGGAACTGCTAACACCATTATTATCTGTAATGATAAGGTGGTGGTAGATGAACCAAGTATAGTTGCTGTTGACAGAAGCACTGGTAAAATAATTGCAGTTGGAAAGCAAGCGCAGCAAATGCATGGTAAAACTCACGAGAATATAAAAACCATTCGTCCGCTTAAAGATGGTGTGATAGCCGATTTTCAGGCTGCAGAAGAAATGATTAAGGGGATGATTAAAATGATTAATCCCGGTAGGAAATTCTTTCAGCCTTCTTTGCGTATGGTAATTTGTATCCCATCGGGTATTACTGAGGTTGAGAAACGTGCCGTACGTGATAGTGCAGAACATGCGGGGGCTAAAGAAGTTTATATGATACACGAACCTATGGCCGCAGCTTTAGGTATGGGTATTGATGTGGAAGAACCTGTTGGTAATATGATTATTGATATAGGCGGCGGTACCAGCGAGATTGCCGTTATTGCTCTTGGAGGTATTGTATGCGATAAATCGGTGCGTATTGCAGGAGATGATTTTACAGCCAATTTGGAAGAATATATGCGTCGCCAACATAACATATTAATTGGTGAGCGTACTGCAGAGCGCGTGAAGATTGAAGTAGGAGCAGCCATGACGGAAATTGAAAACCCTCCTGCTGATTTTCCAGTTCATGGAAGAGATTTAATGACGGGTATTCCGAAGGAAATTTATGTGTCGTATGTTGAAGTTGCACATGCCCTTGATAAATCAATTTCAAAAATAGAAGAGGCGATATTAAATGCTTTAGAAATGACACCACCTGAGTTATCAGCTGATATATACCGTACCGGAATATACTTAGCCGGTGGTGGTTCGTTATTGCGTGGTTTAGACAGGCGTATATCTATGAAAACAAAACTACCTGTGCATATTGCCGAAGATCCATTGCGTGCTGTAGCCCGTGGAACAGGTATTGCATTAAAGAACATCCATCGCTTTCCGTTCCTTATTAAGTAATTAGTTTTTGCTGCTAACAATTTTTAGTTAAGAAATTGAAAGGGAGTTGTGTGCTGAATTCGTATTAATTGTACATTTTTATAATCAGTTATTCTACAATTAAATATTTAAAATAAGTGCGTACCCTCTTAAATTTTCTCATAAGAAATTATTACAACTTACTTTTCATTTTCTTGTTTATAGGTTGCATTTTATTAATCTCTAAGAACAGAAACTTTCAGAGTACACATATTATAAATTCATCCAATGCTTTTTCTGCAGAGACCTTTCAGGTTATATCAAACACTAAAGAATACCTTTCGCTAAAAGAAGAAAATACCAGGTTAGCTAGAGAAAATGCTGGGCTGCTGAATATCATCCGTTCGCGCTCATACGAACTGATACAAATCTCTTCACTACTAAAAAATGACACACTGTATAAACAAAAGTACATTTATACAACTGCCAAAGTAATAAACAACAGCACCAACCTGCGCAGCAATTATTTAACGCTCAACATTGGCTCAGCGCAAGGCATTACGCACGATATGGCTATTATAAACAGTGAGGGTATTGTGGGTGTCATAACCAATGTATCAAAGAATTTCTCTTCGGCATTATCTATTTTACATAAAGATGTTAAGGTAAATTGTATGCTAAAAAAGGATGGCTCTTACGGGCCGCTTAGTTGGGAGAAAGATGATGATTATACAAGTGCAACGATAACCGATATACCCATCCACGCAAAGATTAAAAACGGAGACACGATTGTTACTAGTGCCTTATCATCTATTTTCCCGGAAGGCATACCTGTGGGCACCGTAAAAAATTTTGAGCGAAAAAGCGGCGATGCCTTTTATACCGTAAAGGTAAACCTGAGCACAGGTTATAAAAAACTGAATCATGTATATGTAATTAAAAATGTATTTAAAGGGGAACAGGATTCTTTAGAAATAAAATCTCAAAAGCACGACAAGAATGATAAGTGATGTGCTAAAAAACATAGGGCGTTTTACGGTGCTTGTATTATTACAGGTATTAATTGTAAAGAACATTAATCTGGGAAGGTATTTTATTTTCTTTCCTTATATTTTATTTATTCTATTGTTGCCGTTTAACACCCCAAAACCGCTCACACTTATTTTAGCTTTTGTGTTGGGTCTAACTATCGATATGTTTTACGACACACAGGGCATGCACGCTGCAGCCTGTATTACAATGGCTTTTGTAAGAAGCTTTGTATTGGAGTTGTTCTCGCCGCGAAGGATATGACGAGCAGTTAAAACCAACTATTACCTATATGGGGGTAGGTTGGTTTTCTTCTTATGCAGTTATATTAATTTTTATTCATCATTTTGTTTTGTTTTATATAGAAGCCTTTACCTTTCATGAATTCTTCCGTACCTTGTTGCGGGTATTAGGCAGCACGGTAGCAACGTTCGGGTTTATTTATTTGATGCAGTTCTTGTTTTATCGCCAAAGTAATAAGCGCCTTTCATGAGCAAGAATCCTTATTTAGAGAATCGTAAATTTATTATTGGCGGTATTTTCGCTTTAGTTGCATTGGTTTACATCTCGCGGCTTTTCTATATGCAGGTAATTGATGATAAGTCGAAGTTGGATGCACGCAATAACGCTTTCCGTTACTTAACCGAATATCCGGTGCGGGGATATATATACGACAGGAAAGGTAAGCTGTTGGTGTTTAACGACCCTGCCTATGATTTGATGGTTGTGCCACGAAATGTTTTGTATTGCGATACACAAGCATTATGTAAGATATTGGAAATAGACACTGCGGGTTTTAATAAGAGAATGAAACGCGCCAAGCAAACACCGCGTAAAGAATCTTATTTCGAAAAACAAATTTCATCAGAGACCTATGCCAAGCTGCAGGAAAAGATGTACCGCTTTTCGGGCTTCTTTATTCAGAAACGAACTATCAGGCGTTATCCAAAAAAGATAGCGGCACACTTGCTAGGATACATTGGTGAGGTAAGCAAAGCCCAAGCCGAAAAAGACCCCTACTACAAAGAGGGTGATTATATCGGCATTAGTGGTATCGAAAAATCTTATGAAAAAGATTTACGCGGTATTAAAGGCACCCGCATAGTGATGGTAGATGTACATAACAAAGAGAAAGGTCGGTTTGCCGACGGCATATATGATACACTGGCCATCTCGGGAAAAGCTTTGTATTGCACCATTGATGCCGAGTTGCAGGAATATGGCGAGTATTTAATGCAGGGTAAAAGAGGAAGTATTGTTGCTATTGAACCAAGTACAGGAGAAATTTTAGCATTGGTAACAAGTCCTACCTACGACCCAAATTTAATGGTGGGCAGAGAACGTTCTAAAAATTATGGTGCCCTTCAAAAAGATACTGCCGGTATTCCGCTATTTAACCGTGCGCTCATGGCGGCTTATCCTCCTGGCTCTATCTTTAAATTAATTGATGCGCTGGTTGGGTTAAAAGAAGGTGTGCTGCAAACCTCTACAGTTTATCCCTGTAACAGAGGTTATCCTCCTATGGGTAATAAGCCTAAGTGCCACCCACATGCCGCCGGAGATTTATATACAGCCATATCAGCTTCTTGTAACTCATATTTTTCGTATGTATTTAAAAGTATTGTTGAAGGGCACAAGTATAAAAATTTTACCGATGGTTATAACAACTGGCGTGATAATGTAATGAGTTTTGGTGTAGGCAAACACCTTGGGTCTGATTTACCGTATGAGTTGGGAGGTAATGTGCCCACCGTAAAATATTACGATAAAGTTTTTGGTGCTCATCACTGGTTTGGCAATACGGTTGTTTCTTTAGGTATAGGGCAGGCAGAGTTAACCATCTTACCTGTGCAAATGGCAAACGTAGTTGCATGTATTGCTAACAGAGGTTTTTATTATACCCCACATATTATTAAAGCTGTAGGAAGTAATAAAGAGGTAAACACTAAGTACAACGATAAAATATATTGCTCCGTTCCGGGCCAGTATTTTATTCCGGTGGTAGATGGTATGGAGCGCGTGTTAAAACCAGGTGGCACGGCATGGACTTCGGCCATAAAAGACATTACTATTTGCGGAAAAACAGGTACTGCACAAAACCCGCACGGTAAAGACCACGCTGTGTTTTTAGCCTTTGCACCAAAAGAGAATCCTAAAATTGCCATTGCTTGTGTGATAGAAAATTGTGGCTTTGGCGGAACATTTGCTGCTCCTATTGTAAGTCTGATGATTGAAAAATATTTACGCGGATATATAACCCGCCCCGAAATGGAGAAGCGTATGGCAGAAATAGACTTAATTCACAGCAAGAATCTGCCACCCGAACCTAAGCACCATTAAAATAAATAATGTTAAGATATTTTTGCCGGAAAAGAAGTTACCACACTATAAGGGTTGCCCTTATAATTAATTTTCTTAATCAGTTTTTTAGCTTCAGGTAATTCAAAAACCTCTTTCAGGTTTCTAATCTTTGCAAAAGGCACACCATGCTTGGTACATTCTTTTTGAAGGTAAGCCAATGTTTGTTTGCATACTTCTTTATTGAGAATAGAAAATAATTGTTTACGATTTTGCACGCGCAATTGGTTAGTCAAATAATCCTTATCGCCGCTTACTTCGAGAATATGTAGTAATGCACATAGCTTGGTAAACTGAATATCACTTCCAATGGCAAAGGTTACCGTATGTCCGTCTTTTGTTTTAAATATTTCTCCGTAAGGGGCAATATTAGGATGCAAAGAGCCTGTTGGTTTGGGTAATTGTTTTGCCACCAGCCAGTTTGTTGCCTGATTAACCAGTGATGCCACAGCCACATCAAATAAAGAAACAGCCACATGACTGCCCCGTTTTGTTTTCTCTCTTTTTAATAGTGCAAGCAGTATAGCTTCTTTTAAATGATGTGCGGCTAATACATCAATTAGTGCAACAGGCATTTTAAGCGGACCACTTTCTTCGGTTCCATTCATGCTCATAAAACCACTCTCTGCTTGCAATATTAAATCATACGCAACACGCTCATCCGTATCAGAAAACCCGCTAATGCTTGCATAAATAAGTTTAGGGTTTATCTTTTTCAGTGAAGCATAATCAAGTTTTAGTTTTTTATTGTCGCCCTTTTTATAGTTAACAATAACCACATCTGCTTTTTTAATATGAGCAATACACTTCTTATAATCTTCTTCTTTACTTACATCTAAAAACAAATGCTTCTTTAAAAAGTTTACCGATAAAAAGTAAGCAGACACATCTCCGTTTTTATCTTCCGAAAGGAGTTTCCAGCTGCGGGTAACATCGCCTCCGCTCTTTTTATTTTCTATTTTAATTACCTCTGCGCCCAACTCAGCAAAGAACAAACCTACCGAAGGACCTGCCAAAACACTTGCCAGTTCTACTACGTTGAGGTCTTTAAAAAAACTACTTTTCTTAGTTGACATTACCTCACAAAAATGCAAATATTTCTTTTAGTTTTAGCCTCTTGTATTTCAAAGATAAAATGCTTACTGTAAACTTTAACCCCTTCCCCGTATTAGAAACCGAACGTTTGCGTTTAAGGCAGATTACCGAAAACGATAAGAACGAAATATTTGCCCTTCGTTCTGATAAAGACATTATGCAATATGTTCCCCGTCCTTTAATGAAAACAATGGATGAGGCTGTTGCACATATCCAAATGATTACTGAAAATATTGAAAAGCAGGAGTTCATTAACTGGGGGCATGGCTTTAAAAAGCACTAATAAAGTAATAGGTGTAATAGGCTTTTACCGTATGCAAAAAGAAAACTACCGTGCGGAGGTGGGTTATATGCTGCATACCGATTTTCATAAACAAGGCATGATGAAAGAGGCAATAGATGTGGTTATAGCTTATGGTTTTACCCAAATGAAACTGCATTCTATTGAAGCGGTTATAGACCCAAGAAATACCGCATCCGAAAATGTTTTAATACGAAGTGGTTTTGTAAAAGAAGCACACTTTAAAGAGAATTTCCTTCATCAAGGCGAGTTTTTAGATTCTGTGCATTACTCGTTGCTTAGATAAGCAAACAGAAATGTCATTGTGAGCGCGGCAATTTTAATAGTCATAGAAGGAATTGTTGCGTCTCGTTACTCCTCACAATGCCGATATTTGAAGGAGATTTTAGGGAACTCTTACGCCTCTTCTATAACTTACGCGGGTTGTTTCTACGCCATTTTTATCATAAAAAATCCAGTGCTCATCGGGTACGCTTTGCTCATGTCCTTTTCGGCTGTCTTTTATAACTTTATAGTGCATTACGCATTGCAGCTTTTGGTTGGGTTGCCAAATCATACTCTTGCCGCTTAGGTGTCCGTTTTTAAAATGCTGCTGGCGTTGTATGCCGCCTGTTTCGTAATAATATTTCCAGGTGCCGTTTTGTTTGCCCTTACGGTATTTGCCCTCGCTGTCTATAAATCCGTTTTCAGTATATTGTATAAACTTGCCGTGTTTAAAATCCATTACATAGTTGGCTATCTCTCGGGGTTTGCCATTGCGCTCAAACCAATATTGCCACTCGCCATTCCTTTTCCCATTTTTAAAACTTCCTAAATAATTTGCTTTGCCATTGCTGTAAAAACCCTGCCACAAGCCAATCATAACATCTTGCTTAAAGGAGCCTTTGTCTTTTAGTTGGCCGTTTTGCCACCACGAGTTCCATTCACCATCTTCTTTATTGTTTACATAGTTACCTTCTTGTAGTTTTTTTCCATTCTCAAAAAAGGTAGTCCATAGCCCATTCTTTATATCGTTTGCGTAGATGCCCTGTTTCCACAACTCACCTGTTTTGTACCAATACTTCCAAGTTCCGTTTTGTTTATCATCGGCAAAATCTCCTTCGCTGGCTTTCTTTCGGTCTTCAAAAAAGTATACCCAATGCCCTTCGCGCAGGTTGTTTTTAAACGTGCCCTGCATTTCCATGCCGCCATTAGTGCGGTAAAAACTCCACAAACTATCTTTTTTGCTTTCAATATACTTCCCGTCAGACTTAATGGTTCCATCGGGATAGTAAGATTTGTAGGGCCCGTTTATTTTTCCGTCAATATAGGTCGTGCTGTATTCTAAAGCGCCGTCGGGGTAATAAAACTTCCACACACCATTTCGCAAACCATTTTGATAAGAGCCCTTTCCGCGCAACCTCCCTTCATCAGATACTAAAGTAAGCGTGCCATTTCCATTAATGATAACCTGCTTGCCTTCTTCGTTCCAAAGGTTCATAAGGTATTCAATGCTGTCTTTATATTCCTTCTCTAGCTTTACTTTTGCGTTATCATAAAACTCTGCCCACTTACCGCAAGGCACATTATTGCAGTAGTTCTCTTGTGATTGCAAGTTTCCGTTGGGGTAGTAATTTATCAGCTGTCCGTTCTTTTTATCATTCTCAAATAAGCCATCGCTTTGTAGTTTGCCGTTTTCATAATAATATCTCCATACGCCCTGCCTCTTACCATAGCTAAAACTTTCTATGCTTCGCAATATACCACTCTCAAAGTAAGATGTCCAAATGCTATCGGGTCTGTCGTTTTTAAATACAGTTTCTGTAGCTAATTTCCCGCTATTATAGTAGTAAAGATAATGCCCCTGCTTAACCCCAAAACTGTAATGTTCTATGGCTTTAGGGTTGCCGTTCTCATAATAAAACTTCCACGTACTGTCTTGCTTTCCGTTTTTATACCAACCCCAGCGGGCAATTTTACCATCCTTAAAATAACTAACCGATTTGCCATGGGCAATACCCCGCTTGTAATTATCTTCAGATTTTACCTTCTTTTTATCGGCATCCCAATACTCATACTTAGGCTGAGCTATGCAGGTAATAAGTAACAGATAAAAGGTGGCAAGTAATAGAACTCTTTTAATCATTGGCACAAAAGTAGAAACCTAAAGATTTTAATCGGGGTTAAACCCAAAAACTTGTAAACATCTTTTAGGATAATAAAGACAGCAGAAACAGGTAAAGGCTTCTTTTGTGTAATGAAAAATAATGTAATTTAGCTCTTTAAATAAAGTAAGACTATGTGTGGAATTGTAGGATATATAGGAGAGCGACAAGCATACCCTATTTTAATTAAAGGATTACATCGCCTTGAATACAGAGGTTATGACAGCGCTGGAGTTGCTATGGCAGGTGATAAAAAACTAAACGTATATAAGTGCAAGGGCAAGGTTTCTGATTTAGAAAAGTTTACCGAAGGAAAAGATAAATCAGGCAATATTGGTATAGGGCATACACGCTGGGCTACACACGGAGAGCCGAACGATGTAAATGCACACCCGCATTATTCGCAAAGCGGAGATATTGTTATACTGCACAACGGTATTATTGAGAACTATGCTTCTATTAAAGAAAACCTACAGAAGCGTGGACATACGTTTAGAAGTCAGACAGACACCGAGGTGCTTGCGCATCTGATAGAAGAAATAAAAGAAAAAGATAATCTTAAGTTAAGTCATGCTGTAATTGCCGCACTAAAACAGGTGGTTGGTGCTTACGCCATTTTAGTAATGGATAAAAACAATCCCAATGAATTGGTTGCTGCAAAAAAAGGCAGTCCGCTTGTTATTGGTGTTGGCGATAAAGAATTTTTCGTGGCATCAGACGCTTCGCCCATTGTTGAGTACACAAAAAACGTGGTTTATTTAGATGATGAACAGGTGGCTATTATTAAACGTAACGAAGAATTAAAAATAAGAAGTTTAAAAGATAAAGATGTTACGCCTTATGTGCAGGAGCTTGAGATGGAGTTGGAAGCCATTGAAAAAGGTGGCTACGAGCATTTTATGCTGAAGGAGATTTATGAGCAACCGCGCTCCATTAAAGATAGTATGCGCGGAAGGTTGAACGCAGATAAAGCCATTGTTCAGTTAGGCGGTATTGTTGATTATGAACCTAAGTTTTTAAAAGCAAAGCGCATTATTATTATTGCGTGCGGAACATCGTGGCACGCAGGTTTGGTTGCCGAATATTTGTTTGAAGAATATGCCCGCATACCCGTTGAAGTAGAATATGCCAGCGAGTTCAGATACCGTAACCCCGTTATTTACGAAGACGACATTGTAATTGCTATTTCCCAATCCGGCGAAACAGCTGATACACTTGCTGCTATTGAACTGGCAAAATCTAAAGGGGCTACTATTGTAGGGGTTTGTAATGTGGTGGGTTCTTCTATTGCGCGTGCTACACATGCAGGTTCATATACACACGCCGGTCCTGAGATTGGTGTGGCATCTACCAAAGCATTTACGGCACAAGTAACGGTATTAACTTTAATGGCACTGCATATTGCCTATAAAAAGGGAACTATTGTTGAAAGTCGTTACAGACAATTATTGTATGAGTTAGATGCTATTCCTGAAAAAGTAGAGCGTGTACTTAAACTAAACGACAAGATAAAACACATTGCTGAAATTCATAAAGACGCACGTAACTTCTTATATCTCGGAAGAGGTTATTCGTTTCCGGTAGCCTTAGAGGGTGCTTTAAAATTAAAAGAAATATCATACATACATGCTGAAGGATATCCTGCTGCAGAAATGAAGCATGGGCCGATTGCTTTAATAGATGAAGAAATGCCTGTAGTTGTAATTGCTACTAAAGGGCCGAATTATGAAAAAGTAGTTAGTACCATTCAGGAAATAAAGGCGCGCAAAGGAAAAATTATTGCTGTAGTAAATGACGGGGATAGGGACGTAAAGAAAGTTGCCGATTATGTTATTGAGATTCCGGAAACAGATGAGTCATTAGTGCCATTGGTTTCTGTAATTCCTTTACAATTACTTTCCTATCATATTGCCGTAATGCGTGGGTGCAATGTCGATCAACCAAGAAATTTAGCAAAATCGGTTACGGTAGAATAATTTGTTAAAATTTGCATTTTAACAAATTACAGTGTATCTTGGCGTCTGAATTCTGTAAAAACATTCAAAATGAAAAAAAACATATTTTCAATTTGCTCGATAGCATTAGTTTGTTGTGCTATTATAATGTCTTGTACTAAAGATGACAATAGTGCTCTTCATGTTGGTTACGCATCACAACCCGGATATGGTGGGGGGAATAACCCTAATCCAAACGGACTACCTTATGTGCCACCGGTTACAACTAATACAACTACAACTACCCCCCCCCCTACAACTTATGGAAGCATTACCACATCGGCCAGTGCAGCCGCAAGTTTTACAACTTCCCCAGCCTGTTCATCAGCCGTTTGGAGTAGTTCTGCGGGTGGGAATACTCTTACCCTTACTTTTAGCGCACCACCATCTTCGGGAACTTATTCTATAGTTACTTCTTCTCCAATTAGCGGACAAGTGACGTTAAATTATGGTATTAATACTGCACAAAGTGGTACTGTAACTGTATCAGGTAGCACAGCAACGTTTACCGGAGCTGTATTTCCTTCTTTTTCTGTTACTGCCGGCTCATTAATTTGTCATTAGTTTGATAGTATAATAATATAGAACAAAAAGAGGCCACTATTTGTGGCTTTTTTATTAAAAAAATATCTCATCTTTCTACTAATTTTGCTTCCTTTTAAAAGCTTATGAAACGTACAAAAATTAATGCTATTTTATTGAATGATAAACAGGATTATCAAGCCTGTGTAAAGGGCTGGGTAAGAACATTTCGCAATAATCAATTTATTGCACTAAATGATGGCTCTACCATTAATAATCTGCAATTAGTTGTTGATTTTGCAAATACTGAAGAAACCCTTTTAAAAAGAATAACTACAGGTGCTTGTATTAGTGCTATTGGTAATGTAATTCCATCTTTAGGTAAAGGACAAAAATATGAGTTGAAAGTTACTTCCTTAGAAATTTTAGGCGATAGTGATGCTGAACACTATCCGCTTCAACCTAAAAAACATAGTCTTGAATTTTTACGCGAGATTGCTCATCTTCGTTTTCGTACCAGCACGTTTAGTGCAGTGTTCAGGGTTCGCAATGTTTTGGCACATGCTATTCATAAATTCTTTCAGGAAAAGGGGTTTGTGTATTTGCATACACCTATTATTACTGCAAGCGATGCAGAAGGTGCCGGACAAATGTTTCGTGTTACAACCTTAGATGTAAGCAACCCTCCCAAAAATGAAGCAGGAGAGATAGATTACACGCAAGATTTTTTTGGGAAAAGCACCAATCTTACCGTATCAGGGCAGTTAGAAGGAGAGCTTGCAGCTATGGCTTTAAGTGATGTATATACTTTTGGGCCCACTTTTCGTGCAGAAAACTCTAATACAGGCAGGCACTTAGCCGAGTTTTGGATGATAGAACCTGAAGTTGCTTTTAATGACCTGGATGATAATATGGATTTGGCCGAAGAAATGCTTCAGTATGTTATTAAGGAAGCTCTTACAAAATGTGCCGATGATATTGCTTTTTTAAACGACCGCCTCTTAGAAGAAGAAAAGCAAAAGCCTCAGCAAGAGCGCTCCGATATGAGCTTGCTGGATAAATTAAACTTTTGCATTCAAAACAATTTTGAGCGTATAACATATACACAGGCGTTTGAGATATTGAGAGAAAGCAATCATAACAAAAAGAAAAAGTTTTCTTACCTGATTGATAAATGGGGTGCAGATTTGCAAAGTGAGCACGAGCGTTATTTGGTTGAGAAACATTTTAAAAAGCCTGTTATACTTACCGATTATCCTAAAGACATAAAAGCATTTTATATGCGCCAAAACGATGACGGAAAAACCGTAAGGGCTATGGATGTTCTATTTCCCGGTATAGGAGAAATTATCGGAGGCTCACAACGTGAAGAGCGCTATGAAAAGCTACACCAACGTATGGAAGAAATGCATATACCTACCAAAGAAATGTATTGGTATTTAGATACCCGTAAATTTGGTTCTTGTCCCCACGCAGGCTTTGGTTTAGGCTTTGAACGTTTGGTGTTGTTTGTTACCGGTATGACTAACATACGCGATGTAATTGCTTTTGCACGTACTCCTAAAAACTGTGAGTTTTAGTAAATAAAAAAAGCTGCTTTGTTCAAAGCAGCTTTCTTAATAAACGTCTGAAAAAATTATATATTAAGTTTCTCCAGTCTTAGAGTAAGCTTTTTTTCTTTTTTAAAATACTCAAGTATAGCAACATACCCTGGTTTTGCCTGCAATACCCAAAAATTAGTAGGCTTAGACTTTAAGTTTATACGGTCAATAACCAGTTTTTTATCTTTAGTGTAAGATATATTTCCAATGATATACTTACTTCCTTCATCCTTTTTTATATGCTTATCATAATTTACATAGGCGCAGTTAAATTGTTTTCTATCAGCTGTAACAGCGGTATATGCATAATCAAAATTGCCATATATTTTCATCATATAACCTAGTAGGTTAGCATCTATAGCACCCCAACCGCTTGGAAGCATTATATTTACTTTTTCTTTTTCAAATACATTTACATCTTTTATTTTAAAAGCATTATCAAATTCAAACACCAGCATATCATATAGTTCTATTTTCATTACAGAGGCTCCACCACCACTACCTGATGCCATTGCCAACACTTTCATAGCAGTTCCTGCAGCACTTACAGCTTTTCTGTATTGCTCGGCAATAGCAAAGGTTTTTCCATCTGCTGTTCTTACAATTTTATGAATAAAGATTTTCATGTTATTTGCGTATTTATCTTTATTCACTTTTTTAAGCAACAAATTATTTACATCTCCAGTCCAGGTAGAGTAATTTTCTCTTATAATCTTCCCGGTTGTTTTATCAACTTCTTGTATATACATTCCTTTACTGTCATCCTTCAATATGTTATCTTCCAGTCCATAATATTGTCCGAATACAAAATATGTACCTGTATTAGGATCAAAAGAAGCTCCTCCCGCAGCCAGTTGATATTTATCTGTAACAATTGGTAACCTAAACTTTTCTTTTCCATCAGCCGTATTAAAAAACACAATAGCATTTTTGGTTCCTTTAGTACTTAACATTTTTTCACGAGAAGATATGCCGGTAATTAAAACATTTTCATCAGAATAATAAGGCGCAGCGCTTTCATACGATTTTTTAGAAGTAACCCCCGAATTAGCAGACCACACCTTTTTACCCATGTTATCAATCATTTCTATTTCAATGCGCAATCCGTTTTCTTTATCGTATCCATAACGGATGAACCCTTTATTTTTGATTGCCGTTAAACCTCCTGTATAACCATCATCGTCAGACTGCATCATTCTTACATAATAGGCCATTTCCTTTTTGGAAACCTTAATTGTATAAGAACCTGATTGTTTTCCTGTTTTATCTAACACGAGGTATTCTATGGTTTTTTTCTTAAAATCGGCAAAAGAAAAACAAAAATGGTCTCCATTATAGGAGCTTTCCATTAAGCGAAGGTTTTTTGCTTTTTTTAGCTCAACAGAATAACTTACCTTAAGCTTATTATCTAAAATAGAAAGATTATAGAGATATTCCTTTTTGTTTGCTTTATCTAAAGCATAAAAAGTATAATAACCTTTTACTTCATTATTTTCAATAATGGCTTGCAAATCATTTGGGTTTATTCTTTTTACACCAGTAACATCATATACATCTTGACTTTTTAGAAAACAAAATGATAAAACGAATAATGCGGATAAGATTGCTTTTTTCATAAACTATGTTTTTTTCGGGTTAAATCTACGTTTTAATAGTGATATATAATATTTGTCGTTATATTTTTTCTTATATTCATCAAGCAGCTTATCTTGTTCTTTTTTAGTCATATTTATACTTCTTATTAAGGTGGCTACATATTCGCCAAACGCATTATCTGTTTTATTTTCTACGTTTTGTTTATAATAGGTAAGCATAAGGTTTTTTACCACATCACTATTAATATTATGAAGAAATATCAGCAGTTGATTATAATTTGGGTTCCTGCTTTTATCAGGCATATCAACAATTTGCGACATATAATGATTTGTTTTTGAAGCAAAAATTTCATACAAACAATTAACCATACTATATTTTACATACATATTGTTTGGATACATTATTGATAGCTGCAATACATCATACATAGCATCGCCAATATTTAACTCATCTTGGTTATAAGCCAGTATTTCAAAAAATGATTTCATCCTATAAAAAGTATAAACCGAGTTATTGTGTGTTGCCGGTTTAGCTGGATTATATTTCATGTTTTTGGCAATTCGCTTAAGCGCTATCAGTCTGTTTGGGCAGTCAGGATGGGTTTTTAATGAGTCGGGAACTTCTTTTGCCATATTACCGCCACTTATAGTTTCATCATCATCCTCTTCAAGCCATCCATTTTTAAACGGAAAGGCTGCGGTATTAAAATTCTTTGCATAATCTATTTTATTGATAAAAGCCGGATTATCAACAGAATCTAATTTCTCCATTTCTTCGAACGCATAGTATGCCGGATATCCGGCATTGCAATAAAGTATAAGTCCAAGCGAGTCTGCCTCTAACTCTCGTACACGTTTACTTTTGGTGTACTTTTTCATGAATTTTGTAATCAAGGCCTCTATTTTTTTAAACTTACCGTACTCGTGAGCCTTAATGTCTTTAAGTTCTTTTTTAAACTCTTCACTCTGTGTAATGGCATATCTCTCTTCTACATTTTTTACCATGTGGCCAATAATATCGTGGCTCATTTCATGGCACAGGGTACTTACCAGTTCCTCCTCATCGGAATATTTAGAAATTAAATCAAGGTTCACCAAAATAACACCTGCGCCCCAACAAGTGGCATTGGGTTCATCTGTGCGGTAAGTAAAAACAGTAAATTTTCTTCCGGCAAGCATACTGTTTTTTTGCTGAATCCTATCTACCAGCTTTTGTAGATATTTCGTAATAGTATCATTACGCATAAGTAACCCGGCCGTATCCAATTCATGGAGCTCCTTTTTAGTGTCTTTAAACACATCTTTCACTTCTTTTTTTTGTCCATGCCCGGTATAAGTCTGTGCAACTCGTAAAGAATCGTATCCTGATAATACTTTTTTTAGGAATTCTTTTGAAGGCTCATAATCCCTTAAGGGAAAATAATTATCCTTAAAATTTTGAGAAAAACCAATAAAACAACATAACCAAAGCGCCAATGTTGTAAATACTTTTTTCATGCTGTTTGTTTAGTTTTAAAATCTGTTAAATATAAAGTTAAATTCTTTTTATACAAATTAGAAGGGCAAAAAACCTTAAAACAGATTATTAGAGCCTGAAACAGAATATTAAGCCTTGAAACAGATTATCAGGAGCTAATAATTAATCTCAAGGCTTGAGAAAGAATCTTAAGCTTTGAAAAAGAATATTAGAGCTTAAAACAGATTATCAGGGGCTAATAATTAATCTCAAGGCTTGAGAAAGAATCTTAAGCTTTGAAACAGAATATTAGAGCTTGAAACAGATTATTAAGGCTTAAAACAGATTATCAGGCTCTAATAATTAATCTCAAGGTTTAAAACAAAATCTCAGGCAAAAAAGAAGATAAATGCTTGGCTAATTTGGTTTTTAACAAATTTTAAAAAAGTTTGGCACGGTTTTTGTGGTGGTATATAATCAGAATACAAAACATGATAAAACGTCTATCCAAACAAAAAAGCGTTTAAAATTTCGGAGTATTTTTTAGGCGCCGGTTTTTTTCCTGCAAAGTCTTTTCAATCGTACCGCAAAAAGGCGCCGCATTTCTAGGAACTATTTATTTATCAAAAATTCAATCCAATGAAAACAATTAGAGTAGCTCTGGGCTTGGGTAGTCTCTCGCCCTCAGAAAAAGTAACCCTGTGGGGAAATATAAAAACCGATATGACCGGTAATAGTAATTTCTCCAACCCTAATCCTGCCTTAGCAACTATAGATGCGCAGGTGGTAATTTTAGGAAATAATATAACCACCGCTGCAAGCGGCAACCATAGCGATATTGTGGCTATGCACACCCAGGAAGTTAAAGTAGATATGCTGCTTGAACAACTGGCAAACTATGTGGAGTTAACAGGTAATGCGGCTGCACTAACCGGTGGAGATGCTGCAACCATTATTGCCAGTGCAGGCATGAAGGTAGCGGCAGAACACAGCAAAGCTCCGTTGCCCGATGCACCAACTAATGTAAAAGGAGTATCGGCTGTAGAGGGTGAGATTATACTAAGCTGGAAAGGACAAAAACATGCCCGCGCTTATGTAATACAAATAAGTAGCGACCTTAGTGCAACAGGAGGCACAACAGGAACAACCACTACAGGTATTGCTACCGCAAGGGTGTATGCAGACTGGATGATTATTGATGTTTGCCACAAACCAAAAATTGTTTTGACAGGTTTGGTAAGCGGCACAAAATATGCGGTGCGCGTATTATCATCAGGTACTGCGGGCAAAAGTGCGGCATCAAGTGTGGTGGTAGTTAAGGTGCTTTAAACAAGCATCAGTAATCAAGTATCACTTTCAGGTAACAAGAAAGTCCGTGTAAAAAGCGGGCTTTTTTGTTTTTAGCCTCCCTTTATCTGTTCTTTTAATTTCTTAGGCAAACTATCTATAATCAATTGGTATGAATCGTCTATCCATTGTTTTAAAAGTTTTTTGTTGGCGTTGCTTTCGCACACAATCGTGTTCCAGTGTTGTTTGTTCATGTGGTATCCGGGCAACACATAATTATATTGTTCTCTCAACTCAATAGCCTTTTCAGGATTGCATTTTACATTAAACTGCACTGGTTGACTGCTAATGCCGGTTAGTAAAAATGCCTTACCCATCACTTTAAAAACCAAGGTGTCTTCACCAAACGGAAAAGTTTCTTCTACAAATGGTTTGGCTATGCAATATTCTCTAAGCTCTTCTATGTTCATAAAACAAATATAATTAAAAGAATAAAGACAAACTTCCCATTGTAATTTTGCGACAATGAATCAGTTTCAGAGAAACAGTTCTGTACTCCAAAAATATATCCCCGAACCGGCAGTACCTATTATGGCAAGGTGGATTGTGGAATATGATTTTAAACTGAAAATAAAACGCGAACGAAATACTAAACTTGGCGATTACCGTTCCCCACATGATGGGCAAAACCACATCATTACCATTAATCATAACCTGAATAAGTATGCGTTTCTAATTACGCTGGTACACGAAGTAGCGCATTTGGTAACCTTTAACGCCCACAAAAACAGGGTTAATCCGCATGGTGAAGAGTGGAAACAAAACTACCGGCAATTGATGAAACACTTTCTTACTACAGATTATTTCCCAACCGATGTGCTGCTTGCTTTGCAAAAACATTTTCTTAGTCCTGCGGCTTCCAGTTGCAGCGATGCTAACCTGTTAAGGATTTTAAACCGATATGATGAGAAGAATGAGGAGAAAATTTTTATAGAAAAGATTCCGCACAAAACGGTTTTTAAATACAATGGTGAACGCCTGTTTGAAAAAGGAGAACGCATCAGAACCCGTTACCGCTGCAAAGAAGTTTCCACAGGAGCTATTTATTTGTTTCATGCATTGGCTGAGGTAGAATTAGTTACATTTGAATAATAATTTAAAACCATGACAGAACGTAGAGACTTTTTAAAAAAATCGGCATTACTTTCTTTAGGAAGTCTTGCTGCAAATCTTGTTTCAGCAGAAAAACTGCAAACCATCGAAGCTCTTGGTAACGAAAATTTTCTTGCCGAAGAATTTACTTTAGCTCCCCTACCCTATGCCTACGATGCCTTAGAGCCTTTTATTGATAAGCAAACTATGGAGTTGCATCACGATAAGCACCATCAGGGCTATGTAACTAATTTGAATAAAGCCTTGCAAACCACCAAGCATCCGGCAGTAACTTCATTAGAAAACATCTTTAAAGACATGACCGCTTTTGATACAGCCGTTAGGAATAATGGTGGTGGGCATTACAATCATACAATGTTCTGGTCTTTAATGAAAGAGAATAAAGAGGCTAAACCCAATAACCCCGACGGGAAAGTAGCAGATGCTATTAACGCATCATTCGGTTCTTTAGATGAATTTAAAAAACAATTTGCCGATGCAGGTGCTAAACGCTTTGGCAGCGGTTGGGCTTGGCTTGTAGTTGAAAACAAGAAACTAAAAATAACCAGTACTCCTAATCAAGATAATACACTGATGAGTATTAGTGAAGTTAAAGGAACTCCTATATTGGCACTTGATGTTTGGGAGCACGCATATTATTTAAAATACCAAAACAAGCGCGCTGATTATATTGCTGCCTGGTGGAATGTGGTTAACTGGACTAAAGTAAACGAGCTTCTATCCAAAGCAGAATAAGTTGTTGTTTTATCAGTGAAAAAATTTCTCCCTTTTATTTTATGGACGGGTATTATCTTTGCCTTATGCAGTATGCCGGGCAAAAGCATCCCTAAAATTAACTGGTTAGAGCTTTTATCCTTCGATAAGTTTGTACACGCAAGTATATTTTTTACAGAACAAATTTTACTGATGCGGGCTTTAATTTCTCTCAACGAAAAAACATTTCTCAGGCAAAATTACAAATGGCTTTCAGTTCTTTTCTGTGTGGCTTATGGTGGAAGTTTAGAAGTAATGCAGTATTACATTTTCTCTGAACGAAGCGGAGATGTGCTTGATTTTATTGCAAATTCAACAGGTTGCTTGATGGGTTTATTTGTATTTAATCCCTTATCTAAAAAAATAAAATACTTAGCTTAATTATTGGCTTAGAAAAACTGATTTTGTATTTGTTTTCCCTGCTTCAAATACAATGATACCTGTACCTAAACAATAAGTACGAGGATGCGCAGAGTTAGAGTCGCAGTTGGTAACCGTAGCACGAATATCTAAAATACAAGGGTTTTTTATGGTAAAATTAACCTGCCCGCTGGCATCTGTAGTAGCATTTGCAGTAAGGTCTCCTTGAGTAATATACCCATTGTAATTTATTTGCGCATATAAATGCACCGCTATGTTTGCCTGCGGATGTGTACCTATGCTATCATATACTGTAATAGTGGCTTTACAAGGCTGAGGACCTTTACAAGAACTCCATTGAAAAGCAATTATTCCTATAAGAGCAATGAACGTAAATGAATAAAATTTCTTCATATTTGTAAATCTTACAAAGCAAAGTTATTAAATTTTTAATAAAAATGAAAAAAATTACCTTTTTAGTGCTTTTTGTGTTATTACTTTCAAGAGAAATAACTGCCCGAAACACTCAAAACACAGAAGATACAAGTCATACAGCTATTGTACTTATAAGTACCAAATTTGGAGATATTAAAATACGGTTGAGCAACCAAACCCCTTTACACCGCGATAATTTTATAAAACTCACCAAAAAAGGGTTTTATGATAGCTTGCTTTTTCACCGGATAATAGCCGGGTTTATGATACAGGGCGGAGATCCATATTCCAAACACGCTAAACAATTTGTTCTTTTGGGCGATAGTGATATTGGCTATACCATTCCTGCCGAGATTATCCCCAATTTGTTTCATAAACGAGGGATGCTTTGTGCCGCCAGAGATGGGGATAATGTGAACCCAAAACGAGCTTCATCGGGTTGCCAGTTTTATATTACCCAAGGTCGCGGCCCTCTATCGGATAATGATTTGAAGTTGTATGAATATCGCATAAATAAAAAACTGCGAACCCATTTAAAAGATAGTCTTTTGCAAACACCCGAATATAAAGCAACTAATGAAAAATACCAGCATTATAAAAGCAATAAAATAACGGATAGCTTGCTGATGCTGGAAAAAATATTGGATGAAAAAATTAACCCCATTTATATTTTAACCCCGCACTATACTTTTACGCCCGAACAGGTACAGGCCTATAAAAAAGTGGGTGGCACACCACACTTAGATGGGCTTTACACTGTTTTTGGTGAGGTATTGCAAGGTATGGAAACCGTTGATAAAATTACCGAAGCTAATACCGATAGCCACGACAGACCACTGGAAGACATCCGTATGAAGGTTACGCTGCTAAGAAATTATCAGTAAGATTTATTACTGCGCATAAGCACCTATATTGGGGTTACCTCCACCAATGCTAAACATGTGTCCGTTAATATCTGTTGCATACCCTCCGGTAGCAATTGCACTTGTACCGCCTGTAGCAAGTGCCGCAGAACCCGGATTAAGATCAAAATTATAAGCAGCAGTATTAATAAAATTCATAGGTTGGTTTATTTGGCAATGATTAGCATGTGTACCAAATCCCATTCCTGTTTTTAAAGCGCAATGGTTAAAAGAATAGGGGCTAAGAAAACCAACGTATTGATTAAGGGTATCAAAATTAAATTCTTCGGCAAGGGTTCCATCAAAAATGCAATTGCCAAAATTTAAGTTTGCAAACGGAATAAGGTATTGACTATTGTAATCATTAAAAGAGAACGAAGGGGTGGTCCGAGAAGAGGGGGAACTGCTATTATTAGTTTGATTCCAATAATTGGCAAAGGTGCATTGGTAAAAACTGTAGCTTCCGCCCAAATCAAACTCTAAAAGATTCTGCCCGCAGTTAACCACTACATTATCTCCACCAGAAATAGTAAAGGCTTGTCCCAAAATACCCGAACCGGAGCAGTTTTGTATAATACTATTGTTTATAATAAGGCTTGCCGTGATAGAAGAATTGTAATTAGGTCCCCCAAAAGAAAAGGCAGCATAGCCAGCTTGTATGCCTATATAAGCGTTCTTTATAACGGCATAATTAATCGTGTTAGTGCCACCTTCATTAATCAAAATTCTGTCCCACTGCCCGGGCACATCTTTATATGCTTCCTCCAGTCTATCTCCCTGAAAAGTTACTGTGTTTGATGGCGTTCCGGCAATATTAATGCTTCCGTTTTGATAAACCCATATACCTCCGCCACTATGCACATATATTTTCGTACCAGGTTCTATATATAATTTTTGATAAGAATCTACCAACACATAGCCATAAAGTAAATGAGGTTTATCGTTTTTAAAAGTGTCGGTACTATTTATGGGTATAGGTAAAGTATCGTATTTAATTGCTTGTGTGCTGTTAAAAATATATGTTTGGTTGCCCATGTGGTAATAGGCATTTTGCCCAAAAGCCTGTAAACTAAAATACTGGGTGTTTCCATTTAACTGAAATATAATAGAGTCACGGTAAATAAACGGACTGGTAACGGGATCATAATTTGGGTTAATGGTTACTTCTACAAAAATATACATGCTGTCTTTTGCAGCAATTTGAATGTTTTGATAAATTGTGCCTGCTGGCCCTGTAGCACCATCTACATTCAATCGGTAAAAAGAAGAACCGCCACGCGCCAATCTGATAGAGGAAATATTTACTTCACCATTATTTGGATTATGTACCCTGAATAACTGTGTAGTAGAACCAACACTAGTAAACACGGTATCAAATGTAATACTGGGTTGAGAAAAGGTTAATCTTGCCGAAGAATTGGTAATAACCTTATCTTTCTTGCAAGAGATAAAAACACTTACTATAAGTGTTAGGTATATAATTTTAAATAGAGTCTTCACTAATTAAATGTGCTAACGAAAGTAATTGATTTTTATTGCCCCTGCTTACTTAAAAATAATAAGCCTTGCATTGCTTTGCAAAGTATTATTGCCATATACCTTTATAAGGTAAAGCCCAGCATTAAACTCACTGCAATCTACCTGTTGTTGATTGGAGGTAAGGTTTTCTTCTTTTAAAACTCTTCCTTGCATATCCAAAATTTGTATAGATGCATCTGTTAAATCTATAGAAGTAACTGTAAACAAACCATTGGTAGGGTTTGGGTAAATAGCTATTTGCGTGTTGCTACCTGTGGCTTGTTTTATACCTGTAGTAAAGCTCCCTTCTCCAAAAAAATAAATCAGGATATCTTTCATAACAGTATCTCGCGCAGCTGAAGGATATATAGTTTCAAACGGATATGCCATATAAACCAGCTTACCAACTTTTGTTCCTCCGGTAAATACCCCTGCGTAATGTATGCAGGCATAATCGGTACTTGATGTGGTATAATGCATATCGGGCAAGGAGCCATTTATGGTAGTAATCACATCAGGGTACTTTACATTATATGTGCCATGCGTACCGTTATCAAACTTAACAGTATCGTTAGTAGGGTAAATAGAGGTTGTTACCGTGCTTACCATGCTGTTGTAATAAGTACCAGAGATATTATTAGGAGCATCAGCAATAAAGCTTGCTTTTAGATAATTATTGTAAAACTGTTTATCGGCAGTGCTGCCATATAAAGATAGGTCATAACCAATCTCAGAACCCGACGTAAATAAATATCCGCCTTGCTGCAGATAGGAAGTTACCTTTGTTTGCTCGGCAGGTGTGAAGGTAGTATCGGCAGTGCTTTCTTCGCCCAGTATCCAATCAACAGCACGGTAATTGTTTAAAGAAACTAAGTTATCAGTAACCGCTTTGTGTGTGCAAGATTCTACATACTTGTTGTTGTTATAAAACGAGGTACCATGCTGTATGGTAAAGTTGTAGGTGTTGCCCGCAATGTTTCTTTCAAAACCACTTACCAGCAATGTGCTATCACTATGATTAGTTGGCACAGCTGCTAATACTTCAGAAATAGTTGAAACAGCACTACTAACAGAATCGTAAGCCGCAATCTTTACAAAATACAGTTGATTGGTTGTTAAGCCTGTTAATACAAGATTGCTTTTAGCTAACAGTCTTGGGCATCCATAATTTACCCCATCCATACTCATATATACATTATAACTCGTAACAGCCGGGTCGTTCTTCACAACAAGCTTTAATGAAGTAGTATTGTTTTTAAGTAAAGCAAATGATTTAGGTGCATTCAATGTAGTAGAATATGGATACCACGGTGTGGCCACAACACCCTCATTACTTAAAATAGGGCTATAGGTTGGCGATTCTAAAATTGCCTGAATAGTTGTAGGCGTAGTTCCATTAAGCATACAACAGTTTTGTACTAAGCGTATACCATGACTGTAATCCATATACGTATCGGCATGTACATTGGTTACAGGTTGTATGTAAGTTCCGCTTTGGTAGTACCAACCAAAAATAACTACGCGGTTGGCAATCTCATAAATAACCGTGTCTATAATAACATCTTTTTTATCGCCTGTTGTTAGGCTCCCTAAAGGATTTGAAAAAGTAGCACGTTGTTGCCCTACAATAGAATCATGGTGAGCAAAATAAGGTACGGTACTCATTAATGGACCAGGGGTTAAAGGTTGAGGGGCTAGTTTTACAGTTGCCACACTCCAAATATCGCCCACCATTTTGCTGGTTGGCAAGGTTGTTCCTGTCAGGTTGCCAATTTTAGTAGCAAGCATAGGACTCATGGGCATTAAAAAATAATCGCTATCACAACCGATGCATAAATAATCAGGTGCTACATAGTAAGTAGCACTTTGTGTAACCCCTGCAATAGTTGCTGTTGAGGTAACCGCGGTAAACGTGCGATAAAAGTTTGGCACATTACCCGCCGAAACCTGCGCATAAACCATATTTTCTCTATTGGTAAGGCTTAGCGTAGAAGAAGCTATGGTAGCTTCAAACTGACTACCGCTAAGGGCAGTGCTTAGACGTGGAGGCAGATTTAATGTTTGAGAAAATGTGGTAACATATTCACAAATAAAAAGAACAAGTAATAGTTTACGCATGTTTAATTTTAAGGCTAAGGTAGGCATTACAACGCTAACAGCAACTTGTTTAAAAGTTAAAAGTCGTTGCATAAAACAAAGGCTCTTAATTCTCTAAAATTGAAACATGGTTTTGTATTACAAAAAAGCAGTTGCTATAGGTGTTTTATTGTTGTTATTAATGCTCTCTCTTTTCTCTTGTGGAAACAAAAAGAATGAAAACAGCGATAAAAAAATATTTCATTACAACGAGCTGGGCGGCATCAGTTCTTTAGACCCTGCGGCTACACGTAATACAGAAAACATTTGGGCAGTAAATCAACTGTTTAATGGCTTGGTGCAAATGGATGATAAACTTAACATCGAACCTTGCATTGCCAAAAGCTGGGATATTAGTGAAGATGGAAGAATCTATATATTTCATTTACGTAACGATGTTCTTTTTCACAATCACGAATTGTTTAAGGGTGGGAAAGGCAGGCAAGTAATTGCATCCGATTTTGTGTACAGTTTTAACCGCTTATATAACCCCAAGGTTTCAAGTGCTATGTCATTACTTGATAATATTGATCAACGCCGTAATTTAGGCGGTTTCTTCGCCACTAACGATAGCACCTTTGTTATTTATCTGAAAGAAAAATTTTCCCCATTCTTAGGTATTCTTACCATGAAATATTTCTCGGTTGTTCCTCAAGAGATTGTAGAACACTACGGAGAAGATTTTAGAAAGAACCCCGTAGGTACGGGCCCTTTTAGTTTTAAAATGTGGCAAGAGGGTACGCAAATCAACATGCAAAAAAACCCTAATTATTTTGAGAAGGATGCCACCAACAACTCACTACCCTACTTAGATGCCGTTTCTATTTCATTTATAAAAGATAAAGAGACTTCTTTTATGCAATTTATGAAAGGAGATTTGGATATGGTTTCGGGCATGGAAGCTATTAACCCCAACGAAGTGTTGGATGATAAAGGCAAACTAAAACCATTTTATAAAAAGAATTACGACCTGCAAACACAACCTTGTTTAAGAACAGATTACTTAGGTTTTTTAATTGCTGAAAATACAAATGCAACCAAGAACAGTCCTACTACAAACCGTGCTGTTCGCCGTGCTATAAACTATGCTATAGACAGAGAAAAGTTAATCAAATATTTTCATAAGAATCTAGGCATACCTGCTACCGCAGGCTTCATTCCTGCAGCTTTACCATCATATAACCCAAACATTGTAAAAGGTTTTTACTATGACCCCGACAAGGCACATGAGTTATTGCTGGAAGCAGGCTATCCTGAAGGTAAGAACTTACCTGAAATATTTTTATACACTACCGAGAACTATACAGATATGTTTGAATTCATTCAAGCTGAATTAGCCGAAAGCCATATTAAGATAAAAATTATGGTTGAAAAACCGGCAGTACTTACACAGGCTATTGCCAATAACGAAATTCCTTTCTTTCGTAAATCATGGATTGGCGATTATCCGGATGAAGAAAACTTTATGAGTTTGTTTTATTCTAAGAATTTCTCACCTAAAGGGTTTAATTATACACACTATAACAACCCTGTGTTTGATAAACTTTATGAGCAAGCCCGTAATTGCCTAAACGACTCACTAAAAATTACACTCTACCAAAAAATGGATCAGATGCTGATAGACGATGCACCTATTGTACCCTTATATTATGATGAGGTAATACGCCTAGTGAGTAAAAAAATTACAGGCTTAAATACCAACCCCATGAACTTGTTGAACCTAAAACAGGTAAAGAAAAACTAAGCTTTTTTAGTTTAGCTCCCTCGAAGCAAACAATATGTAATGCAGTAAAACAATCTGTGTAGTAATAAAGCTGCCAACAGCCATAAGTAAAACCAATTACATCGTGTTTAGCCACACCAGTCCCGACAGTAGGATGTTATTATAATAAGTGTACGTATTTTTACCATAAAACTCTACAAAACCATAAAAGCAACAGCAGAAAGAGGGGGAACGGTCTCTTTTGTGGTCTCGCAATGACGAACACGGGAATCATAAAGCAATTATAACTTGATACTAAGCACTAACTTAACTGCCAGGTTATCTTCGGGTTTGGGTTTCTGGTAAGCACCATAGCGGTAAAACACACCCACACCAAAGGTGGTGTAGTTTAGTTTAAGTATGTGCAACAGCCTGAAACCGCCTTCTATATAACCCTTTTGCAGGCTTGTTACTGCTACGTGTTCTATATTCTGCGGGTTGTTTATGCTGCCTATACCCATGTTGTGTACCAGTTCAAACTCGGGGTTAAACTTTTTGTTGGGCTTTAAAAACCTGCCTATGTTGTGGTTTAAAAACAGTGCGGCAAACTGGTCGGAGGCAAATTCGTTTAAGCCCATAGTCTCGAAACTATTAATGGCAGAAACCTTAAACCCGTTGGCATTAGAACCCCTGTTGTTGTATAACATAGTATAAGGTAAACTACCTATTACCTTGCCCGCAAGTATTTGCAACTGCGTGGTGCCAATGGTTTTAAATGTTTTTTTGGCGTCCATTTTAAAATCGAACTTCCAGTAATCGAAATTACTTGTTTGGTTAAAGTAGGTTTGACTAAGCCCTTTGATAATGTTTACATACACCATAGGATAAGTGCTGCCCAAAGAAATTTTGTTGTGCATGGTTTGCAAAAAGGCTTCTTTATATACATACTTTAGTTGCACACCCACTTCGTTATAGGTAAATGTATCTCTAAAGGCGGTAGTACCATCTTTTTCGGTGTAGTTGTATAACGTACTACCAAAGCGCTGCTGGTGATTGGCAAAAACATTGGCTTTAAAATAGTTGAATATTCTAAAACTGATGGATGCCTGGTATTTTTGCTGGTGGTCGAACACAGAAACATAAATATCTCTGTATATCTCTGATGAAGCAAGAGTAGGTTTGTTTTCAAAAAAAGTTGCGCCACCGCATTCTACAATGTCTTTTTGTATAAAGAGGTTTAAAGCAAGCTCTCTGCGTTTCCATAAAAATATGGAGGCATCTCCGCCATACTTCCATGCTTTGTCTTTAAAGCCATAACCGGCATAGCCACCCACCGTAAATAGCTTACTTAGTTTTTGGTTGGTGTGTATGCCAAGTCCTACACGGGTATTTTCGTAACTATTAAATTTAAAAATCTTGTCGAGGTTTAAATCTAAAAAACCAATAGGCAATTTATTGGTTAAAAGAGCTTCTATGGTTTTAAACTTCTTTTCGAAGTTTTGAGCTTTGCCTATGCTATCCATTTTATAATAGGTCTTTCTATCTTTTTCAGTTAAGCTGTCAATGCGGTATTTGTTCCAAAATTTTTCATCCTGATTGTCGGCATGTTTATCCATTTCAACTTCAACTTCACTAAATATGCGCTTCTTTAACTGAGGATTTAAAACAATATCTTTTATATACGAACGGCTAACCGCCTTTAGGGGAGCCGTTTTGGTAGAGTTCTTGCTTTTGGCGGTAAGGTTGTTCCATATCACATCGGTATTTAATTGTACAGGGAACCATTGCGTACCCTCTATAAATTCATACTTCTGCTGTATTTTTATGCTGATGCCGGTTTCTTTTCTTTCGGGTTCGGCAATTACATTTTGTATAGCATAGTCATTGGTATTGATGTACAGAACACCCTTCATGCCATCAAAGTTTGTATTCTTTTTTCGGGCGAAAAGAAATTACAAAAACAGTATCCTTACCATTATACAGGGTATCTTCCAGCAAAAAGAAATACTTGCGCGTACTTCCTGCACTTATGGGATTTATAAATTTTTCATCCAGCACAGTTACAAAATCATCGTAAAAACTAAATGACTGCAACTGGGTAGCAAGCAAAGCAAAAGGAGAGTTTTTTAAACCTGAAACACGTGATGCCAAAACGGTTTCGTGATTCTTATCGGGATGCAAAAACTCACGTTTGGTAACTGATTCTATTAAGAGCAGGTGTTGCTTTTTAAAAAACTTATCTAATTTAGTTAAGGCGGTGTCTTCGGCAGAAACGCTATCTATACTTGCTTTTATATCGGCAGTAACAAAAAACTTGGTGTAACTGTTATAAGTAAACGAGTGCATTTTTTCGGGGTTGTTCTTGTCTCTGTTTTTAGTGGCTGTTTTAATAATACGGTGCGCCGGGTTCTCCCCTGCTTTTACAGTAATTTCCTGCAAGGAAACAGCCTGTGGTTTTAATTTGATGCTTATTTTTTCAATGTCGGGATAGCTGCTTAATGCAATAGTTTGCGGCTGATAACCCAAATAAGAAACCTGTAATTCCGCATTTTGAATAGGGGGAATCATCAGTTGAAACTTCCCGTCAATATCAGTAAGTGTGCCTATTTGCGTATTCTTTACTAAAATGCTTACAAAGGGTAAAGTCTGATTGGTGTTGGCATCTATAATCCTGCCTTTGATAGTTTGCGCACTTGCCGTAAACGCAAAAAAAACAAAGAAAATATATAAGGCTATGCTTCGCACTATCATGATGGAATGGCGAATATACAGATAGCCCGACAAAATTTTGTCACAAAAATTATTCGTATTATTGTAGTTACATTTATTATGAGGAAAATAGCTTTAATTACAGGAATTACAGGACAAGATGGAGCATACCTTGCCGAACTTTTATTAAAAAAAGGGTATATTGTACATGGGGTTAAACGCCGCAGTTCGCTGTTTAATACAGATAGGATTGACCACCTTTATCAGGATTATCATGAGAAAGATGTAAAGTTGTTTTTGCATTATGGTGATTTAACAGATTCTACTAACCTTATCCGCCTGGTTAGCGAAATAAAACCCGACGAAATTTATAACCTTGCCGCCCAAAGTCATGTAAAGGTTAGTTTTGAAACTCCCGAATATACTGCCAATGCCGATGCTATTGGCACCCTTCGTTTATTAGAAGCTATCCGCATTGCAGGCTTAGAAAAGAAAACTCGTTTTTATCAGGCATCTACCAGCGAGATGTATGGCTTAGTGCAAGAGACTCCACAAACAGAAAAGACAGCCTTTTATCCGCGTAGCCCTTATGGTGTGGCAAAGCTGTATGCTTTTTGGATAACGAAAAATTATCGCGAATCATACGGTATGTTTGCCACTAATGGGATTCTGTTTAACCATGAAAGTCCGTTACGCGGAGAGACTTTTGTTACCCGTAAAATTACGCGCGCTGTAGCTAAAATAAGTTTAGGTCTGCAAAAAAATCTGTTCATAGGAAACCTTGATTCAGAACGCGATTGGGGACATGCCAAAGATTACGTGGAAGGAATGTGGCGCATTTTACAACACAGCGAAGCGGATGATTTTGTATTGGCTACCAACAAAAAAAAATCTGTACGTACCTTTATTGAAATGGCTTTTGCAGAAGTAAATATTTCCTTAGAATGGAAAGGCAAGGGTATTGATGAGAAAGGCGTAGATAAAAAGACGGGAAATATTTTGGTAGAAGTTGACCCGCGTTATTTCCGTCCGGCAGAAGTAGAATTATTAATTGGAGATTATAGCAAAGCAAAAGCAAAACTAGGTTGGGAACCCAAACATACTGTACAGGAACTTTGTAAAGAAATGGTTGCTTCTGATATAGATTTGTTTAAACGCGATAAACTTTTATCAGAGCACGGGCATTCCATTCTTAACCAAAACGAGTAATCAATGGATTTATCCGCAAAAATATATGTTGCCGGACACAGGGGTATGGTAGGCAGTGCGCTTGTAAGAAATTTAAAGGCACAAGGCTATACAAACTTAATCCATAAGACACATCAGGAACTTGATCTTTGCATACAGCAGGATGTAAATACTTTCTTTGAAGAAAGGAAACCGGACTATGTTTTTTTAGCTGCTGCTAAGGTTGGCGGCATCCAGGCAAACAATACCTATCGTGCAGATTTTATATATGAAAACTTAATGATGCAGAACAACATCATTCATGCGGCATATAAAAACAAAGTAAATAAATTGATGTTTCTTGGATCATCTTGTATCTACCCAAAACTGGCTCCACAACCTTTGAAAGAAGAATACCTGCTTACCGGAGAACTGGAATATACCAACGAGCCTTATGCCATTGCAAAAATCGCCGGAATAAAAATGTGCGAATCGTATCATAAGCAATATGGTTGTAATTATATATCAGTAATGCCAACCAATCTGTATGGTCCTAATGATAATTATGATTTGAATAACTCGCACGTATTACCTGCCTTATTACGCAAGTTTCATGAAGCAAAAGAAAATCAGGCACCCTCGGTTACGGTTTGGGGAACAGGTACCCCGCTCAGAGAATTTATGCATGCCGACGATATGGCTGATGCCTGCGTTTATTTAATGAAAAACTACAACGGAGAAAAATTTGTAAACCTTGGTGTTGGAGAAGATATAAGCATAAAAGGTTTGGCTCATTTAATTAAAGAGACTGTTGATTACAAAGGAGAGATACTATTTGATTCTACTAAACCTGATGGAACACCCCGTAAGTTGATGGATGTATCTTATTTACATAGTTTGGGCTGGACTCATAAAATAAATTTAGAGCAAGGAATCAAAAACGTATATGCCGATTTTAAAGTTGGCAAACATTTACGCGTTGTTTAATACCAGATGATTATTTATAAAGGTCGTACACTTTGTTTCTTGTTTTGCATGCTATGCTTTGGTTTTGTAAAATCCCAATCCATTTTGTTTCCAGCCGATTATTTTTTTGATGTACAAAGACAAAAGGAATTATTTACAGACACTTCGGTTATTGTTCATTCATCTGTTCAGCCATTGGTATATAAGGAAATACCACCTGATACTTTTAAGCATTTGAAACCGGGAGAAGATGATTTTTATGATAAGGTCTTTTTTGAGGACTTAATTCGAGTAAGGTATACGGATAAATCCTCTGGTAGTGATATGAAATTTAAAATGGATATTAATCCGGTTTTTAATTTCGGTGCAAGTAAAGATTTAAAGGATACGACAAAGAAACCATTCTTTAATAATACCCGTGGTGTATGGATAAAAGGAGGAATTGGCAATAAGTTTATTTTTGAAACTTCTTTTTTTGAGAACCAATCTACATTTCCAACCTATTTAAGAAATTATTGCAATACTTCACGAATTGTCCCGGGGCAAGGTAGGTGGAAGATATTTAAAACGAATGGGTTTGATTATGCCATGGCCTGTGGGGTTATAAATTATCAACCAAATAAAAACTTTTCTATCCGTTTAGGCACAGGAAAGCAAAAAGTGGGGGTGGGTTATCGCTCTTTGTTATTAAGCGATAATTCTTTTAATTACCCTTATTTGCAGTTTACAGCAAGTTTTTTTAAACAAAAAATATTGTACTCACAAACCTATGTGCTGCTTATGAATTTGAGTACGGGTGGAACAAAACAACCTGTAGGAGCAGAAGGGATTTATCAAAAGAAAGCAGCTTCTTTTCAGCAGTTAAGTTTTCAGGTTACAAAAAGAATAAACTTCTATTTGTTTCAAGGTTTAATTTGGAAAGCTACTGATAGCAATAATGTTATGCACTTAAATCCACTTTATGCAAATCCGGTAATCTTTACAAACCTTGCCGCGTATGGATTTAATAACGATAATCATATATTACTTGGAGGTGGTTGGGAAATGAAACCTTTTAAAAAAACATCTTTTTACGGACAATTTATGTACGATGGCTCCTATCAAAATAAGACAAATATGGGTATTCAAGGTGGGCTAAAGTTTTTCGATTTACTTCATGTAAAAAACCTGTACCTGCAATTCGAATATAATTACGTAAGCAAAAACTCTTATATCGACACTAAAAATCCGGCACAAGATTACTCTCATTACAATCAGTTACTTACTACGCCTGCTCCTTTTACTAATGAAATGATTGGTTTAGCATCTTATACATTTAAAAAGTTTTTTGTTCAGGTGAAAGAAAATTATTCTTTCGGAGACAATATATCACTTCAAAAATTGTATTATTTTGATGCTAAAATAGGCTACACTATAAACCCCTGTTATCAGGCCAATATTTCTATTGGAACAACTATGCGCACGTATGAGAATAAATTAATAAATACAGAAAACGATATGAGGTTATTTTACATTAGTTTTAAAACATCTTTGTATAATGTTTATTACGATTTTTAAATTTAATATATGAACGCACTAGTACTGGCTTTAGTGTTTGCAACCGCTTTTATAGTGGTGCTTTATGCTACTCCTTCGTTGATTAAAGTAGCTATTTTAAAACGTTTGTTTGATGAACCTGCGACCGAAAAATACATAAACGGTAGTTTCCTACCATTGGAGGAATCATCATATTTGCTGCTACACTTTTTTCTTATAGCCTGTGGTTTGAACTTGATTTTACTAAAATCAGAAACATGTTCGAATTATCTCAGGTATATCAATACATCCGAGAGTTTAAGTTAATTGTGGCAACCATGCTTATGTTGTTTTTTGTAGGGATAAAAAATGATATTATTGGTACGGCGCCAATAAAAAAATTAGTTGCACATGTATTAGCTGGATTAATTTTAGTACTTGTGGGCAATATGCGCATAACTGGCTTACACGGTGTTTTTGAAGTAAATGAAATTCCTTATTGGGCAAGTGTTTTCTTATCTCTATTTACATATATTGTTGTTGTGAATGCCTTTAATTTAATTGATGGGGTAGACGGGTTAGCCGGAGGGGTTGGATTTATTGCTGTATGGCATTTGGCACCTGGTTTGTTTGTGCCAACGATATTATTTTGGCTTCACTGGCGTTTGCATTAGGGGGCTCTTTGCTTGGCTTTTTGGTTTTTAATTTTAGTCCCGCTAAAATATTTATGGGAGACTCAGGTTCTCTTACCATAGGGTTAATAATATGTGTGCTTAGCATAAAATTGATAAAATACCCCGTTGAAAAATTGGGTGGTATTTTACCTTATTTATCTAAACCTGTTTTTGTAGTGGCGGTTTTAATTTACCCCTTGGCAGATACCTTGCGTATTTTTACTTTGCGCGCATTGGCAGGGGTATCACCCTTTTCGGCAGATAGGAATCACCTGCATCATCGCTTTATTGATATAGGCTTCAACCATCGAAAAACCGTTATTAGTGTTTATATCTTTAATTTATTAACCATCGGCATTGCTATTGCTTGCTATCCGCTTAATGCAAGTTTTGCTATGCTTGCTGTTATACTATTTGCTATCCTAAGTGCGCTCATCTTACAACTAAGGTACAAAGCCAATAAAAAATCCAGTTCCCCTGAAGAGTAAGTTATACATATTTTTCTGCATACTAAGTATTCGTATTGCATCCCAAAATGATGCACAACAAAACTTCTTAAACACAGACCCAAATAATTTAATTGATGCTTATTATATTAAATATCCTAGTGAAAGATTTCATTCTTCTATGAAACCGTATACAAATTTTAATGTAAAAGAAGTTGATGATAGCGCATTTTATCTAGGTAATTATAAAATAAAGAATACCTTTTTATTAAAGAGTTGCTCTCTAAACCGCAGAGTAAAAACCGAATTGCTATGCAGGCTTTACCCCAGATGGACGACAGGTTGGATACGACGGACTTGCCAAAAAAACAGTAAATGAATTATCTGGAGGCGCTTACACGCGTTTAGATATCAATAATAATTTTTCTGTTGCGGCTACACTTATTGGCGGAAAGGTGTCTTATCCAAGTTTTACAGACACTATTGTTTCTCAATATAAAATTATTCCGGGACTTGGCAGAGCATATGGAAGTAATGGTAATTATACATTTACAAACTTTGCGGGATCTGTTTCCTATTCTCCCATCAAGATTCTTAACTTTCAGTTAGCAAAAGATAAAATATTTATTGGCGACGGCTATCGCTCTTTATTACTATCAGATGTAGCTAACAGTTATCCGTTTTTTAAAACAACTGTTAACATTTGGCATCTGCAATATAGTTTTTGGTATAGTATGTTTCAGGATATGTACACGCCCAATGGCGCTCTTAGTAAACCACTCAAACGTTATGGCACCTTTCATTATTTAAGCTTGGAATGTTACCAAGAACTTTAGTTTGTCTTTTTTTGAAACCGAGATCTTTCAAGGTACAGATAGTCTGAGACATAGAAGTTTTGACCCCAATTACCTAAACCCAATTATTTTTTATCGACCCGTAGAGTATTCGCTTGGTTCGGGTGATAATGCTTTAATTGGGTTTAACTCAGCAGTAAAATTTGCCAACCATTTTAAATTATATGGACAGGTGGTGATAGACGAATTTAATCTTACTTATATTCGTATGCATAATGGGTGGTGGGCAAATAAACAAGGGTTTCAGTTAGGGTTAAAATATATAGATGCTTTGGGGATAAAAAATCTTTCATTGCAAGCAGAATTTAATTATGTAAGGCCATATACCTATTCTCATGCCAGTGAGCAACAAAATTATAGTCAGTTTAACCAACCCCTAGCGCATCCTTTTGGTTCTAATTTTTATGAGTATCTTGCTTTTATAACATACAGACATAAAAGCTGGCAAATAGATTTAAAAGGTATGTATGCGGTAATAGGTAGGGATACCACCGGACGGGGAACAAGTGACGTGGGGCAAAATATTTTTTTGAGTTATGATTTACATAATAAAGATTTTGGCAATTCTATTGCACAAGGTGTGAGGTATAATTATATGCAGGGTGAATTTAAGTTTACCTACTTTTTAATACGCGGATTGAATTTGCGTTTAGAAGCCGGTGTTATTGAACGTTACATAACCGCCGCAAATGGTTACCAAATGGCAACTCCTTATGTATATGTGGGCATCAAAACATCTATGTATAATTTTTACAGAGATTATTAATTGAATTAGAAAAAGATAAAATGAAATTATTTTCAGTTTTTAAATATATAAAAGGCTACTGGAATCATGCCTGGATGAATATTATTTGTAATGTTCTGTTCTCTGTATCCTCTTTGTTTTCATTGGTGCTTGTAAAGCCTTTTTTGGATTTATTGTTTTTGCATGATGAGGCTTATTATAATGAAGTTCTTCAAAAAGGCCCTCCTGCTTTTACTTTTCATGCTTTTACAGCTTGGCTTAATGATGTGTTTACCTATCACTTGTCTGGTTTAATTTCTAATCACGGTAAATTAAGTGCACTACTTTTTATTTGCATAGTAATAGTACTGCTTACTTTTTTAAAAAACCTCTTTCGTTATATGGCCATGTTTGCATTGGCTCCTATTCGTAACGGAGTGGTTCGTGATTTACGAAACAGGTTAATGGATAAAGTTCTGCACCTACAACTTTCTTATTTCAGTAATGAAAAGAAAGGAGATATAATGTCTCGCATCACTTCTGATGTAAGTGAAATAGAATGGAGCATCATGCAATCTTTAGAATTAATTTTTAGAGAACCACTACTTGTTGTTATTTCTCTAGCAGCACTTATTATGATTAGCCCTTATTTAACGCTCTATGTTTTTTTACTACTGCCTGTTGCCGGATTATTAGTTGCTTTAATAGGCAAAAGCCTTAAACGAAATGCAACAAAGGGTAAAGAAGTATTAGGTAAATTATTTATTGCTATGGAAGAAACCCTTAGTGGGTTAAAAATCATTAAAGCCTTTACAGGAGAGCATTTTGTGTCGGATAAGTTTAAAAGCATCAACGAAGAATATACCAAAATATCGGTACGTATATATCGTAAAACAGATTTATCTTCTCCACTAACCGAAGTAATTGTTACCGCTATTTTAATGCTGATTATGTTTATTGGAGGCAAAATGGTGATGGGTGCAGATAGTAGCCTCTCTGCTTCTTCCTTTATTACCTATATTATTGTTGCTTCGCAAATAATACCTCCGGTTAAACAAATAACGCAAGCCTATAACAGCATACAAAAAGGTGTTGCTTCAGAGGAACGTATTAATAAAATATTACACGCCGAAAACACCATTACTGAAATTAGTAACCCTATCGAAATAAAATCTTTCTATCATAAAATTGAATTTAAAGAAGTTTCTTTTGCATACAACCGAGGTGATGCCGGACATGTATTGCAACATGTTAATTTAATCATCCCAAAAGGAAAAACCATTGCGCTTGTGGGCCAATCCGGTTCAGGCAAAACAACCTTGACGGACATGATCGCTCGTTTTTATGATTGCGATGAAGGTGCGATTTTATTTGATGATGTAAATATTAAAAATGCTTCGCTTAAAAGTGTACGTAATTTATTAGGCATGGTATCGCAAGAGCCTATATTGTTTAACGATACTGTTTTTAATAATATTGCTTTTGGCTTGGATAATATATCTGAGAGGGATGTAATGGAGGCTGCGCGTATTGCCAATGCGCACGATTTTATTATGCAGATGCCCGAAGGATATCAAACCAATGTGGGCGACAGGGGGACTAAACTTAGCGGCGGACAAAGACAACGTATCAGCATTGCACGCGCGGTTTTAAAAAATCCTCCCATATTAATTTTAGATGAAGCCACTTCTGCGCTTGATAGCGAGAACGAACGTATGGTGCAGGATGCTTTGCAAAAGCTGATGCAAAACCGTACTACGGTAGTTATTGCACATAGACTTTCTACTATTGTACATGCCGATGAAATTGTAGTGCTTGATAAAGGAAGGATTATTGAACGCGGTACACATAAAGAACTGCTTGCGCTTGCAGGCATGTATTTAAAGTTGTATGAGATGCAGACGATAAAGTAATTATCTTATTTTTTCCCTATTCGGTTCATTACCAAATAAATTACTACAAAACCTATCAGCGAAATTAAAATTAACACAACACGCTGCCAACCGTTAGGAATAATATTACTGTGTGCATTTTCATTAGAGGCTGTTGCTTCAGTAAAATGTTTTAGCCCACATAGCTCAGTAAGTTTGTCTGTTTCATCATCCACGCTAAGGTCAGATTTTACATACATCAAATCAACATTCTTGTTGGTGTTAATTACATTCTTCCTGCTTCGCGAGCAATACACCACAAAGGGTTTTCCTTTCTCATAGTTAGCATACATAAGCCAATCCTCTCCTGCATTAAACTTAAAGGCACAGGCGTTCTTACCGTCAAAGTAAACGGTCAACTGTTTAGAGAGAAGCACCCTTAAATAGTTTACTTACCAGAAACGTTACCCTGTCATAATCAGTTCCTTTGTTTATGCTTATTGTTTTGCCCCTAAAGATTAACGGATTGCTATTAACATAAGTATCCGAAAAAGCTATTTCGCTTTCCTTACAATTGCAATTATCCTGAGCAGCAAGAATATGAGACAATAACGTAAATAACAATATACCAAACAGACGCATAAACAGATTTTGCCCAAAAGTAGTGCATAAAACGGGTTTCTTAAAAATAGCTTTTTATATGTAAATTTGCGCCGTGAAAAAGAAGCGCATCCTCTTAGTAGCTATTATTCTGTTACCCGGATTGGTTTATTTTTTGTTTGAGTTAACGCAGGCTAACTTTAAAAAGATGGCTTATTACGGACCTAAAACACTTAATGCCAAAGGTGATACAATTTATTATGCGGTTCCTAATTTTTATTTCGACAGGAATTTAAGAAGACTTGCCGAATCTTCGCCCGATGGTTCTGTTGGCGAAACAGGTGGCCTGCCTTTATACAGGGCAGATACGCTGGTAATTGATACCGCCAAGTATCCTGTATATATAATCTTGTTTTTAGATAATAAACTAAGACAAGAAGGATATAAACTAACGGCTATGTTTGATTACATACAATATAAACCAAAAGAATTTAAGGATATTCCGGTTTTTATTATTTCTAATTTAACCGATGCGCTAAATAGTAGGATTACAAATAAAGAACTTCGGGGTGATTTCGATTCACTTAAGATTTCTCTTCCTGATTTTCGCCCATTGTTAATTGAAGGCACTCAGGCTAAGGAAGCATATTTCTATAAAAAGCCTTATTATGTGTTCAATTACTTTGCGGTGTTGGTTGATAAGCGCAGACACATACGCGGTTATTACGACCCAAACCAAAACTCTGAAGTAAAAAGACTGTTACAGGAATACAAGCATTTAAAAACAAAGGATGAGTATGCTAATACGCTTAAACAAAATGAGCTCGAACAAAAGAAATAGAATTACTTCCGTTCTTCTTTCTGTAAGTATTGGTTTGTTTGTTTTTTCGTGCGGACAAAAAAAGGTGGAAGAGAAAAAGTTACTGCTCCCTGTTATTGGCCCTAAAACAGTTAATGCTAATGGCGATACGGTTTATCATACCATTAAAAATTTCTCCTTGCTTAATCAGTATAAAGAAATGATATCGCAGCAAACCACGCAAAACAAAATATATGCAGCCGATTTTTTCTTTGCTACCTGCCAAAGTATTTGTCCGGTTATGACGAGTCAGTTGGTGCGTGTGCAGCAAGCAGAGAAAAACAATCCCAATTTTTTAATCCTTTCGCATACCGTAAACCCTATGCACGATACGGCTGAAGTTCTTATGGAATATGCAGGTAAATACGGCGCTATAAAAAACAAATGGCACTTTTTAACCGGAGATAAAAAAGCAATTTATAGCTTAGCTAAAGAAGATTATTTGGTCAACGCGCTGGAAGATGACGGTACTGCCGAAGGTTTCATTCACAGCGAAGCTGTTTTGCTGATTGATAAACATTGCCGCATACGTGGCATTTACGATGGCACCGACAGCCTGCAAATGAATAAACTAATAAGTGATATTTCTATTTTAAAAATCGAACAATAAACCTTTATGAGCGACAAAGCCGTATTCAGATTAGTAACTGCCATCAGCATTTTTGTATTTGTGGTAGTAGTCATTCTCAACCAAAAAGTATTGCCCCGCCCCGAAGTAATGCCTTCTTTCGTTACCTTACTGCCTACATTAAATGCCATGATTAATGGCACTTGCACCGTATTGTTACTACTGTCATTATGGGCAATTAAAAAGAAAAACATAGCTCTTCACAAAAAAATAAACCTCACTGCTTTTGTATTATCATCTCTGTTTCTGGTATCTTATATTATGTATCATTGGATGGCGCTCGAAACCACCTTCCCTAAAGATAACCCTTTGCGCCCCGTTTACCTGTTCATATTACTTACCCATATTGTTTTAGCCGCCATTGTGCTTCCGCTGGTTTTAATTTCATTCTACTTCGGGTTGAAGAACGAAGTAATTAAACACCGCAAAATAGTACGCTTTAGTTACCCTATTTGGTTGTATGTAACCATTACCGGCGTGGTGGTTTACCTAATGATTAAACCCTATTACCCTTTTTAAACATGAGATCTAAGTACATAGCAGCAACCATAACCATACTGCTGTTTAATATGGCTGCCAACTCACAGTGTGCTATGTGCAAAGCTGCTGCCGAAAGCGATTTACAAAACAACCCTAACTCCTTAGCCAAAGGCTTAAACACAGGAATACTTTTTTTAATGGTAATACCTTATATTATAGTCGGAATCATTTTCAGAAAGGATATTATGCAGTTCTTTAAAAATATTGGCAATAAAGAAAAGACACCTTTTAATAAAGCACGTCTAAATAACCTTACCTTTTTGCTTACGTTTATAAGCTGCACGGTTATACTCTTTATTATTTTTATAAGCTTTTATAAGCCGTATTAAAATTGGACTCCCACAGTATTCTGCCGAAATGCCCATGTAAAGAAATAAGAGATTACTTCACCTCAGCTTTTTTCTTTTTAGCGGGTGGAGGGGTAGTGTCGGTGCTTTCTACTTTGTTTCTAAACACTAACTTCTTATCAACATTATCTAATACAATCTCTTTGTCTTTTTCGATAGTATCTGCTAAGAGTTGTTTAGAAAGTTCATTCAGTACCTGTCTTTGTATAACACGTTTAACCGGACGTGCACCAAACTGCGGGTCAAAACCAAGTTGCGCAATCCAATCAATAGCTTCTTCGCAGGCAGTCATTTTAATATCCTGTGCAGCTAAGCTTTTTACAACGCTTTGTAGCTGTATGCGAACAATATCATTCATGTATTTACGAGACAAAGGCTCGAACATGATAATCTCATCTATACGATTTAAGAATTAGGACGGATAGTTTTCTTAAGCAACTCAAACAACTCTGTTTTTGTTTTAGCAATCACATCATCGCGGTTGGCATCGGTTATCTTCTCAAAATTCTCCTGTATTAAATGAGAACCAATGTTGGAAGTCATAATAATTATGGTGTTTTTAAAGTTCACCATTCTGCCTTCTTATGGTTAACGGCCATCATCTAACACCTGCAACAAAATATTAAAAGTATCCGGATGTGCTTTTTCAATCTCATCTAAAAGCACTACACTATACGGTTTTCTGCGAACAGCTTCAGTTAATTGCCCGCCTTCTTCATAACCCACGTATCCGGGAGGGGCACCAATTAAACGACTCACCGCATGACGTTCCTGATACTCACTCATATCAATACGTGTCATAGCATTTTCGTTATTAAATTTAAAATCTCTGCTCAATGCTTTGGCTAACTCTGTTTTTACCTACGCCGGTAGTTCCCAAGAAAATGAATGAACCAATAGGGCGTTTGAGAACATCCTGCAAGCCCGGCACGACTTCGACGCACAGCATCGGCTATTACTTTCAATAGCCTCATCCTGACCGATAACGCGTTTGTGTAATTCAGCCTCTAAGTGCAATAGTTTTTCCTTTATCGCTTTGTAACATTTTAGTTACAGGCACACCTGTCCATGAGCTACTGATAACACCTGCAATATCTTCGCTATTCCACTTCTTCTTTTACCAACTGGCTACCGCTTGCTTTTTCGGGAGGGCCAAAACAATTCTTTTTCAAACTCTAATAGCTGTGGAGCTTCGGCATCTTTTATTTAATACCGTAACGTATCTCGGCAACACTTGCTTCATAATCACCATTCTTCTCTGCAGTATTAGCCTCTTGCTTAGAAAATTTGTTCTATATCCAGTTTTTTAATTTCTGAACTGTTTCAATTAATTCTTTCTCACCTTGCCAACGTGCAGTTAATGCGTTGCGCTCATCATTCAAATCGGCCAGTTCGCGGTTGAAGCTCTTCTACTTTTTTCTTCTCGCCTTCTGCGCTTCATGGCTTCGCGTATCAATCTCTAACTGCATAATCTTTCTATCGGCTGCATCCAACTCAATAGGCTTGGAGTTTTATCTGCATGCGCAATTTAGAAGCAGCTTCATCAATTAAATCAATGGCTTTATAGGGCAAGAATTATCAGAATGTAACGTTGCGATAATTCTCACCGCAGCTAAATAATAGCCTCGTCTCTTAATACGCACTTTATGATGCGCTTCGTATTTTTCTTTAATACCACGCAAGATGGAAATTGCATCTTCTGCCGAAGGCTCATCTACCAATACTTTCTGGAAACGGCGTTCAAGTGCTTTATCTTTTTCAATATATTTTTGATACTCGTTTAAAGTTGTTGCGCCAATCGCTCTTAGCTCCCCACGAGCCAAAGCAGGTTTTAAAAATATTGGCGGCATCCATAGCGCCTTCGCCACTGGCACCTGCACCAATAAGTGTATGTATCTCATCAATGAACAAAATAATTCACCCCGATTGGGCCGAATAACTTCTTTTACCACCGCCTTTAAACGCTCTTCAAACTCTCCTTTAAACTTAGCTCCCGCAATAAGCGAGCCCATATCTAAAGAAAATATTTGTTTGCTTTTTAAATTCTCGGGACATCGCCATCATTAATACGATGCGCCAAACCTTCGGCAATGGCGGTTTTACCCACACCGGGTTCTCCAACTAAAATAGGGTTGTTCTTGGTTCTGCGCGAAAGTATTTGCAACACCCTGCGGATTTCTTCATCTCTGCCAATAACCGGGTCGAGCTTGCCTTTGCGTGCCTGCTCGTTTAAGTTAATGGCATATTTGTTTTAAAGATTTATACGTTTCTTCCTGACTTTGACTCGTAACTCGTTCTCCTTTGCGAAGTTCAACAATTACCGTTTTCAAGTCTTTCTCAGTAATACCAAGGTCTTTCATCATTTTAGAAACGCTATCACCGCTTGCCAAGATGCCCAACAGCAAATGCTCTATAGAAACAAACTCATCTTTAAATTCTTTTAAATAGCCGGTTGCTTTGGCAATGGTTTGGTTGGCGTTGTTGGACAGGTAAGGTTTCCGCCGCTTACTTTAGGATACGAGTTTACAATGCTATCTAATGTTTTAGAAAACACCTGCTCGTTAATGCCCAGTTTTTTAAGGATAAAAGGGGTAACGCTTTCATCTACCTGAAGGATAGATTTTCAAGACATGTCCGTTCTCAATGGCTTGTTGCCCGTTTAGGGTAGCCAGTGTTACAGCTTCCTGAACGGCTTCCTGAGATTTTATAGTGAAGTTATTAAAGTTCATGTTTATTCTTTTTAGTTAAGTGCCACGTTTATCAAATTAAACTCCAAAGCCAAAATACAGAAATATTGACGCACCAAGAACTGATATAAACGTCTATTTCACCTGATTTTAATCGGTTGCCCGACTTTTTTGCAGGTAAAGTTAAGGTACATTTTGGCTATTTACTTAGTTGTAAAATAGCTCCCCCATTACCTGCGGCATAAACAGTTTGAGAAGTATATCCAAGGCTATGCAAATCTTTAGTAGTGCCATTGGTTTGCGCCACCATGTGATACCCCCATCGTTTGTAGTTAAAATAATGCCCTCGCTACCTACCGCATAACCATTTGTACTATTAATAAAATAGATACTACGTAAAGAATTAGTTGTGCCGCTAGTTTGAGCAGTCCACGTGTTACCATCATTTGTAGTCAAAATAGTACCATTATCGCCTACTGCCCAACCTTTAGTAGAATTAAAAAAATAAATGCCATATAGGTTATTAGTCGTAACAGTTTGTGAACTCCAAGTTCCACTAATCGTTGTGGTTAAAATAGTGCCGCCTGAGCCTACTACCCAACCGTGGTTGGCATCGGTAAAGTAAACATCGTTTAATTGATTAGTTGTGCCACTGTTTTGAGGAGTCCAACTAGAACCATTAGTAGTTGAAGTTAAAATGATTCCGCCTGAACCTATTGCATAGCCAGCGGAAGTGGTAAACCATACCCCCGAAAAAGTTGTACCTGATACTCCACTGTTTTGTTGCACCCAAGTAGCCCCACTATCACTTGTTGTTATAATAGTGCCATTATATCCTACTGCACAACCATTAGCAACACTTGTAAAATAAACATCGTTTAACTGACTGCTAACAGGGTTGGTGTGTTTTGTCCAGTTGATACCACCATTTACGGTTCGCAAAATACTTCCGTTACCTACCGCCCAGCCATTGTTGGCATCGGTAAAATAAATACCAAATAAATTGCTGCTGGTATTGCTAGCTTCGCGTATGCTAAAACCTAAGGTTGTAAATCGTATAGTTTGACCATAAGATGTACCCGATTCATTAGTAGCATAAGCACAAGCATAATAAACCGTACTATCGATTAAGCCTGGTAAGATTGCTGGTAAAACTATTTGTGCCTGCCCCATCAACCGTTACACTATTAAAAAGCGTTGGCGGATTGCTATTACTGCTATAACAAACACCATAAGCTGATATTGTCCATTACCGGCATTGGTAACGCTGCCTCCGCTAACTGCCGTATTGCGTGTTATAGAAACCACGGCATACGTAAATACCGATGGCAAACTAACAGGCGGTTTGCAGGCACTTGCCAGCATTAGCAAAACCATCATAACCTGAGCAACAATTTGTATTTTATGTTGGAATTTTTTCAAGGTATAAAGAGGTTACGAATTTAATGATTTATACCCAACATGAAATAAAAAACCTTTCAGCGTTTTCTGAAAGGCTTGCCTTTGTTAGTATTGAAGATAGATTAATCCTTCACAATTTTTTGGGTGTAAACCTTTTCGCCGGAAATTATTTTAAGGTAATAGGTTCCATTAGCAAGACCAGAAAGCGGAACAGAAAAAGCATTTTCAGTAGGAGTTAAATCCAATATCTTTTGCCCTATTATATTATACAACTCTACCATTCTCGGGTAGTTAGATAAATCATTCACCTCTACGTTTACCACATCGGTTGCAGGGTTGGGGTAAATAACCAAAGATTGCAGACTTCTTAAATAAGCGTTCTCTTCCATCACTCTGTTATGTAGAGATACAATTTCGAGATTAGGGTCAAACGATACGCTATCTGGCGTAAAGTTTAGATTAGCATAAAAAACCTGTCCGGATGATGTATGATTAAAAACAACAATGGTGTCTTTTCCTTGCCCTTTAAATTGTATAGGTACGGGCATTTCAAAAAATGGAACAGAGTTATCGGAAGTAGTTTGGTTGATGGTTATTTTATATTGGTTGTTTGCTTCCTTACTATATAATATCAGATAAGATGGATAACCTTGTCCATAGAACCATTGATTTATAAAGTTTGTAAGCGATTGACCCGAAATACTTTCTAAGTGTTGTTGCAATCCTATTGTTTTAGAAAAAGAATAAGCAAGAGCAGGGTCGCTTAAATAATTGCGCAAGCCTTGAAAAAATAAGTTATCTCCGAGCTTCCAACGCAACATGTGCAATAAATAAGCTCCTTTGTTGTAGGTTAATCTTCCGTCAAAAATACGAGGCACACTGGTTGTATCATCTACCCATACAGAGCCGTTAGGTAAGGCTGTTATACTTGCCATAGTTGATGATTTCCATTCGTCAAAAAAAGATTCTCCAAATAAAGTTGTCTGACTGATAGCCGAACAATAAACTGCAAAACCTTCGTTAAGCCAAATATCACGCCAGAACCGTATAATTACTATCACCAAACCATTGGTGCGCCAATTCATGTACTAATAAATAGATGGGAAATCCTCCCACAAAACTCATCGTTTATGTTCCATACCTCCACCCCAACCAAATTCGGCATGCCCGTATTTTTCATATTAAAAGCGTAGGGAATAAATAAGCTATCATAGTAATGAATTACCTGAAGCAATTGTCCATCTGTACTTCTAGCACTAGCAGAATCTTCAGGGTAAGTGTAATATAATACGGGTAATGAGCCATGTTGCACTTTAGCCGTATCTAAAAAGGTTGAATAATTAGTTACTGCTTGTGCAACCAAATAAGCAGCTATAGGGTGCCTGTGTTTCCAGTGGTAGGTATAGTTTGTGCCATTAGGAGTAATCTCTTTTAGACCCATTCTGGGCTTATTACCCGAAGGGATCGCTATGTACGTATCAATAGAATCTGCTTTATCGGTTAACGTATTTTTACAAGGCCACCAATCTTGCGCACCATAAGGTTCGGATAAAGTCCAGATGATGGGTGCATGGTTTGGTCCGTGTGCTTTGTACAAAAGAACCAAAGCCCGATGATTGGGGCACTCCGTGATAATAAACGGTAACAGAGTCCAATGCATTAAGTGTAAGGAAAATTTATTTGCAACACATCGCCCGTTAACTGACTAAAATTAATTTTGCATTGCGATACAAAACACTATCAATCGTTAAAGAAACAGATACATCCATTTGTAAAGAATCTAAAGGCGATTGTGGCATGAAGTAGGTAGTTATATTCCCCGAAATGGCATTTACGGCAGGGTCGGTATTCCAGCAGCAACGATAATACCTAACATCATAATTGCTGCTTAAAGCACAATTAGCATTATGATTTGAAGACCTAAGTGCAACTTTCTCGTTATCAAAAACAAAGTGGTTGTCTTTCTGCGAATAACAGATGTGAGATAGAAATGAAATGATAGATATGAAAACAAACCTTTTCACACATTAAAGGTAAGGAATAAATTAATAGCTAATAAGTTAAAAATTAAAAGGGGGTATCTTACGATTTGCGGAAGGTAAATTCAAAAACAAAAGCCTGTTGATTGCCGGAATGCGGACTTGGAAATTGATAGCCCAGCAATATAGATATATTCTCGGTAAAGTAAATAACCATACCCGGCACTGCAACAGCCGAATTGTTTGTGCCATATACCCAATCTCCCTGCAAATGGAAATGATGCTCTATAATTGCCCACTCAAAACCCGCCATGGGTCCAAACTGGTTTCCATTACCCAAAAAGTATCTATCGCCATAATAAGCCCCTGCCACTAATTTTAGTGTGTGCATTGGGTGATAGACAAAGGTTACGTAGTTAAAGGTTACTGGCTTTATTAAATTAGCGTGTTGCGTAAGATTCATACCACTTTGCGTACCCACACCTATTTTAAAATGCTCGTTAAACTGAAAACCCTTTTGTGCGTTTATTAATAAGATGGGGCCAAGCGAACTAGTATAATCGGTATCGTTCTTTAAAAACTTGCCGGGTTTGTTCAGGTAGTTTACACCAAATACATTAAAACCAAGTTCAAAGCCATGCCCTAAACCCCAGGTAAAAGTAGATTAGAGCTTGTTTGCGCATTAAAATTAAGTTGCTCCTGAAAGAACAACTTGGCACTATCGGTAATATCAGATGTGTTTACGTTAAAAAAGTTTTGCTGTGCGATACCATAGTAAAGCTAAGAAACAAGAAGCAAGAGATACATACAAACCTCTTTAATGAAATAAATACCCGCATAATTTTAAGAACGGAAAATTAGATAAATAAATTGAAATGGAAACAAGATCGTCATGCTGAACTTGTTTCAGCATCTGTTGAGATTCCGAAATAAATTCGGAATAACGAAACACTTAATGCTGCACCACCAACTTTTTGGTTAACACACCTTCGCTTTCTTAAAGATGCTGATAAAATAAACACCCTCACTTAAATCTAACACATTCAATTGTTATTCTCCCCTCCTTGAAGGGGTTAGGGGTGGGCGTAACCCCTCCCTTCATCCCTCCCAAGGGAGGGATACTTCATTACCCAACACATCAACTAAAGTAATTTCTTTTATTGCAATGTTACCTGCCAATGATACCTGAAAACTGCTTGAAGCAGGGTTGGGGTAAATTTGAAATATTGAATGCTGTGTGTTAATTGTTTTTATACCTGTTATATTTATTTGCTGGCAGCTATCTGTAGTTTTTAGCAAGCGAAGGCTACAGGCTGACAAGCGAAGGCTAGAACATAGAAAGCGAAGGCTAGGATATAGAAAGTTAAGGCTAGAACATGGAAAGCGAAGGCTACAACTTAGAAAGCTGAGGCTACGAGATGAGAAGCGAAGGCTACAACCTAACAAGCGAAGGCTTGAACTTGTAAAGTTCAGGCTACACCCTGAGAAGCTGAGGCTACGGGCTGAGAAACTAAGGAAGTTATCTCTTACCTCGGTTTTCCGAATCATTATTTGAATTAGCTTTGCCAAAAATTAAGCAGCCGAGCGAAGCGAATGCATAAGTACAAATAAAATGAACAAATAAAAACGAATAGATGAACGTCAAGAACTATAAATTCGGCACCAAAGCCATACATGCCGGTGCTGAGCCAGACCCTACAACAGGGGCTATAATGACACCCATTTACCAAACATCTACCTATGTGCAGGAGAGCCCGGGCAAGAACAAAGGCTATGGTTATGCGCGTGGTAAAAACCCTACGCGCGAGGCATTACAAAAAAACATTGCTGCTTTAGAAAATGGTAAACATTGCATTTGTTTTAGCAGTGGTATGGGTGCCACCGATGCGGTTATTAAATTACTTCGTCCGGGCGATGAGGTTATTACTGGCGATGATTTGTATGGTGGCAGCTACCGCATGTTTACTAAGATTTTTGAACCCTATGGCATTAAATTTCATTTTATTGATTTGACTGATGCTAACAACATTACCAAACACATCAACAAACACACCAAGCTAATATGGACGGAGACACCCACCAATCCTACCATGAAAATTGTTGATATTGAGGCCTGTGCTACCATTGCTAAAAAGCATAAAATCTTGTTAGCGGTTGATAATACCTTTGCTTCGCCCTATTTGCAAAACCCATTAGCTTTAGGGGCAGATATTGTAATGCACTCGGTTACCAAATATCTTGGCGGGCATAGCGATGTGGTGATGGGTGCTTTGGTAATGAACGATGATAAGCTGCACGAACAGTTGTATTTTATTCTTAACTCATGTGGTGCTAACCCCGGTCCTATGGATTGTTTTTTGGTTATGCGCGGCATAAAAACCCTGCACATTCGTATGGAGCGCCATTGCCATAACGGAAAGATAATAGCCGAGTATTTAAAAACACACCCTAAAATTGATAAAATATACTGGCCCGGCTTTACCGACCATCCTAACCATGTTATTGCCAAAAGACAAATGCGAGATTTTGGCGGCATGATATCTATTGTTTTAAAAGGTGCTTCCATAGAAGATACTTTTAGAATTGCTTCCTCTTTCAAAGTATTCTCTTTAGCAGAGTCTTTGGGCGGTGTAGAGTCTTTAGTAAACCATCCGGCAACTATGACCCACGCATCTATACCAAAAACAGAGCGAGAAAAAGCAGGTGTAGTAGATAATTTATTGCGCCTAAGCGTAGGAATTGAAGACGTTGAAGACCTACTGGAAGACCTAAAACAAGCCTTAAACTGTTAAAAATTGCCGTTTGTACTTTTTTCTTGCTTTTGCAAGCATTTGTATATATATTTGTTGTAATTAACTATTAAAACAAACTAAATGAAAAAGATAATCTACTCCGTGCTTTCTTTTATCTTAGCGATAAACATAGCAAATGCTAAGCCTGTTACACCGGCTACAGCAAAAACAGTAGCTGAAAATTTCTATAAGCAAAACTCTAAAATAGGAATTACAACCTCAACCTTGGTATATACCGAAGTATCGGCTGCAGGTTTGCCAGTTTATTATGTGTTTGATATTAACAGCAACGATGGTTTTGTTATTGTAGCTGCCGAAGATGCAACGCACCCTATTATTGGTTACTCTACGTCGAAGCATTTTGTTAGTCCTAAATCAGTTCAAGGTACCAATAACATAGGATTTTGGCTTAAATCATGCTCTACTGGAATAAACACCATGAGAGCTAAGGGAAGAAGTGCAAATCCTGAAGTTGCTTCTCAATGGGAAAAATATATTGCAAATATCCCTGTTAGTACTGCAAGATTATCAGGAAATCAGAATGTAATGACAACAAGTACCCCGGTTGTTGCACCTCTTGTGCAATCAACTTGGAACCAATCTCCTTATTATAATGCTGATTGCCCGGGAAGCACCGGAACCGGCACTAATACTGCTGCTGCTGTAACCGGTTGTGTAGCAACAACCATGGCTCAAATAATGAGATATTGGAGTTATCCGGCTCAAGGAACAGGTTCAAGTTCTTATACCCAAAACCCAAACCCAAATGGGTATCCTGCACAAAGTGCAAATTATGGAACCACTACTTACGATTGGGCTAATATGCCATTAGATAATTCCTCTATTACCGGTTCAGCATCTACTTACACCGCAGTTGCTCTGCTTATGCATCAGTGCGGAATAAGTGTTAATATGGATTATTCTCCTAGCGGAAGTTCTGCCTATGTAATCACCGCCGATAACGCTACTTGCGCTCAACACTCTTATGTTACTTACTTTAAATATAATTCAAGCACAATTAGTGGTCTGCGCCGTACTGGCCATACAGAAGCGGCTTGGCTTACACTTATAGAAAACGATTTGAATATAGGAAGGCCTGTACAATATGTTGGAACTGACCCATCCGAGGGTGGGCACACATGGGTTTGCGATGGTTATGACCAAAACAATTACTTGCACATGAACTGGGGTTGGGGTGGACAAAGTGATGGTTATTTTCAGGTGGATTCTTTAACAACTCCCGGGTTTGATCCTTCTACTAATCATGAAGCATTACTTGGTATTGTCCCAATGACTTCGAATACGTATGACGCAGGTGTTCCTGCTGTTGTATCTCCGGTAGGTTCTTATTGCAGCACAGGTACTAATACACTAAGCGTATCTGTTAAGTTACAAAACTTCGGTAGTAGCACGCTTACTGCTTGCACCATCAATTATTCTATAGATGGTGTTGTTCAATCTCCGTTGAGTTGGACTGGCTCCTTGGTTTCTTACCAATTTACTAATGTAAGTCTTCCTACACTTAGCGGTACTTCATCCGGAACACATACCCTTGTTTGTTTTAGCAGCGATCCTAATGGTGCTACAGATCAAAATTCAGCAAATGACACATCTACTGTATTATTTACTGTTACAAGTGGTGGGGTTTTACCAATTATAGAAGGTTTCGAAACTTCTTCTTGTCCAACGGGTATACTTCCAAATGCAAACTGGAATGTATTTCATTCTGCTTCAAGCGGAGTAGATTTTACAATTACTTCTTCAGCTGCCGCAACAGGATCTCAGTCGTGTATGTTGAATAACCTAAATAATGTAGGAGGAGACACCAGTACTATACAAACGGCTTCTTTTTATGATTTGACAACTTTAACTACACCATCATTAACATTTAAAGCGGCATATCAAAAGAAATCTACTGCTACCAATACTGATAAACTACAAATATTTACCTCTACTGATTGTGGAAACTCTTGGATTTCAAGAAAAGTAATTACAAGTGCAACATTATCTTCTTTAGCAGGCGGAACAGGAACAAGTACTTATATACCTACTCCATCTCAGTTTACTACATATACGGTTCCTATAGTTGCTGTAGCAAGTAGTCATAACGTAATGTTTCGTTGGGAGTTTTTTGCAGATGCTACTTCACCCGGCAATGATTTATATATAGACGATATAAATATTGTTGATGCAGCGGTTGGACTTGGAATTGAAAGTATTGAGGCGTCTGTTGGGTTAAATTTATATCCTAACCCGTCAACAGGCAAAGTAAATATAGATTTCAATTTATCAGAACAACATAGCGTTTCTGTAACAGTTACAGATATGTTAGGTCGTACGGTTGAAACAATCCCGTCATCGTCTTATCAAAGTGGTGAAACTACTTTAGTAGTAGGTGCCAGCAATACATATCAAGCAGGTGTTTATTTAGTAAACATTAATATTGATGGTCAGCATATTGCTAAGAAAGTTATTATACAGTAAAAAAACAAATTTCTGTTCATAAAAAAAACCCAATCAAATTGATTGGGTTTTTTTATTTAGAGACTTTCGTTCTACTTAGCTAAAGCTGCTTTTTCCTTATGTTTTTTTACCTGAGTGCGTAAAGCATCAACAGCTGTATCTACTGCTTCTTCAAACGTAACGCATTGTTTTTTTGCAAACAATGGGTTTCCACCAAGATGTAGTTTTATTTCGGCTGTTTTATTAGCCTGATCAGAAGAGTTCTCCAATTTAAGAATTACATCTGTTCCAATGATTCCATCATGAAACTGGGTAAGTTTCATTACTTTTTCGTTAATGAAATCGATTAACTTTTTGTCTGCATTAAAATGCACAGATTGAATTTTTGGTGTCATAATAAACCTCCTTTTTTTATTTGATTATTACTACGCCCTTGGATGGGCTTTTTTATATGTTGTTTTTAATTTTTCTATAGTGTTGTGTGTATATAACTGCGTAGCTGCCAAACTAGTATGCCCAAGTAAATCTTTTACGGCAGTAATTTCAGCCCCGCTGTTTAATAGGTGAGTAGCAAAACTATGGCGCAATACATGGGGACTTTTTTTCTTTAAGGTAGTAGTTAACCCTAATTCATTTTTAACTAAAAGGTAAACCCACTTATCATAAACTCTTTTACCATCTTCTTTATATAAAAGATATTCTCTTGATATATTGCTTTTCTCTTTTAAGGAGATGTAATCTGAAATAAGCTTTTGCAAATCTTTACCCATAGGAATGATACGCTCTTTACTGCGTTTACCCATTACTTTAATTTGTTGTTTGTGTAAGTCTATATTCTTTTGCGATAAATTCACTAATTCACTACGTCTTATACCTGTTTGATAAAACAACTCTATAATTAGTTTTTGGAGCAACAACTGATAAGTAGATGAATTAGCATCCCTGATATCTGTATGTCTACTATTCATTTTCTTCTCATTGATAAATACCGGAAGTCTTTTCGCTTTCTTAGGGAGCAACAAAGTAAGTAACGGGCTTTTTGATACGATATTGTTTTTTAAAAGGTATTTATAATAACTTTTAACAGAAGATATTTTCCGATGAATTGTAGTGGGTGCTATTTTATTAGTAACGAAGGAATAAACCCAAGTTCGGATAAAGCTTTGCTCTACTTTAGTAGGGGAGAAAACCTCAAATTCTTTTTCTATAAATAGTTGGAAGTTGGAAAGGTCATTTTGATAGGCAGTACAAGTATTTTCAGCGTATCTTTTCTCGAAACGGATGTAATCAATAAAGTCTGGTATGTACCACCCCCCCATAAATAAAAAAGCCTATTTATAACTCGAAGGTAGAATCTATTTTCGACAATTACAAATAAGCTTAATAAAATAATTTACGAGGCGTTTTGGAGACTAATCTTCCAATAAACCTTGCTGAAGTCTGTTTTTATAAACAGCTTTAATCATGCCTTGGCGACGACGTACTGATTTTTTTGTAAACTTTTGACGATCACGCAGTTCCTTTATTACTCCAGTTTTTTCAAACTTTTTCTTAAACTTTTTAAGCGCTTTTTCTAAAGTATCGCCTTCTTTTAATTGTACTATTAGCATTTTCTTTTAATTAAGGGTGGCAAATGTACTGTTTTTTTGTGTGATGAGAAATTATTTCAACAAAAAACCCCGAAGTTTTTACACTACGGGGGTTTTTCATCAACTAACTACACAAACAAACTATTTTTTGCCACCTTTTTTACCTTTGGTAGCTTCTTCTTCTACTTTTTTAAGAGAATCCGCTTTAGCAACTTGTGCTAAAGAATCAGCTTGAGCTTTTGCCACAGCAGCAGCAGCTTCAGCAGCTTTCGCAATAGAGTCTTGTTTTACAACTTCAGCTAAAGAATCAGCTTTTGCTTTTTCTTTTGCTTCGATTTCAGCTTTGCTAGGGCCACAAGCTACGAACATTGATGTAGCTAATACTGCTACGGCTAAGATTGAGATTGATTTTTTCATGTTTTGTGTTTTTTTGATTGGTTTTTATTTGTTTTGGTTTACTTTTTTTCTTTTACTAAGGAATCAGATGTTTTGCTGTCTTTTTTCAAACTATCCATTTCTGAGGCAATGTCTTCTTTGATACTTGCTTTAATGGAATCAGCTTCATGCTTTGTTTTTTCTTCTTCTACTTTTCTTTCGGTTTCAGAAGGACCACAAGCAGTAAAAAAAGTTGTCATAACACTTAGAATTAATATAGTACTTACTTTTTTCATGAACCTTTTTAGCAGTTATCTTGCATCTATTCCTAAAAAGAAAAAAGGTAACCCTTAAATTGATTTATTTTTGTTTATAGAACTTAATTACTTATTTATCAGTGATATAATTTTTAATAATTAAGGGTACGTATGTCCACTTTATATGAATTAAATAGGGGAGGGAGGAAGTAGGGCGCAGGTATGGGGGGTGTAGGAAAAATATAGGATAGGTATAGTTATATGTCAAAAAATTAAAAGATTAGTAGTTTTGTGAGTTAAGTAAGATGATTAGCCAAAAACTGATAAAATGGTTTAAACAAAACAAACGGGATTTGCCTTGGCGAGATACCACAGACCCTTATAAAATATGGTTATCGGAGGTAATATTGCAGCAAACAAGAGTTGCACAGGGTTTGCCTTACTATATAAGTTTTGTGAAAGAATTTCCTACTGTGTATGATTTGGCAAAAGCACCCGAGCAAAAGGTTTTAAAGTTATGGCAGGGATTGGGCTATTACTCACGTGCGCGGAACTTACACTATGCAGCAAAGGATATTGTAAAAAATTATAGCGGTATTTTTCCCAATGAATATAATGAACTGAAAAAACTGAAAGGGGTGGGAGATTATACCGCAGCGGCTATTTCATCTTTTTGTTTTAATAAGCCGCAGGCCGTTGTAGATGGGAATGTTTATCGGGTTTTAGCAAGACTTTTTGCTATTGATACCCCTGTTAACAGTACAGAAGGGAAAAAACAGTTTGCTGCATTAGCGAAGGAATTACTTGACAAGAAGAATCCAGGGATGTATAATCAGGCCATTATGGAGTTTGGTGCTTTGTATTGTACCCCTCATAACCCTGATTGTGAAAGCTGTATTTATAATACTACTTGCCAAAGTGGTAGTGCACAAAGGGCTTCAAACTACCCCGTGAAAATTTCTACTAAAAAAATTACGACGAGATATTTTGAGTATTTTATTATCCTTCACAAAGGAAATACCTACACACAACAACGTACAGAAAAAGATATTTGGAAGAACTTATATCAATTTCCGATGCTGGAATACAAAGAAAAAATATCTAATACTAAGGTACTCGAACGATTTAAAAAGGAGATTTTTAAATCGTCAACTATTGGCTTTGAGGTAAAAAAACAAACCTTGTACAAAAAACATCAATTATCTCATCAAACTATCTTTGCAAGATTTACGTATGTAAAAGTTGATAATTTTACCATTGCTAACTATAAATCAACCTCCTTAAAACAGTTGAAAAAACTACCCTTTCCTATACTTTTAGCTAATGAAATTTTAAATTTTGAGCAAGGAAATTGACATAGCTATGTTGAATAAAATAAATCTGTATTTTGTTATTTGGCTTTTTATTTAAAGAAAATGCCTATATTCGTAATCCAAAAAAACTGGGTATGAAAAATATCTACTTGCTGATTTGTGTTTTGTGTGTTATGACTATGAGGTCTCAGACCCCTTTTTGGTTTGAGAATTTTGGTACAGGTATGGGTTGTAGTGCCGATCAGGGCTTTTTATTAGGTAATTACAGCGATGGTTTGGGAACTTGGAGTCCGAATACTTTTTCGGTATCATTAAATGGTACTCACGCTAATACTTGGTATGTTAGTGAGACAGAAGGTGGCAGAAATGTTGGCGATTGTGGTAACGGTTGTATAGATAGTTTACCAATTACCAACCGAACTATGCATATTGGTAGCGTAGCAGGTTCTCCACATTCAGCTATATGTCCTCTCGGCGATTGCGGTGCAATATACGACCCAGGTATTGGGAATGGTCAGGTTTTAACGGATATTAGAGCAGAATCTCCTACAATAAATTGTGTTGGTAAAACCACCATTTCTTTGCAATTTGACTATATTTTACGAGGAGATACAGCCCACGATTATTTGACTATTTGGTACTTTGACGGAACTACTTGGACTCAACTTGGAAAACCAGTTCCAACGGCAACTTGCATTAACACTTCTGCACCAGCAGACACAGCGGGCATATGGGCCGCTCAAACGTATGCACTTCCTACATCAGCTAATAATAACGGAGCCGTAAAGGTTGGCTTTAAATGGGTAAATAATGATGATGGCATTGGAAGCAACCCTTCAGTTGCTATTGATAATATAACACTTTTGGCTGTTAATACTGCCCCTCTTCCTACAACACTTACGGTTACTATTATTCCACCCGATTCAGCAAACCATAATTTAATTTATTGTACCAATACTCCTTATAATTTTACAGGAGTTGCTAATCCGGGTCCTATAACGTTTTCTCAGTGGTCTTCTGTTTCGAGTACAACTGTTAATGCTCATTTTTACCCCAGTCCGCCTTGGCAAAATGGAGAAGCTATTACATTTCCTGCTGCTGGTACTTATACACTTACTTTTACGTGTAATAGTCAGAATAACGGTGTGAATGATACGACTTTAATTGTTACCGTAGTACCAACTCCAACTATAACGGTAACACCTCCTAATCCTTTTGTTTGCAATGGAGGAACAACCGGAATAGATTTAGCTGCTAGTGGTGCATTAACGTATACCTGGACAAATGCACCAACCACAGTACCCCCAACTTACTTAGATATAAATGCAGATACGGTTAATGTAAATCCTCAAACCATACAATCATTACCAAGAGTTTTTAATTATTCGGTTACTGGAACGGCTTTAGATGGCTGTGTATCGGCTCAGGTAGTGGCTACGGTAACGGTTATAGCTGTGCCTACACCCTATTTTTCTCCTGTTGATACGGTATGTTCAGGGCTTGCCGGTAGTATGGCAGTGGATAGTATGCCTATTACAACTACTTATACCTGGACGGAGTCATCAATAACTTGTGGGCTTGAAACCTATTCAGGACCATTTGTACAGGCTACCCCTATTTATTTTAACCCCAACAACTCTCAGAATGATACCCTTGTTTATTATCAGGTGCTTATTAATGTACCTGTTTGCCCTCCTTATAATCCCCATACATTTCATCTTGTGGTAGAGCCATTACCAAAAGTGCAGGCAAGCGATACGATAGATAATTGCAATCACATGGGCGATACCCTAAAAGCCATTACTACACCTGCCGCCAATGTTGGGCTATCTTGGGTTCCAAAAGGAAGCATGGCACCTTTGCATGGGATATCTGGTGATACTAATGAGGTAGCCGTAAACCCAACTGTTCCAAAACTATACTATGTAACTCCTGTCAACCAATTTGGATGTAAGGGTCAAAAAGACTCTACATTAGTTTTAATTGGCGATACTACCAATGCCTCAATAACTCAGGAATATCATATTATTTGCTCTGGACAAAATGTTGTTTTAACAGCCGGACCGCAAAATAATCCTTCAGTAAATAACAGCTATCATTATACCTGGGGTGTTTCATCGGGTGGACCGGAACATCTTGTATCTAACAGTGTAACTTGGGATACAATATTGGTGGCTCCTACGATTTCTACTATATATACCGTAACCGTGCATGGTATTTGTGTGAAACATAATGTAGCTCAAGCAAGTATTCAGGTAAACCAATGTACACTACCTATTCCTGTTCTTTCTGCAAGCACACATACCGTATGTATAGGGAATACCATTAACGGAGCCGGAGGAAATTGTATTTATTATCATGACTCTACACAATACACCAGTACAAAACCATTAACCTATACCTTTGTATTTGTCGGGGCACAGGCACCTAATGGGCATATTTTCCCTCCCGCACCCGATGGAGATCCAAATGCTATTTCTGTTGTGAAAGGGGATACTCTTATTTATACGATGACAAATAATGTACCCCTGCCAAAAATTAAGGTCTGTTATTATGTAAACAGTTTATTAAATGAAAATGACCCTGCACATAATGTTTATGGATACTATCCCGTAACTGAAATAGTTCAAAATATAGCAGGAGTTGATTCTTTAAAAGATAGTGTTAAGGTTTATCCGGGTCCTATAGCATGGGCTAATGGGCAGCAAGTTGTAACTATCAGTCAGGGAAATTCTGCCACATTGTGTTCTAATGTTTCACCACATCCCAGTTATACAGTAACCACCACTTATTATAACTGGTCTCAGCCCGATTCGGCCGCTATAAGCTGCCCTAATTGCCCCTGTGCAATAGTAACACCTACTACTACTACACAGTACACGCTTACATTAACAGATTATAACGGTTGTTTATCTAGTGATACGATTACTGTAATTGTGGATATAACCTGCCGTGATATTTTTGTAGCGAATGCCTTTTCGCCCAACGGAGATGGGATGAACGATGTGCTGCACGTAAAGAGTAATTGCCCTATGACAAATATGTCGTTTAAAATATTTGACAGATGGGGCGAAAAGGTTTTTGAAAGTACTGACGAAAATGTTGGCTGGGATGGTACCTACAAAGGCAAACCTATGAATAGTGATGTATTTATGTACACGGTAGATGGTTTTTTAAGCAACGGCAAAGAAGCTAAGAAAAAGGGTAACGTTACATTATTGAGATAAAGTATGAAGAGAATTTTACTTTTTATTATCGTAAGTCTATCGTTGATGCAAACAAATTTGTTTGCACAAGACCCGCATTATTCTCAGTATAATGAAATGTCGGTTTATATAAACCCTGCTCTATGTGGAGTTGCTTACGATGTACGTGCGGTACTTAACTATCGCAGTCAGTGGCAAAATGTTTCCGTTCCGTATAAAACATATGGAGCAACTGCAGAGTTTGCCATTCAGCACAAAAAAACACGCAAGGCTTATTTAACTACTGGTTTATTGGCTTATCAAGATGTGGCAGGAAGCGGCAACATGACCGACTTACACTTAGGCGGTATTTTGGGTGTGGTGGTTAGTACCGGTAAACACAGTAAATTATCTTTTGCCGGAACTATAGCCGTTGATCAACGTCGTATATCCACAGGAAATCTTCAATGGGAAAATCAATTTAACGGATACCAATACGATTCTTCTATTCCGGGAGAAACAGTACCAACTAACCAAATAACTTATGCCGATTTTGGTGCGGGAATTAATTATCATTTTAGTAAAAGCGAACGTTACATCAGTTCTAATGATGGATCTCGGTTTGATATAGGCTTTTCTATGTATCATTTAAACACCCCGCTGGTTGGTTTTTATGGCGAGGGAGACCCCCAATACATACGATATACCCAACATGCCAGTTTTACCATTGCCATGCCTCATGTAAATGCTAATATTATTCCTAGCTATATACTTATGTTCCAAGGTCCGGATATAGAAGTTAATGCAGGTTTAATGTTCAGGTATATTATTTCGGAAGCCTCTAAACGTTCTACTAATATTAAACCTATGGCATTCTCTGCAGGGGCTTATTACCGCTCAAAAGATGCGTTTATCCCTCAGATATTATATGAATATGATAAATATGCTATTGGGGCAAGCTATGATTTTAATACCTCGGCTCTTACTCCATTTAGTAACCTGAAAGGTGGCTTGGAAATTGTGTTGCGTTATAACTGGAATCCTGCTTATGGCAGAGCTACCGGAGTTAGCACAGCCCCAAAATCAACCCCATATTTTAGATAAAGCATATTCAATTAAACAAGTTAAGTAAAACCAAAATAAGTAAATTACCTTATGAATTTAGAAGGAATTATATCAATTAGCGGAATGCCCGGTTTATATAAAGTAGTAGGACAATTAAAAAGCGGAGTAATTGTAGAAGGTCTATCAGACAAAAAACGTGTACCCGTTTATTCTCATCAACAAATATCAACCTTAGAAGATATCAGTATGTTTACTACAGGCGATAATAAGCCCGTATCTGAAATAATGAAAGCCATTTTTGATAAAGAAAACGGCGGACTTTGCATTGAGCATAAAGCCGACGAAAAAGCCATTATAGCTTATTTTGAAAGCGTAGTGCCTGATTATGATAAAGAACGTGTGCATGTATCAAACATGCGCAAGTTGTTTAACTGGTATACTATTTTGCAACAAACAGGCAACTTAAAGGTAAGTGAAGCAAAGACGGATGAAGAAGGCAAACCAAAAGTACACCTGCCCGAAGAAAAACATACCAAAGTACCTGCCAAGCACAAACCCGATAATACCCGTGTAGCAGTAAGCAAAGGCGTAACTAAAACTGCCGGAGTTAGAAAAACAGGAACAGCTTAATTTTTTGTCATTGCTAATACAAATGACAAAGCAATCTCCTTTGTCATTTCTAGCGAAGCGAGAAATCTACTTTACGTCATTGCGAGGGTAATCCCGAAGCAATCTGTTACCTTACAATAACCAACCTTTTATATACCGCATTCTGTCATTTCGAGCGAAGTCGAGAAATGACTTTGTAATCCTCGACTCCGCTCGGATTGACATGCTAAGATATTTACCTTACAATAACCAACCGCTTGTTTACCACACCCTCATTGCTTTGCAGGCTTATATTATAAACACCCTCACTTAAGCCGCTTGCATCTATACTGGTTTTGCCATTTATTGTTTTGGTTAACACAACTTTTCCATTTACATCATAAACCTGCATGGTTTGTTTTGTACCATTGCTTGGCTCTATAACAAAATTACCGTTGTTGGGGTTGGGGTAAATGTTTAGCTCACTGCAGTTTGTTATATTATTTATACCAGTTGTATTAATATATTCATAAGCACCTATATCATAACTACCGTTCGGCCTTGGTGTTAAATTAAAATCAGTAGTAATACCCGTATTTGTTCCGGTATTTATGCAAGGTGAAGCTGCAGTTAAGTAGTAATTATTTGCGCTTGAATTTACAAACAAAGGGTCGGCTATAAATGAATGTTGGTCTTGATGAGTAGCTGATTGATAGGAGGTGAATTGAGGCTCCGTATAAATAGAGAGCAATGCGGAAGTCCAAAAAGCTACAATAGTATCAGCATTATTTAATGTATACCAACAATTATAATCAGAGGTAGTGTAAGACCATGTTTGCACAGAACTATTATCTACAAAAATAAAGCAGCGTGATTTATAAAAAATATTATTTCTAATAAATATAGAATCTGTAGGTGCTGTATTAGCACTGCAATATATTTGAAACCCCTTTAAATCGGGCCTTTGACTTGCCGCCCAACCTCCGCCTGCATTTGCGCAGGTATTGTTCTCAAAATATATGTTTTTTAAATACGAACCACTTACCGTAGCAGGCTGGATAAAGAAACAAAAAGAAGATTCGGAGCAATTCCAAATAATATTATTCCAATAAAAAAGGTTGTACTGTTGAACCGTTCCTCCTGCACTTGCATTACCCTGATTAGTTAAAGCATCATCATATATTTCCCATAGTTTGCAACGTTGGACGATATTATCATGACTCTTTGCCCAAAACTGAATACCCCCACCGTAGCGCACATTGGGCGTAAGCTCTGTACCGCCAATATAAGATAGTTCACAATCCTCTATCATTATGTGATGGGAGTTTCTAACTTCAATACCATCAGCAGCACCATATTGCAGCGCAAAGTTTTGTATAGTAATAAAGGAATCTGCCTGCATAAAGATTATAAAGTTTCCTAAAGCGGCTTCAATATCGGTATAAAAAGTAGCAGGATTTGAAGTAGAATAAATCTCTACCGTTTTTGTACCTGAACCATCGTACCAAAAATCCCCTTGATTTAAAAGATTTGCGGCCGACCATTTTTTAACGCCGCAACTCACCGCGCCATTAAAGATAAGATTACCTACATCTACTGTTGATGTTGCCACGCTTTGCCAAATGTTGCTTCCAAGGCTTACCCAATCAGAAGTAGCGCTTACGTTTACCGAACCTAATAACAGCGGTTTAGCCCCTGTGCCATAAGCTGCATAAATAATGTTACCTGCAGCGCTTCCGCTTTTTGGCTGAAGCTGTCCTCTCCACAAGCCTCCACTAACAAAAAGAATACTATCACCAGGAGTATAGGAAGCTGCATTTACCTTGTTTAGTGTTTGCCATGCAGTAGTGGGAGTTAACCCTGTATTGCTATCACTGCCATTAATGTTATCTACATAATAATTGGTAGCAAACATAAAACTTACTATGCTTAACATGGATAATAGAAGTATCTGCCTTTTCATCAAGCAAATATAAAAAAATCCCGCCCCTTTCAGGGCAGGATTTCTTCATTCGTCCATCAACACCTAAGCCGTTACCGGAGTTGTTCCACCCGTTGTAGTTCCTCCACCTGTTGCTGCCACCATCACAAAATTTACGGTTAACTTTTGTGGTGCATTGGCAGTAATAGTTTGTGTTTGGGTTACATATCCGGGCAAGGAAACAGTAATAGTATAAGTAGCAGGTTTCAAACGGGTAACGTGTTGGCTGCCATCAAGCTTGCTCAACTTGTTGCGCTTGGCGCCTTTGGTAGAGGTTAGTTTTATCTCGGCATTCTCCAAAGCTACACTTGCCGCCGTTTTTATATGAAACACAATGCCCACAGTTTTTAAATGGTGGCTGGTAGTTGCCGCATGGCGCAAATCCATGTATGCATTATAAAAATCAACGTTCGTAGTTTTGTATTGCACCATCAGCGTGTCTAACTGCTCTTTCACCAAGGTATCAATAGATGTTACTTGCGCAGCCACATTGGTAGTAGTAGCCCTATGTATAGCCCTTGCAGTTTTTGGTGTTTGACTAACCGGTTGGTAAGCTGTAATGGCATTTTTAAATGCAAGCAAAGTTGCCGCGTTTGCACCAAAGCTGCTTAAACTACCTGCCAACGGGTTCAGCAAGGTGTAAAGCGCCATACATATGGCGGCAAAATCAACGTCGGTAGCTCTTTGCAACTTACTTTCAGTTAATTTACTCTGCACCTTAAGCGTGTTGTTGCCTACATTTGCCGCATAAGCCATACCCGCTGCCGAGTGTGCCAATGCCATCAAAATAAGGGCACTGCGCGCCTGCGCCTTGGTTTGGGTTATACCCTTAGTAGAGTTTTTTTGATTGGTACCCGCCAAATTCAAAAGCCCCAAAAGGCTTATTAAGTTGGCTACTACAGCACTGATGATGGGATTCCCACTCCAAATGCTGCTGTTATCATTCATCAGATTAACTAACGACTGATACATGTTTTGTCCGGTGATTTGTCTTTGTTTCATGACTTATTTATTTGTTGCTCCATGTAAGGCAGCCTGCACACTAAATGTTTCCTTACAATCAGCGTTTTTAGTTTTTATGTGCAGACTTGGAGTAATAAATCAAATCATGTTCTTTTCTTTTAGTTATTCTATTTCTTTAATAATTTATTTTATCGTTGAGATGCTCCCATATAGTTTATACGTAAATTGGAGAAAAAAGTTACAAGAAATTCGAATATTTAACCGTTTTTAACATAAATAGCCCGTAAACGGCCATTTTTTGGCTGTTCGAGCTATCTGAATTCGTGTAAATGATGTTTGAATGCGTGTAAAGAGTCATTGAACGCGTGTAACAGGTCATTGAATGTGTGTAACAGGTCTCTGATTGCTTGTAACAGGTCTCTGATTGCTTGTAACAGGTCGTTGAACGCGTGTAACATATCATTGAACGTGTGTAACGGGTTGTTGAACGTGTGTAACACATCTCTGAACACACGTAACAGGTCATTGAATGCGTGTAACACATCATTTATAACACCTAAACTGTCCTGCTTATCAGTCTTAATGCTTAATTTTGGACTTTAAATTTCAAAGCCATGCTATTCAAAACCTCCGATAACCTTAACCTCTATT
>CAVXOV010000083.1:0-5979 GCA_963763345.1 uncultured Candidatus Saccharibacteria bacterium
GACATTGCGAGGAACGAAGCAATCTTCTCATTAGGGCTTTATGCGCTACACGGCAGCTTGCTGCAAATGCTTTAGCATTTAGCGATACCGATAGAAATAATAAAAGAGGCTGAGCTAATCCCTAACGTTAGCTTATGCGCAGGATTGTTGGTCTTAACTTTTTTTACTTTTTGAGCAAGCGAAAGAAAGTATAAAAATAATTCATCACTATCAGTAGTTTTGCTCCTTCATAATTTTATGAACCCCTTCATCAAAACCATATCAAATCCTAAGTTCATTTTCATCTTATTTTTGGGCTTGGTTGTTTTTGCTACCCTTCAGGCTATTTTGCTAACTAAAGAACACCCTGCACCCGGCGAGTGGCCTTTTACGCTTTACAACAACTACGTAATTTTTAAGCAATCCTTCTTTCACCTCATCCACAAACAGGATTTATATTGTTTGTACCCCAACGAGTATTACGACCCCTATAAGTACAGTCCGGCATTTGCCTTGGCCTTTGGTGTATTGAGCTATTTACCCGATACCCTCGGGCTTCTCATCTGGAATCTCTTAAACGCTTTTGTGCTGTTTGTGGCTATTTATAAACTACCGGGCATAGCCGTTAAATACAAAAGCCTGATGTTGCTTACAGCCGGTGTAGAACTAATGACCTGCATGCAAAGTTGCCAAAGCAATGCCCTCATAGTCGGTTTGCTCATCCTTGCTTTTTGTATGCTGGAGAAAGAAAATTACCTGCTGGCTACTCTCTTTATATCTCTAACGGTATTCATAAAACTCTTCGGCATTGTCATTTGCCTCTTGTTATCTTCTATCCTAAAAAAGGAAAAGTTGCCTTGTATATGTTGGCTTGGTTTACGCTCTTAGCCATCATACCCATAGTGGCAACGGGCTACGAGCAATTGCTATTATCTACAAAAGCTGGCTAACCCCTTTGGGCAACGACCACGCCCTTTCTAACGGATACTCGGTTATAGGCTGGCTGCACACCTGGTTTCACCTCAACGTAAACAAAACATTGGTGCTGCTTATTGGGGTTGTTTTGTTGCTTTTGCCCCTACTAAAAATCAGCAATTACAAAGACTACTCCTTCCGTTTAATTATGCTAAGTTCTGTTTTAGTTTGGATGGTTATTTTTAATCACATGGCCGAATCGCCCACCTTTATAGTGGCTATGGCAGGGATAGTCATCTGGTTCTATGCACAAAAACCTACTACCATAAATATTGTTTTGCTTATTCTCTCCTTTGTTTTCACCTGTCTCTCGCCAACCGACATATTCCCGCCATACATTCGCAAAGAAATCTTTCAACCCTACGTTATCAAGGCAGTTCCCTGCATACTCATTTGGCTAAAGATGATTTACGACTTAATGGCTGACAAACTCTCCTTAAGAGTTTCCGGTACCTAAGCCTTTTCTTCGTTTACCTAAAGCATTTCTTTCATTACCTAAGCGTTTTCTTGCTTTACCTAAAGCATTTCTTCCTTTACCTAAGCATTTGCTTCACGTACCTAAACGTTTGTTTGGTTTACCTAAAGCATTTCTTCCTTTACCTAAGCGTTTTCTTCGTTTACCTAAAGCATTTCTTCGTTTACCTAAAGCATTTCTTCACTTCCCTAAAGCATTTCTTTGCTTACCTAAACGTTTTCTTCGTTGCACGATACGTTTGCGAGGTTGCGCATCGGATTTGCAAGGCTTATTGAATGATTTTTTAGGCGACTTTAGTCAATATACAGCCCTAAAGCCTTCTTTGCAAACAGTAAACCCGAACATTTTTCATTATTCGTATCAAATTCCCCTGCGCCTCGTCTGCGCAACGGGCACCTGCAAAAGAGCAAGCGTAGAAAACTATGCTGTTTGAGTGTAGCGAGTTCATAGTTTTCAGCTTGCGACTTTTTAGCAGGTCGTTAAGCAGGCGCAGCGCGCTTCTTTTGTTTCTTTTCTTCTAAAGAAAAGAAAGAAGAAAACCATTTGTTTGAATTTCTACCCTAACAACACAACCCTAAATCAAATTTTTAATAAAAATACACGTCTAAAACCTCTACTTTTGACCCATGATTACTAAATGCTTGGTGTTATCGGGTGGTGGCTGTCGTGGTTTTGCCCATTTAGGGGTAATTAAGGCTTTGCAGGAGCATAACATCCATCCTTCGGCCATCTCCGGAACCAGTGCCGGTGCCATAGCAGGGGCTTTTATAGCCAATGGCTTTACGCCCGACGAGGTGATGGAAATGTACAACAACAAATTCAAGCTAAACCCTGTTGCCTTGCATGGTTTCAGGTTGGGCTTGGTTTCTATGAAAATCATTCGCGATTTTCTGCAAAAAAACCTGCGCATTACTCAGTTCGAGCAACTCGCTATGCCCTTTTACGTTACCGCTACAAATTTTATAGATGGTTCTCAAACCATTTTCAATAAAGGAAACATTATTGATGCGGTTATTGCCTCCAGCTCCATACCCGTTGTATTTAATGCCATGCTGATAGATGGTATTCCGTATGTTGACGGAGCAGTATCTAACAACCTGCCCGTTGAGCCCTTTGCCGATAAAAAGTCTGAGGTTATTGCTGTTTACGTTGACCCCATAAAACCATATAACCCCAAAGCAAGTATATCAGAAACTATGGACAGAGCCATACACCTTAGCTTCCGCAAAATAGTGGATAGCTCTTCTGCCGGTTGTTATCTGCATATTGAACCAACCGAACTACACAATTTTGGTTTATTCGATATCCATAAAGCTACCGACATCTTTACTATTGGCTATAATTATACCAATGAGTTGTTGAAGAGCAATGAAAATTCGTAATATTTGAAAATAGAAAAATGAATAATTGTTTAGAATGCAACAAGTACATAACTTTTGGTGTCATTGATTATTCAGTTAATTCCTATGGAATTCCTTTGTGCATTGAACACCAACAATGGATCAATTTCATGCAAACTCAAACAACCTGTGAAACTATTAGATTATACTTTGCTCTTAAAGAAAGAGGTGTGCCTGCCAAAATGGAAGCATTTGACGGTTATAAGCACGTTGATATTCAAATAAAAGATGCAAATGTTAATATTGAAGTTGATGGACAGCACCACAATTTTGATAAGGAACAAGCATTAAAGGATTTAAAAAGAACTTATCACTCTTTTAGAGATGGTATTTTAACATTAAGAATACCTAATGCTTTAGTATACAATGAAAATATCTTAAATGAAACAGCAGGGTATATTGTCGCCTTCCTTAATGAAAACTTAAAGAATAAGTATCAAAGAAATTTAGGTTAAACCACAACCTTAAAAATCTCATCCACACAACGCTCACCGTCCATAGCTGCAGAAATGATACCTCCGGCGTATCCCGCCCCTTCTCCGCAGGGGTATAAACCTTTATCTGTATATGATGATGGCAGGTAAGCCTGAAGATATGTGCAATATGTTATTTATAAAGAAGGGTGGTTTTAGAAATCTAAATCATAGAAAGTATTTTAATTTAACTTTTCTTTTAAATTTGCTTACCTAATTATAAAGAAAAACACAAAAACAAATGGCCCTTTCCCAGAAAAAACCTGAGCGTGATGCCCAGCTACTTGCCGATGCTAAGAACGGACAAACTCCTGCCCAGTTAGCAATTAAATATAAAATAAGCGTGGGGGCGGTAAGTGTGCCTTTAAACGAATGGGGTTTTCGCGCGTGGGCTACAGAAAAGAAAACGGCATCATGGGCATTAAGCCCCAACGAAACGCTGAAATAGTAGCAGCTATAAAAAACGGCGAAAGCATACAGAATATTGCTCTCCGCCATGCCATAGATGAAGAAGGTATAAGAGCCATTTTAAGAAAATATGAACCCTTATTTTACAAAAAACTAAAAAATGAAATACAACAAAAAAGATTAAAAGCACGGGAGGAAGCAAAGCGTGCCACTGCCGCCCAAAAAAAAGTCATAGAGGTTGCTGAAATAGCAGCCCGTAAAGCAGAAATAGAGGCTATACTAAAACACAACCCCTTACCTGCAAAAGCCAGCCAAAATGCTCGGATAATTGCATTGGCAATAAAAAATAAATATACGCTTGCTGAAATTGGAAAACAGTTTAATATTACTCGCGAACGGGTGAGGCAAATTCTTAAAAGATATGGTTTACGTATAAAAAGATCAAGCAAAACTCTAGAAAGAAACATCAGTATTTGTACCGATTATAAAAAGGGCTTAACCCAGTTACAATTAGAAGCAAAGTATAACTTAAGCCACAAAGCTGTTTATGATATATTAAAAACCGAGATTAAAGACTTTGTTCCGGATTACAAAAAACAAAAACAAAAAATAAGGCAGTTCGTTGTTAAAAGTTTTTTAGCAGGCCATAGCTATGAAAAAATAGCTGAGTCAGTACCGTACCATAAATATTATGTAAGAGGATTACTTATCAAGCTTGGCTATGTTAAAGTAAAGCTAAGCATCAGGCCTGATGTAGTTGCCCGTCGCCGTAAACAAATTGCCGAAAATATAAAAGCAGGAAAAAGCTTGTTATATATTGGTAAAACACAAAAAGTATGCTATCTAATTATGTATCAGATTGCCACAAAAAGAAGGCCTTCGGGAAGAATATAACGCATTGCAGCGCCAGCGCAACAAAGCCCTGACAAAAGATTTTTTAAGGGGTATGTCCATAGAAGATATACTGAAAAAATACAAACTGCCACTATACACAGTAAAATTGATTATTGGCAAAACCAGAATGAAACAAGTTAATTATAAAGACATGCAATAGTAGAAAGGATATTTGGAGTATACTTCTAAAGGCTTTATTCTCCTGTTTTCAAACAACTTTATATATCTCATCCACACAACGCTCTCCATCCATAGCTGCAGAAACTATGCCTCCCGCATAACCCGCCCCTTCTCCGCAGGGATATAGACCTTTTATTTGTATATGCTGGCAGGTTTCCTTATCTCTCGGTATCCTCACCGGTGTAGATGTGCGAGATTCTACCCCTACTATCACCGCCTCGTTGGTTAAATAACCCTTCATTTTGGCGCCAAAGCTTTTAAAACCTTCTTTCAATGCTTTTCCCATGGTATTGCCTAACAAGGCTTCCATATTGGCAGGGGTTATACCCGGCTGGTAAGAACATGCGGGTAGTGTTCCGCTTGTTTTGTTTTCTATAAAATCTAGTAAGCGCTGGGCGGGGGGAGTTTGTGTTTACCTCCGGCAATCCAGGCTTTATGCTCCAGTTGTTTTTGCAGTTCCAAAGCTGCTAAACGCTTATGCGAAGAAAATGCTTGCCAATCCGTAGCATCCAAGCCCACCACAATCCCCGAATTGGCATAAGGGTTATTTCGTTTAGACGGACTCCAACCATTGGTAACCACTTCCTCCTGTGCCGTGGCGCATGGCGCTATTATTCCACCCGGACACATACAAAAAGAGTACACGCCCTTACCGTTTACCTGTTGCACCAAACTATAAGACGCAGCAGGCAAAAACTCTCTGACATCACCCAACTGCTTTATGTTACAATGGTATTGGATGCTGTCTATAACCTCCTGCGGATGCTTATACGCACCCCCATAGCAAAAGGCTTAGTCTCAATGGCAATATTTTTATCGTTCAGTAATTGGTAAATATCCCGCGCACTATGCCCGGTAGCCAGTAGTAAATAATCTGTTTTATAATTTTGTATTTGATTGGTTTCTAAATTAATAACATCAATAGCTTGCATCTTTTCTTTAACAAGAATGATATCAACCAACTTGCTGTTAAAATGAATTTCCCCGCCAAAATCTAAAATGGTTTGCCTGATATTCTCTATAATTTTTGGCAGCTTATTGGTGCCAATATGCGGATGCGCATCCACCAAAATGGTTTTATCCGCCCCGTGATGAATCAGGCTCTTTAATATTTTAACCACATCGCCCCGCTTGGAAGAACGTGTATAAAGCTTCCGTCGCTATAGGTTCCTGCGCCGCCCTCGCCAAAGCAATA
>CAVXOV010000084.1:0-160747 GCA_963763345.1 uncultured Candidatus Saccharibacteria bacterium
AAAACTGCACCGAAAGCCGAGCCCAAAGCAAAAGTTACAAACCCTTTGTTGATTAGCATTAGATATGGTTTGGAAGAAAGAAAAGCAAAAAACATTACTGTTTTAGATTTGGGTAAAATACCTAACCGTTCATTCGATTATTTTGTGATTGCCGATGCGGAATCTTCTACACACGTGGATTCTATAGCGGCTTCGGTTGAGGAAACGGTAAAAAAACAATTAAACGAGCGCCCTTTTCATACCGAAGGTTGGGAAAACTCAGAATGGATTTTATTGGATTACGTAAATATCATGGTGCATGTGTTTCAGCAACAAACACGTGATTTTTACCGTTTAGAAGAATTGTGGGCAGACGCTGAAATAACCAGACTTAATTAAAATATTGATATAAAGCCAGCCATGAGCGAAGATATAAAAGAAGAAACTAAAACAACAGAGGCAGCAGCAGAGCAAAAGGTAGAGAAATCTACAGAAAAACCGACAGATAAGTCGCAGGTTGGTTCTCCTCAAAAAAGCAACGAAGATTTAAAAAATCAGTTTGAGAAGATGCGCGAGCGTTTAAAGAAAACAGGCTTACCTAATTCAAACAATAAAGGCGGTGGTGGTTTTAATTTCTACTGGATATATGCCATCATTATTGTCATCCTGATATTAATTACTTACTATGATGGGGCGGCATTTGGTGGCGGCACACGTAAGGTAAACGAAACCTTTTTTGAGCAAAACATGCTGGCTAAAGGTGATGTGGTTTCTATTACCATTGTAAACGAAAAGAATGCCGAGATACGTGTTAACCCCGATAGCTTAGCACTTTTCAGATATTACCAAAACAACAAACCCATTTTCACGAACCCTAAATCTTTGCAGGGACCACAGTTTGTGGTTTCTATTCCTGATGTAAAATTCTTTTTGGAAAGAGTTCGTCAGGTACAGGAAAAAGCGGGCATCTCTGACGATAAAATTGTGAACCCAACCCGTGAAGACCGTACCGAATGGGGCGAATACCTTAGTTGGATTTGGCCTTTGGTGTTAATGATAGTTGTATGGATGTTTATTATGCGCCGTATGAATGGCGGTGCAGGTGGAGCAGGCGGACAAATATTCAACATTGGCAGAAGCAAAGCAGTTTTGTTTGATAAAGACATTAACGTGAACATTACGTTTGCCGATGTGGCTGGGTTGGAAGAAGCTAAAGTAGAAATAAAGGAAATTGTTGACTTCCTAAAAACACCAAAAAAATATACTGACTTAGGTGCTAAAATACCTAAAGGCGCTTTGTTGGTAGGTCCTCCGGGTACGGGTAAAACCTTATTGGCAAAGGCTGTTGCGGGTGAAGCGAAGGTTCCTTTCTTCTCCTTATCAGGTTCAGATTTTGTAGAAATGTTTGTAGGTGTAGGTGCTTCTCGTGTTAGAGATTTGTTCCGTCAAGCAAAAGAAAAATCGCCTTGTATTATTTTTATAGATGAGATTGATGCTATTGGTCGCGCTCGTGGTAAGAATGCATCTTTTGGCGGAAATGATGAAAGAGAGAACACACTTAACCAACTCTTAACCGAGATGGATGGGTTTGGTTCTAATAGCGGTGTAATTATTTTAGCCGCCACCAACCGTGCCGATATTTTAGATAAAGCTTTGATGCGTGCGGGTCGTTTTGACAGACAAATACATGTTGACCTTCCTGATTTGAATGAGCGTAAAGCTATTTTCTTAGTACACTTAAAACCTTTGAAACTGGATAAAGATTTAGATGTTGAGTTTTTAGCTAAACAAACGCCCGGCTTTAGCGGTGCGGATATTGCTAACATTTGTAACGAAGCTGCTTTAATTGCTGCCCGTAACGATAAGAAGTTTGTAGAGAAGCAGGATTTCTTAGATGCTGTTGACCGTATTATTGCAGGTTTAGAGAAAAAGAATAAAATCATTACTCCGCAGGAAAAACGTGTAATTGCTTTCCACGAAGCGGGGCATGCAACCGTTAGCTGGATGTTGGAACACGCGTCTCCTTTGGTAAAAGTAACCATTGTGCCACGTGGTCGTTCTTTAGGTGCGGCTTGGTATCTACCGGAAGAAAGACAGTTAAACACTATGGATCAGATTTTTGATGAAATGTGCGCAGCACTTGGTGGACGTGCAGCAGAAGAAATTATGTTTGGTCGCGTGAGTACAGGTGCTTTAAGCGATTTGGAAAAAATAACCAAGCAGGCTTTTGCAAGTGTGGTGTATTATGGGTTGAATGATAAGATTGGTAACGTAAGTTATTACGATAGCAGCGGACAGCAGGAATACCAGTTTGGTAAGCCATACAGCGAGCATACTGCCCAAACCATTGATGAAGAAATCAAGAAAATGATTGATAAGGCCTATATAAAAACCAAGGCACTTTTAACAGAACATAAAGCTAAACTTACTGTGCTTGCTGAAAAACTATTGGAAAAAGAAGTTATTTTCCGGGATGATTTGGAAACTATTTTTGGGAAACGACCTTTTGATAAAGAAGAAGATGCAATAGCATTAAACAGCACGCCAACCGAAGCTTAATGAATGGCTTTTAACGTAAAGACATTTTACACGCGCGCCACAACTGCAGTAGTATTTGTGGCGTTGTTGTTGGGTTGTGTTTGGTATAGTTATTATTCTTTTGTTGCGTTTTTTGGAGTTGTCGGGTTTATTGGGCTGTATGAGTTTTATAAAATAGGCGAGAGTTTAAATGTTATATCTCATAAAAAAACAGGATATATTTTATATGCTTCTTATATGTTAGCTCTTTTTATATACGAGTTCTCGCAAATGGGATTACAAGCTCCACCTAAGTTTTTTTGGGAGGGATATTTATCTTTGGCTATTCCTATTTTATTTTTACTATTCGCATCAGAATTATTCAGGCAAAAACCATCTATTCAGAATATAGCTTATACAATTCTTAGTGTTGTTTATGTTATTATCCCTTGTGTGATTTTGATAGCAATGGTTATTCCCAAACATGACGATTATTTACCTTATACTGTTCTTGGCATGATATTCTTCATCTGGATTAACGATACCGGAGCTTATTTAGTAGGGAGCTTTATTGGCAAACATAAACTTTACGAAAAAATATCTCCCAACAAAACCTGGGAAGGTACTCTTGGTGGTATTGCCTTATGTATTGCTTTATCTTTTGTGGTAGCCCATATATTTCCGCAATTAGCTTTAAAACATTGGATAGCTATTTCGGTTATTGTGGCTGTATTTGGTACGCTTGGCGATTTAGCAGAATCTATGCTTAAACGCATGGCAGGTGTTAAAGACAGCAGTAAACTTATGCCTGGTCATGGAGGGGTATTAGACAGATTTGATAGCCTGTTTTTTGCTACGCCTTTTGTGTTTTGTTATCTGGCTTTAATGGGCTTGCTGTAACAAATAAACCAATAGCCCTTGAAATTTTCCGCAGATACTAAACTGTATAATTATATGTAGCTTGTTTTTACTTTTGCGTTTATTTATTATATCTGATGAAAACAACAATATTCTTTATTTTATCTTTTATCAGTACAGCTATTTATTCTCAAAGCTGGAGCTTACAACAGTGTATAGATTATGCCTTAAAAAATAACCTTACCCTGAAGCAAAACGAACTGAATGTAGAGATGAGTGATGTAAACTACAAACAAAGTATAGCAACCATATTACCCAATTTAAATGCGAGTGCAAACAACACAAAAAATGTGGGAGAAAAACTAAACCCCTATTCCTACACATTTCAAAGTAGTAGTGTTTCATCGGATAATATATACGGACAAGCGCAGGTAACTTTATGGAGTGGTATGCAGCAATACAACAACGTAAAGAAGAATCAATATGCACTTATGGCAAACAAGGAAACCTATGAACAACAAAAAAACGACTTGGCACTTAACGTGGCTTCTTCTTTTTTGCAGGTAGTATATAATCAGGAATTAGTAAAAGTTGCCCAACAACAGGTAAGCATTAGTAAATTACAATTAGAGCGCACACAAACATTAGCCGATGCAGGTTCTGCGGCTTTAAGTTCGGTATATGATATTAAAGCTCAGCTGGCTACCGATGAGTATAGTTATGTAACGGCAGATAACAATTACAACCTTTCTTTATTAGCCCTAAAACAGTTGTTGTATTTAGATTCTGCCAATAATTTTTCTGTTGAAAAACCTGCGTTTGAATTATCGGTTACAGATTTAGCGACTTATAAACCCATTGATATTTATCAGGCAGCATTAAAAAATCAGCATAAAATAAAAAGCGCGGAATACAACTTAATAAGTGCCGAAAAAAACCTTTCTTATTCGCAAGGAAAAAACAGCCCCACTTTAACTTTAAGCGGAGTGTTAAGCACCGGCTATTCGGGTCTCGACCAAACCACAAATCTTATCAGCCCTGTTCCCACTGGTTTTCAGCAAACAGGATATTATACCTCAAGCGGCGAAGCTGTTGTGGCACCCACTTTTAATGAGACTACCAAAACAACCCCTTTGGGCACACAGTTAAGCAACAACTTTAATAAGAGTATCGGCTTTACGCTAAATATCCCCATATTTAATGGCCTGTCTAACATGGCAGGTATTAAGAATGCAAAACTACAGGTACTTAGTAATAAATATGGATATGATATTGGCCGTCAGCAACTTTACCGAACCATAGTGCAAGCCTATACCGATGCACAAGGGGCACTAAACAAATACCTGTCGGCTAAAACCGCTCACGAAACCTCGCAGCTATCGTTTACCTATGCCGAACAAAAGTTTAATGCCGGTGCGCTTAACTCTTTTGATTATAACAACAGCAAAAACAGGGTGCTAAGAACACAAACCGATATGCTGAATGCCAAATACGATTTTATCTTTAAACTAAAGGTGTTAGATTATTATCAGGGGAAACCGTTGGCGTTTTAATAGTTGCACATAATTACTTTCCTAAACCGTATAACTATTTCCTGAATTGTAAGATTAATAGTTTACTATTGCATTGCAGGCTTCTCTGTAAATTAGCTAAACCCTTAAACTTACTACCCATGAAAAAACGTAAACACGTTGCCGCCATTTTTTATTACAGCACCAATGTATCTCAGTTTCTTAGCCTTGAATTGATAGAAAAAAACGCCACTACGTTTTCTTTTCAAAACATAGCAAATAAGGGCATTGCACAGAAGCTTTTGTTGGAGTTGTGAGCATAAAATTACGCTTTATGTAAATCTACTTAATCATATTTATTACATCAGCAAATCAAAAGCCTGATTATTTTTTAAAATTTTTCATCTCGCCCTGAATGTCCTATTAATAAAGGGGTTCGTGATGTTTTCAACAATTTTTAAAAAATTTAGAATGTTTAAAACTGCCAACAAAATGTTAATTGAATTTTTTGCAGTACCATTTTTTTTAAACTTGTTTTGTAAAACAGAAAGGAAATAAAAAGTGAGTGTGATTTAAATGGTAAACTAAAGTTCTTTAAAAGTAAAAATAATTCAACAACTAATGAATGGCAAAACACCGTTCATTTTTTGTCTAACAATATATATAGTAGAAAAGTATCTATGGCGAACGAACCCTTATTGACAGAAAACAAAGACCGATTTGTTTTATTCCCTATCAAGCACAACGACATCTGGCAAATGTATAAACAAGCTGAAGCTAGTTTTTGGACGGCAGAGGAAATTGACCTTGCATCTGACCTTACGGATTGGGAAACCAAATTAAATGCCGACGAGAAACATTTTATTAAGCATGTATTGGCATTTTTTGCCGCAAGTGATGGTATTGTAAACGAAAACCTGGCCATTAACTTTTTAAACGAAGTGCAATACCCTGAAGCCCGTTGTTTTTATGGCTTTCAGATAATGATGGAGAACATCCACTCTGAAACATACTCGCTTTTAATTGATACCTACATTAAAGATGTGGCAGAAAAAGACAGCCTGCTTCATGCCATTGATACCCTGCCTTGCGTAACCAAAAAAGCCGAATGGGCTTTGCGTTGGATATCGAAAGGTTCTTTTGCCGAGCGCCTGATTGCTTTTGCTGCCGTAGAGGGGATTTTCTTCTCAGGTTCGTTTTGCTCTATCTTTTGGTTGAAAAAGCGTGGTTTAATGCCGGGTTTAAGTTTCAGCAACGAGTTAATCTCTCGTGATGAGGGCTTGCATTGCGATTTTGCTTGTTTATTGTATAATCAGTTAGAAAATAAATTGCCAATTGAGCGTGTTACCGAAGTAATTACCAATGCGGTGGTTATTGAAAAAGAATTTGTGTCGGATGCCCTTCCGGTAAGGCTTATAGGCATGAATGCTGATATGATGTGCCAATACATTGAGTTTTGTGCCGACAGGTTGTTGGTAGCCCTTAATTGTCCTAAGTTTTACAATGCCAGCAACCCATTTCCATTCATGGAAATGCAGTCGCTGCAGGGTAAAACCAATTTCTTTGAAAAACGCGTAGCCGAATATCAAAAGGCGGGCGTTATGAATAAGAACAATGAGTCGAATAACATCTTTAAGTTAGACGAAGACTTTTAACCCTTAGTCGCAAAAGAAACTAAAGTAAACGAGGATAGCAGCCTCGTCGGGGTGTTTAGCCTCAAAAACGTAAGAATTAAAGTAATTAAAACGAGATTGTTAATAGAAAATAAAGATTTAACACCAAAAGGAATATTGTAGAAGTAATTTGCATTATAGAATTTAAGTAACCAACAACAAAATTAAATAAAGATATATGTTCGTAATAAAAAGAGATGGAACCCGCGAGTCAGTTAAGTTTGACAAAATCACCGCACGTGTACAAAAACTTTGCTATGGTTTAGAACCAACCCACGTTGAGTCTATAAAAGTAGCGATGAAAGTTATTGAAGGATTATTTGATGGGGTTACAACAACCGAGTTGGATAATTTAGCTGCAGAAACAGCTGCGTCGTTAACTACCAACCATCCTGATTACGCCATTTTAGCATCGCGTATTGCAGTTTCTAACTTGCATAAAAACACTACCAAGTCGTTTTCAAAAACAATGCACGACTTGTTTTTATACGTAGATCCTAAAACAGGACAACGTGCACAACTTATTGCAGATGATGTTTATGAAATCATCCAGACAAATGCACAACAATTAGATTCTTCTATTATTTACGATAGAGATTTTGGATATGATTATTTTGGTTTTAAAACCTTAGAGCGTTCGTACCTTTTAAAGATGAATGGTAAGATTGCCGAACGCCCTCAACACATGATTATGCGTGTGGCAATAGGTATTCATAAAGAAGACATTGCTTCGGCTATTGAAACCTATAACCTGATGAGTGAGCGTTGGTTTACGCACGCAACACCAACTTTGTTTAACGCAGGCACGCCAAAACCACAAATGAGTTCTTGCTTCCTTTTGCAAATGCAAGATGATAGCATTGATGGAATTTACAATACACTTAAACAATGTGCTAAAATTTCTCAAAGCGCAGGTGGTATTGGTATCAACATTCATAACGTGCGTGCAACAGGTTCTTATATCAGAGGTACTAACGGTACGTCAAACGGTATCATTCCGATGCTAAAAGTGTTTAACGAAACAGCTCGTTACGTTGATCAAGGCGGCGGAAAACGCAAAGGTTCTATTGCAGTTTACTTAGAACCATGGCATGCCGATATTTATCATTTCTTAGATATTCGTAAAAACCACGGTAAAGAAGAAATGCGTGCACGCGATTTGTTTACTGCACTTTGGATTCCTGATTTGTTTATGAAACGTGTGGAAGAAGAAGGCATCTGGAGCTTAATGTGCCCTAACGAATGCCCAGGTTTAAGCGATTGCCATAGCGAAGCATTTGAAACACTTTATACCAAATACGAATCAGAAGGAAAATTCCGCACACAAATACCTGCTCGCGAATTATGGGCTGCTATTATCGAATCTCAGATTGAAACCGGCAATCCATACATGTTGTATAAAGATGCCGCTAACTCTAAATCAAACCAACAAAATTTAGGCACTATTAAATCGTCTAACTTATGTACGGAGATTATTGAGTATACAGCTGCTGATGAAGTGGCAGTTTGTAACTTAGCTTCTATTGCATTACCTCGTTTTGTTGATTTAGAAAAAGGAGAATTTGATCACCAAAAATTATTTGAAGTAACCTACGTTGCTACCAAAAACTTAAACAAAGTAATTGATAGAAACTACTACCCGGTACCTGAAGCTCGTAACAGCAACATGCGTCACCGCCCGGTTGGTTTAGGTGTACAAGGTTTAGCAGATGCATTCATATTAATGCGTTATTCTTTTGAAAGTGAAGAAGCACGCAAACTAAACTCAGAGATTTTTGAAACTATTTACTATGCAGCCTTAACGGCCAGTAAAGACTTAGCGAAAATTGATGGTCACTACGAAACATACCCGGGTTCTCCGATCAGTAAAGGCATTTTCCAACAAGATATGTGGAACGTAACACCAAGCTCGCGTTGGGAGTGGGATATATTACGCGAAGAAATTAAAAAATACGGCGTACGCAACTCCTTATTAATGGCGCCAATGCCAACCGCATCTACCTCTCAAATATTAGGTAATAATGAGTGCTTCGAGCCATACACTTCAAACATTTATTCTCGTCGTGTATTAAGCGGAGAGTTTGTGGTGGTAAACAAACACTTACTGAAAGACTTAGTAAAACTTGGGTTGTGGAATGAGAACTTAAAGAACAAAATTATTGCAGCAAACGGTTCGGTACAAAACATCCCTGAAGTTCCTGAAAATATTAAAGACATATACAAAACCGTTTGGGAAATTAAACAACGTACGATTATAGATATGGCTGCAGACCGTGGTGCATTTATAGACCAATCTCAATCGTTGAATTTATTTATACAAGACGCCAACTTTGCAAAACTTTCTTCGGCACATTTCTATGCATGGAAAAAAGGATTGAAAACAGGCATGTACTACTTACGCACCAAAGCTGCAGCAGACGCTATTAAGTTTACGGTTGACCAAGGTGCTTTATTAGAAAAAGTAACTGTATTAGGTAACGAAGATGTATTGTTGGTAGAGCGCGGCCAAGCACATCTTTTATCTGAAGAAGAAAAGTTAGCACAACTAACCTGTTCTTTAGATAACCCGGATGCTTGCGAAGCTTGTGGCTCGTAGTTTTTAGGATTTTATTTATAAGAGACTGTCGATTTTTTTGCCTTCACAATAGCATTGGTAAGTATTACGCACAGGATGATAACCGTACCTATGTAAAAAGAAGTTGTCATGTGTTCGGTTGATGGCCATATTAAAATAGCGAAGAAAATCCCATAAACGGTTTCTAAATTTACGGTTAGCGTTACTGTAAACGGACTTAGCTTTTTAAGCAAGTTAGTACTTGCCACAAACGGAAAAGCTGTACCCACTATAGAGAAGATAGCTAGAAAAAAGAAATCAGCAGAGGAGATAGTAAAGAACTCCTTACTAAACTCTCCTGTAAAGAGAAGATATACCGTAAGGCAAATCAAGCCTCCGCTTAATTCGTAAAATGTAATTTGTTCCGAACTGGTGTTGCGTACCAATACCCCGTTCCAAACTGTAAACAAAGATGAGGTGAGTGCCGCCAACATCCCGAAAATAAAACCTAAGTAATATTGTATCTCTACGGTAAATATTAATGAGATAGCACAGATGATAAGAAGCCCGAAAAGAATTTCGTACCAAACAATTCTGCGTTTATAAAAGATGGGCTCAATAATAGAGGTAAACAAAGTCCCTGTGGAAAAAGCCACCAATGTAACAGATACGTTAGAAACTTTAATAGCATTATAAAAACAAAACCAGTGAAAAGCCAATACTGCACCAATAGCAAAGAGGGTAACGAATGTCTTTTTGCTTACTTTTAAGCTTGATTTTTGTGAGGCAAAGAAAATAAACAGCGTGATAACCGTCATTAACATACGAAACCAAACCAACTGAAACGCCTGCACTGATATGGCTTTTCCAAGGATGGGGCTCCAACCCCAGATAAAAACAATGAAGTGTAAAAGTAGTTGAGGCTTGCTGATGTTCTTGAACATGAAGGCGAAATTAATGTAATTTTGAACGCTAATGCCGCAGGATTTAATATACCTTGATTATAATGCTACCACCCCGGTTGATGAAAGGGTTTTGCAGGAAATGCTGCCGTATTTTACCACCTATTTTGGGAATGCAGCAAGTAAAACACACGCTATGGGTTGGCAGGCAAAAGCCGCAGTAGATAAAGCAAGAAAACAAGTAGCAGCTTTTATTAATGGTGAGGAAAACGAAATTGTTTTTACATCAGGGTCTACCGAAAGCTGTAACCTAGCTATTAAAGGCGTGTTTGAAAAGTATCAAACAAAAGGCAATCATATTATTACCGTTGCTACCGAACACAAAGCTGTTTTAGATACTTGTGCTGCACTTCAAAAGAAAGGTGCCGTTATTACCTATCTTTCTATATCTCCTGAAGGATTGATTGATTTGGATGAATTAAAAAACTCTATTACGGATAAGACCATTTTAGTTTGCGTAATGTTGGCTAATAATGAAACGGGTGTTATTCAGCCTATACAGCAAATTGCAGAAATAGTGCATGTGCATAAATCTATCTTGTTTTGTGATGCCACACAAGCTGCCGGAAAAATGATGATTGATGTAAATGAACTCGGTGTTGATTTAGTTTGCTTATCTGCACATAAATTTTACGGGCCAAAAGGTGTTGGCGCATTATATGTAAGAAGAAAAAATCCACGTGTAGTTTTGCAAGAACAAATTAACGGAGGAGGCCATGAATATGGCTTGCGTTCAGGTACATTTAATGTCCCTGCTATTGTTGGTTTAGGTAAAGCCTGTGAAATTGCACAAGCCGAACTATGGGATAATAACACTAAGTTATCTGCGCTTAGAGCGAGATTAGAACATTACTTATTAGATATAAAAGGAGTACGAATTAATGGAAGCACTAAACATCGTTTGTATAATACAACCAATATTTGTTTTAGTGGTATTATAGCAGATTCAATTATCTCTAAGGTAAATCACAAACTGTGTGTGGCAGCTGGTTCTGCTTGTACATCAGCCTTGACTCAACCCTCGCATGTTTTAAGCGCCATGGGTTTAAGTGAGGCAGATTGCTATTCTTCTATACGCTTTAGTGTAGGAAAATACAATACAGAACAAGAAATGGATGCCTGTATTTCTTTGATTAAAGAATTGATAGAAAAACTTGCGTAAGAGTTGAGTTACTCAGCTAAAACAACCACTTTGTTTTTAAGCACTTCTATTACCCCGCCATGTATCTCAAAAAAGGTAACCTCCGATTTATCCGTAGTTATTTTAACCTTCCCTTTTTTTAGTGAAGCAATCATAGGTGCGTGATTATCTAACACACCCAAAGACCCTTCAGAACCCGGAACGGTAAGCGATTTAGCTTCGCCTTCAAACAACTTTTTATCAGGAGTTATAATTTCTAAGTACATTTTACTTTGATTCAGCTATTAGTTTTTTACCTTTTTCAATAGCATCTTCAATAGTACCCACTAAGTTAAAGGCTGCTTCAGGATACTCATCAACTTTACCATCCATAATCATATTGAAGCCTTTGATAGTATCTTCGATAGGAACCAACACACCTTTTAAACCTGTAAATTGTTCTGCTACATGGAATGGTTGAGATAAGAAACGTTGTACACGGCGTGCGCGATGCACTACCAGTTTATCTTCTTCGCTCAACTCATCCATACCAAGGATGGCAATAATATCTTGTAAGTTCTTTATAACGTTGAAGAATGTTTTTAACACGTTGAGCGCAGTTATAATGCTCATCGCCGATAACTTTAGGGTCAAGAATACGTGAAGTAGAATCCAACGGATCAACTGCAGGATAAATCCCTAACTCAGCAATTTTACGGTTCAATACCGTAGTAGCATCTAAGTGGGCAAAAGTAGTTGCCGGAGCCGGATCGGTTAAATCATCAGCAGGCACATAAACTGCCTGTACAGATGTAATAGAGCCACGCTTAGTAGAAGTAATGCGTTCTTGCATCAATCCCATTTCGGTAGCAAGGGTTGGTTGATAACCCACCGCTGACGGCATACGGCCTAATAAGGCAGATACCTCTGAACCTGCTTGTGTAAAACGGAAGATGTTATCTACAAAGAATAGAATATCTTTTCCTTGTCCTGTTCCATCACCATCCCGGAAATATTCTGCAATAGTTAAACCAGAGAGTGCAACACGGGCACGTGCTCCAGGAGGCTCATTCATTTGTCCGAAAACAAGAGTTGCTTTAGATTCTTCCATAGCTTTGGTATCTACTTTAGATAAATCCCATCCGCCTTTTTCCATCGAATGTTTAAACTCATCACCATATTTAATAACGTCTGATTCTATAAACTCGCGCAACAAATCGTTTCCTTCGCGGGTACGTTCACCCACACCTGCAAACACCGATAAACCCGCATAGGCTTTAGCAATGTTATTTACAAGCTCCATGATAAGTACGGTTTTACCCACACCTGCACCACCAAACAACCCAATTTTACCGCCTTTTGCATAAGGCTCAATCAAATCGATTACTTTAATACCGGTATATAAAACTTCAGTAGCTGTAGAAAGTTCTTCGAACTTAGGAGCCGAACGGTGAATGCTAGAACCACCTTCGTTAGAAACGTGGTTAATACCATCAATAGCTTCGCCAACCACATTAAATAAACGTCCTTTTACTTTATCGCCAATAGGCATTTTAATACCTGAACCGGTAGGAGTTACTTCCATCCCGCGGCAAAGCCCATCAGTACTATCCATGGCAATGGTACGCACGGTATCTTCACCAATGTGTTGTTGAACTTCAAGAATAAGCTTTTGTCCTTGTCCGCGAACAATTTCAAGAGCATCTAATATATTAGGTAATTTTCCGCCTTCTAAATCAAAGCGTACATCCACTACGGGACCTATTACTTGGGCAATTTTACCGGATTGTTTTGACATGTTTAAAAACAGGGTTTTAAATTTCGGCGCAAAGATACTATATGTTGTGTGATTGAAAAACATAATATTTTTTTTTGCGTATAAAAAAACAATTATATTTGCCCCCTCAAAAAATGGGAGCTTAGCTCAGCTGGTTCAGAGCACCTGCCTTACAAGCAGGGGGTCACTGGTTCGAACCCAGTAGTTCCCACAATCAAAAAGGCTTTAGACTAAACCAGTTTAAAGCCTTTTTATTTGCATATAACGCGTATTCTTTACAACGAATGTATAACTTATCACTTCATTTACTTCCCAAATTTTTGCTTTAAAGCAGATAGAGCAGACTGCATATCATTGGCATCGTACGCAATTTCTTTTTCTTTCTTAACCGAAGAAGATTTTGCAGTCGGTACATTTCCGTTTCCTTTCATAGATAAGGCAATGCGGTTGCGTTTTAAGTCGAGCTCTAAAACAGTTACCATCACCTGCTGATGTACCTTCACAATTTTGTTTGGGTCATCCACAAAGGTATCCGACAGGTGAGAGATATGCACCAAGCCATCCTGGTGTACGCCTATATCTACAAAGGCACCAAAGTTGGTTACATTGGTAACAATGCCGGGTAGTTGCATGCCTTCACGCAAATCTTCAGGCCTTTCAATCCCCTCGGCAAAGGAAAATATTTCGAAAGATTTACGCGGGTCGCGCCCCGGTTTTTCCAACTCGTTTACAATATCGCGCAGAGTAGGTAAGCCTATTGTATCACTCACATAATTGGTAATTTTAATTTGTTTGCGCAGTTCTTTGTTAGTCAGTAAATCATTTATAGTGGCATGCAAATCTTTTGCCATGCGTTCTACTACTTCATAACTCTCTGGGTGTACTGCACTTTTATCTAAAGGATTATCAGCTTTGTTGATACGCAAAAATCCAGCACATTGCTCAAAGGTTTTCTCTCCAAGCCCTGAAATCTCTTTTAACTGAAAACGGGTTTTAAAGGCGCCGTTCTCATTTCTATACTCAACAATGTTTTGTGCTAAGCGACTGTTTAAACCCGATACATAAGTAAGTAATTCTTTACTGGCTGTGTTTAACTCCACACCCACTGCATTCACACAACTACTCACCACTTCATCTAATTTATTTTTCAGTTTAGTTTGGTCCACATCATGCTGGTATTGTCCAACACCGATAGATTTTGGGTCTAACTTAACCAACTCAGCCAACGGGTCGGCTAATCTACGTCCTATAGAAACTGCACCACGCACGGTTATATCTTTATCAGGAAACTCTTCTCGGGCAACATCTGATGCCGAGTAAATAGAAGCACCGCTTTCGTTCACCATTATCACCGGAATTTCTTTAGGCAAAATATCAATGGCCCTGATAAACGTTTCTGTTTCACGTCCTGCGGTGCCATTACCAATGGCAATAGCTTCAATTAAATGTTTGGCACAAAAAGCAAGTACTATATTCTCTGCTTCGGTCTTTTTCATTTGAGGATAGATAACCGTATCGGCTAATAGTTTTCCCTGTTTATCAAGTGCCACTACTTTACAACCTGTACGAATACCCGGGTCTATGGCAAGAATAGCTTTTTGTCCAAGAGGGGAGGAGAGCAGCAACTCGCGTATGTTTTGTGCAAACACATCAATAGCTTTATCATCGGCCAGTTCTTTGGTGGCAGACCTTGTTTCAGCTTCTATAGAAGGTTGTAGCAAACGGCCATATCCATCTTCAACAGATAGTTTAATCTGATTAGCACATTCGTTCTTCGCCTTAACAAATATCCTGTTCAAAATATCTATCGCATCATCAACCGGAGGTTTAATATCCAGAAATAAAAAATCCTCCTTCTCGCCACGGCGCATAGCCAGCAAGCGATGCGAAGGGCATTGTGCAAGCGGTTCTTCCCAGTCGAAATAATCTTCAAACTTAGCACCTTCTTCTTCTTTGCCTCTAACCACTTTACTTTTTATGGTTGCTTTTTGTTTAAACAGGTTTCTTATTTGTTCACGTGCATTGGCATCTTCGGTAATTATCTCGGCAATAATATCGCGTGCACCATGCAAGGCATCTTCTATAGAACTCACTTCTTTTTCTGTGCTTATAAATTTAGCCGCTTCATCCTCTAATGATGTGTTGCCCTGCGCTAAAATAAATTGTGCCAAGGGTTCTAATCCTTTCTCGCGGGCAATGGTAGCTTTGGTTCTGCGCTTGGGTTTATAAGGCAAATACAAATCCTCCAGTTTGCTGATGGTTTCAGCATCCAGTATTTTTTCTTTCAGTTCTTCGGTAAGCTTGCCTTGCCCTTCTATAGATTTTAAAATAGCCTCTCTGCGCTTTTCCAACTCACGCAAACGTTCTATCTCATCACGTATTTGCATAATGGCAACCTCATCTAAACTACCTGTGGCTTCCTTGCGGTAACGTGCAATAAACGGTATCGTTCCACCCTCATCCAACAGGCGCACCGTAGCAACCACCTGTTTGGCATCAATAGTTAGTTTATCAGAAACTTTAAAATAAAGTTGTGTATCTGTCATAAATTATTTTTGGTAAATGTACTTGCAGGCTATTAAAAAAAGGAAATGATTTTTGAACAAAGAGCTATTCTCTTATGCCACAAAATGCGCTTCGGAAGTGATAGGTACACTCAATGCTTTTGAGATGATGCAATTTTTTTCTGCATCTTTGGTAACCGCCGTAAACTCATCAGCTGTAATACCCGCAACTTTCCCGGTAATAGAAAGGTGAATGGCTGTGATGGTTAAATTCTCCATAGTTAACGTTACGTCTGTATCTAAGCTTGTTGGGGCTAATCCTTTTCGTGTTAATGCGGCGCATACCGCCATGGTAAAACAACCTGCATGCGAAGCAGCCAAAAGCTCTTCGGGATTGGTTCCTTTTTCTCCTTCAAAACGGGTTTTAAAACTGTAGTTGGTATTATCTAAAACGCCGCTCGGGGTTGTAAGCGCACCTTTACCTTCTTTTAAAGTTCCTTGCCAATGGGCTTTTGCTATATATTTCATATTAAATTGTTTTTATTTCGTTTTTTACTCGTGCAAAGATAAGCTTAAACCATGCCGTAAATTGCTGCGGGCTTTCTTTTAACTGAGTTTCTATTTCGGGCAAACTCAAGTACTTATATGCTGCAACTTCTTCCGGGTTAGGCTTTGGCACATCATCACTGAAACAAAAAAACACGTGGTCAAATTCATGCTCGCTTAGTCCGTTTTCAAATTCGGTTAAGTAGGTAAAATTAAAAGCGTATTTAATTTCACAGTGCAAACCCATTTCTTCCTGCAATCTTCTTTTGGCCGCATCAAGGGTATCTTCTTTTGGTTTCGGGTGACTGCAACAGGTGTTCGTCCATAAATTAGCAGAGTGGTATTTAGTGGTTGCGCGCTTTTGTAACAACAATTCATTCTTAGAATTAAATACAAATACCGAAATAGCGCGGTGCAGTTTTGCTTGCTGATGAGCCTGCAATTTTTCCATCACACCAAGCTCTTGGTCTTGCTCATCAACTAATATAACATATTCGGTATTCATTACCTTGCCTGTAAACTTACATATTTTACCTTATAACATATAAGGAAGAAAATGCTATTGCATCCAATAAACAAATAAAAGTTAATAAAATAAGTAATTGATAACATTGCCTTAACATTCGTTTAAGAGTACAAATCTATGTTTGCATCAGATTAAACAACACAGCTAAACATGGAAAAACTAAACAGAAAAAATTTCCTTAAGCTCATAGGGGCTTCTTCTTTGGCAATGCTTAGTTCAAAAGCTTCTGCAACAGACCTTTTAAGTTCTTTTGACGAAGAAAAGGTTTCTTCTAGTCCTTTTCGGGTGGCGCACTTAACGGATGTTCATATTGAAAGCAACCTAATAGCTGAAAAAGGTTTTGCATCTTGTCTGCATGCGGTAAACTCTTTAGCTCAAAAGCCCGATATGATTCTTAATGGCGGAGATGCTATTATGAATGCGGCTTTTACCTTCTCTAAAGACAAAATAAAAAAGCAATGGGGTTTGTTTCATGATATATTGGTTAATGATAATTCTATTCCTGTTCATCATTGTATTGGTAATCACGATTTATACGGCTGGCCGCTTGCCACATCCTTCGAAGACGAAAGCAAGCACACAGCCATGGATGAGTATAAAATGAAAACTCCTTATTATGCTATGCAACAAGGCAAATGGAAATTTATTGTACTGGATAGTATCAGGGCTAAAAACTCAATACCCGGGTATTATGCCGAATTGGATGAGGAGCAGATGTTGTGGTTAAAAGATGAATTGCAAAGCACGCCAAAAGATTTGTTTATATGTGTTGTTACGCATGTACCTGTTTTGGCCATTTGTACCTTGTTTGACGGAAAGAAAGATAAAACCCATTGGAGCATCCCTAACAATTGTTTACACGGTGATGCAGCAGAACTTACCGCACTTTTTTATCAATACCCTGCTATTAAAGCCTGTCTTAGTGGACACATCCATATGATTGATCATGTAAATTACTTAGGTGTTGATTATTATTGTAATGGGGCGGTTAGTGGTTCGTGGTGGAAAGGAAATCATTATCAGTTTGCACCTTCGTTTTCTGTAATGAACTTTTATGACGATGGCAAAGTATCTCGCGATATAAACTATTACAACTGGCAACCGGTTTAAAGCTTATTATTTGCTTCCATAAAAATCAGTTCTTTACTTGCTAACATAGCACCTGTACCCACTATATTATTTAATTGAAGTTTACCCTCGCTAAACTCAACACCTGTAAAAGGGTTGTTTTTTATTAGCAATGGACCATCTAAATCAATCCAATCGGCACTTTCCATTAATTGTGCAGCAGCGGAAATTCCACAAGAACTCTCCGACATACAACCTATATTAATTCTCAATCCCTTTTGTTTAGCATGGTTTATAATCTTAATCGCTTCAAAAAGTCCAGTGCATTTCATCAGTTTTAAATTAATTCCCTTAAAGCAACCGCTTATCTTATCCATATCACTGAAACGCAACATACTTTCATCTGCAATGGTTGTAATTGGACTTCGTTCATTTAGCCAAGCCATATCATCGTATTTATCTTTTGCTAAAGGTTGTTCTATAAACAAAACATTGTTATTGCTTAGCCATTCTATCATTTCTAAAGCAACGTATTTATCCGCCCACCCTTGGTTCACATCAACAACCAAAGGTTTATCTGTATATTTTCTAATACACTGAATAATTTCCTTGTCATTCTTATTACCTAATTTTATTTTTAATATTTTATATTCTTCTAACTCTTTTAATTTTTCCGGAATAAGATTTAATTTACCAATACTGATAGTAACTGATGTGTTTTTTGCTTTAGGCTTAGTTAAACCTAATAACTCATAAACGGGTTTGTTTAATGACTTTCCCAATAAATCATGTAAGGCAATATCTATACAGGCTTTTGCAGCATTATTATTTGCAGAGATAGCGTCAATAGCCATAATAATCTCCTCCATTGAAAAAGGCAAATTATAATCCTTTAAAATAATAACTGCTTTATTTAAAAAGGCTATTACTGAAGCTTGTGTTTCATTCAAATATGGAGGAAGGGCAGCTTCACCATATCCGATAAAGTCATCTGATTCAATTTGCACATATACTACTTCTGTTGTAGTTCTTGAACCATAAGCAAGTCCAAAAGGATGTTTAAACCGAAGAGAATATGGTACGTAAGAGAGTTTCAAAATTGGTCAAATATAATACATAAAAAAAGCATGTGAGGTTATCACATGCTTTTAGAAAGGAGTTAAACGAGCTTACTTTTTTTCAGCCGGTTTTTTAGCAGCCTTATCGGTTGCTTTTTTCTTTTTAGTTGTCTCTTTCTGTTTCTCCTTTTGTTTGTGTGTTGTTTTGATTTCAGTTTTTGGTTTGTTACCGTTAACTGTTGTTTTTCCTTTTGGTAGGCCTGCTCCATTGGCAAACATGCTAGCGCTTAAAAGCACTGCTACTACCATTACACTTATTTTTTTCATTTGTTTTGTTTTGGTTATTATATACCCTACAAAAACCGTGCCAAACTTTTTTAAAATGAAGAATTGCGTGTTAAAAAATCTTAATAAGGTCTATTAAAAAGATATTCAGGCTTTCAATAGCTAAGGGAATATTCCATTTATTCTTATCGCGTTTCTCTACATAATTAGATATAGCACGTATTTGCAAGCATTTTGTTTGTGCTTGGTTGCACGCAAATAAAAAGGCTGCCCCCTCCATGCTTTCAACATCTGCTTTGGTATGCGACAAGAACTTTTCTATGCTGTTTTTGTTGCCGTGTGTAGTATTTACGGTAGCTCCTTTTACATCTTTTAAACGATGCAAGTATGTGTGATTAAAAACAGTTGCATTCTTTATGTGATATGTGCCGGGCAACTTAAGTTCTTCAATAGATAGGAACTTCTCATCATCTTCTGCACCTAAATCGGCAAAGTAATCGTCATCAATTCTTACAACATCTCCAATAGAAAGTGTATTATCAAAACTTCCGCATATACCTGCGTTGATAGCTACATCATATTTATCATTAAGATATTTCCCTAAATAAAAACTGGTGTGTGCTATACCAACTCCTGTAATTAACACATCTATTTGATGCTGCTTATAAGTATAAGAAGAAATTATTTTTCCATTTACATGGGCATTAATCTCTTTTAATAAGGGTGCTATTTCAAATGGGGTAGCAGATACTATTAATATGTTCATACAATATTTTGAACGAATTTTTATAGGATATACAAATATAGCAAAGCGGAATGGTATATTTGTGCCAATTATTAAATTATGCTATTCATTACCCGCAAAGAACATTTTAATGCCGCCCACAAGCTTTATAATACAGCATGGAGCGACGAGAAAAACATGGAAGTATTTGGCAAATGTGCCAACCCTAACTGGCACGGACATAACTACGAAGTGTATGTTACTGTAAAAGGAAAAACAAACCCCGAGACAGGTTTTATTATTAACCTGAAAGATTTAAGTACACTTATCAGAACGGAGATTTGTGATAAACTTGACCATAAGAACCTGAATTTAGATGTAGACTTTTTGCAGGGCGTTATGACGAGTACCGAAAATGTAGCTATTGCCATATACAATATACTTGCACCTAAAATAGAAAAGCTGGGTGCCCAACTGCATGGTATTAAACTATGTGAAACGGAAAATAATTATGTAGAGTATTTCGGGAATTAGTATAACACTGTTATGAGAATTGTTGGTACCATTCCGCATCCTGCTTTGCAAATAAGCATCTTTCAGATGAATGATAAATATTTGGTGAAGTTTGAAGCCGCCATGATGGAGCAGGTGTTTAAGTTTGATATAACCGAAGTAAAAAGCATAGAGGCTCTTAAGAAAATAATAAACCCTGATTTTATTGATGCGGTGCGCAAGCGTTTCAACGAAATGTATTTGCAATACAAAGCCGCTTTCTAACATTTTTCATGCAACAGGAAACTATTCTTAGCCTTGCATATTTACCCCCTGTTGCTTGGTTCCAAAAAATAAAACAAGTTGATGCTGTTTATATAGAAAAGCATGAACATTATGTAAAACAAAGCTATCGCAACCGTTGTAATGTATTAGGTGCTAACGGAGTTTTATCATTAAGCATACCCGTTGTTGCCACGCATGATAAACAACGTATCAGTGATGTAAAAATCTCTTATGATGAGAAATGGCAGCAACAACACTGGCGCACTATTGAAAGTGCTTATCGTAATACCCCTTATTTTATTTATTATGCAGATGCTTTAGAGTCTTTCTATCAAAAGAAATACGACTTTCTGTTTGATTATAACATGGAGCTGATTCAGTTACTAATGAAAAATTTTAAAATAAACACAGAAGTAAAATTTACTGAAACCTATGATGCTTCAACTTCTCCTGCTGATTACAGAATTTCTATTCACCCTAAGAAAGGGATAGATGTAGCTTCTTTTAAACCCTACCCTCAATTGTTTAATGAAGGAAAAGCATTTAAAGCAAACTTAAGTGCTATTGATTTGCTTTTTAATGCAGGTCCCAATGCTATAGACTATTTATAATTATACGTTAAAAGCTTTTTGCATTTATAAAATAATTAGTTTTACTCTCTTAAAAAAACACATAAATGAATAAAACAAAAAATTTAATCGGCGCATTTGCCATCATCTTATCGAGCATAGTTAGCTTTAATACTAAAGCACAACAACTAAAAGTTCCGGCACCTAGCCCGGCAGCAACCATTAAACAAAGTGTTGGATTGGCTGAAGTTACGGTTGAATATTCTCGTCCGGGAGTGAAAGGTCGTATTATATATGGCGATGTGGTTCCTTTTGGCAAAGTGTGGCGCACGGGTGCTAATGCTTCTACCAAAATAACTTTTGGAGAAGATGTAAAGTTAGATGGCAACCCGGTTCCTGCAGGAACCTATGCCTTTTATACTATTCCCGATAAAGATGAATGGACAATTATCCTGAACAAGAACCTTACCTTATGGGGTTCTGATGGATATAAACAAGAAGAAGATTACCTGCGTTTTAAAGTAAAAACAACGGCGCTGACCAACAAAGTAGAATCGTTTACCATTAATATGTTTGATATAGCACCTACCTCTGCAGGCATGGAATTGCTTTGGGAACAAACCCGCGTAGCCTTTACCATTACATCTGATATTGATGCTAAGGTGATGAAGAACATTGATGCAACCATGGCAACCGATAAACGCCCTTATTACCAAGCTGCCAGTTATTACTACGATAATGATAAAGACATGAAACAGGCACTTGTTTGGATTAATAAAGCCATAGAAGTAAACCCCAAAGCTTATTGGGCTGTTATGCTAAAAGCTAAGATACAGGTAAAATTAAAGGATGTTACCGGAGCTAATGCTTCGGCACAAAAAGTAATTACTATGGCAAAGGCTGATAATGACGATGTTTTTGTAAAGCAGGCCCAACAGCTTATCGCTGATACTAAAAAGAAGTAATTATATAGGCACACTATATAACAAAAAGCCCTCCGTTTCCGAAAGGCTCTTTTTGTGTTTCGTCATTCCGAACTTGTTTCGGAATCTTAGATGCTGAAACAAGTTCAGCATGATGATTCGACCTAAGTAATAATACAACTAAACACAGGGCTCCAGGTGTGTATTACTCCGCGGGTATCTACCCAGGCAGCAAAGCCCCATAGTTTTTGTCCCGATAGTTCTCTGGTTAAATCTACCGTGAACGGAGATTTTTGTGCTTCCACGTGTTTGGTACATACATCCTCTCCGGTAGGTGCAGCGGCGTTGGCGGCCGTAACAATATATTGTATCAAACAATGGTGCATGCCTGCGGGTATGCCGCGTGATTTGGCATTGCCCAACTCGCCAAAAGTAAACGTAACCGTACCTACCGAGTTTGATTTTGCCACTATTGCCGGATAGTCGGGTACTTCGCGCTGTACTATAGTAGTTGATGTAGTATGCACATTGGTGCCAGTATTTACGGTGATAGGCAAACCAATTTGTTCTTTTTGATAGTCGGTAAGTGCATCGTTATGGCGTATGTATTGCGCCGTAATACTGCGTATACTGCTTTTAAACAACTTGGCTGCCTTATTGCGCGCCGTAATTAAGGCCTTGCCCGGATGGGTATGCGGAGGCGCTAAGTTATAGGCCGCCACATAGGCAGATTGCAGACTTAGTAATGCCGCCAGTTTGCTGCCCGTACCGGTAGGTATGCCTGTTAATGGTCCTATTACAGAGTCTTGTATCTCTGTCATAAAGGTTGCTTGCCATAGCCAGAACCTTAGTAACTGTATAGGAATCCAGTCTGTTGGTTTTTTTTTCGTTTTCATTTTATTTGTTTTTATTGATTTATATTTCTGTTTAGTTTACCTTTATTTCTGTTTCAAACACCTATGTTCGAGTTTGCAACACTATTGTTCGAGTTTCAAACATGGATGTTCGAGTTTCAAATACCATTGTTGGAGTTTGCAACATCAATGTTTGAGTTTCAAACACAGATGTTCGAGTTTCAAACATGGATGTTTGAGATTGAAACACGGATGTTTGACTTTACAACACCAATATTTTTCCTTTCAAAGAGCCTAATTTTGCTTGCTTTCCCTAAGGTACTCAAATTGCAGGGCCTTTGTCAAATTTTCAGACAACTTTTTTTGAGGAATTTTTTTAACGGTCGATTTTAACAAAAAAACGGTAAAATTGAAGAGCAAATTCTGAAGTTTGATAGAAATTCGTCGAAGGGTGCGTTTTGCTCTTTTGGCAATTATAGGTAGTTTAGGGAGGTGAAAAGATTGTTTTTCTGTTTATCAGTTCTATGTTTTGTTTTTTCCAAGGGGCAGGACAAGGATACAACTTGGTTAAAAAAAGGAAATGATGCTTTTTATAAAGTAAAATTAGGGAAAGCTATTGATTATTATTCAAAGGCTATTGAATTAAATCCAAAATATACGAATGCATATTATAACCGAGGATTGGTAAAAACCCAATTAGATAAATATGATGAGGCTATAGAAGATTATACTAAAGTAATTACGTTAGATAGCAACAATGTAAATGGATATTATAAAAGAGCAAGTTCATATTACAGTTTAAAGAAATATAAAGAAGCTCTAAAAGATTATGATAAAGTAATTGCATTAGAGCCCAACAATGCGCAAACATATTTAGATAGAGCCAAAGCAAAACTATTTTTAGATGATTACAATGGGTATCAAGCAGACCTTCAGAAGGGAGATGAAATTAAACATCCTAATAGAAAGAAAGAGGTATTATCTGATAGCACTGGTCTTTCAAAAGCATTGCATGTTACTGATAATTATTATGGACCTTTTCATCAAAGAATAAATGGTACAAAACAGAGAACAGTATCAGATTTTGGTCTTTATTTTTCAGCAGGTATAGGTGGCGGTAGTGCATACGGAATAGGTGGATTATCTGCTTTATTTAGCGCTTCTTTTGCATATAAAAGCCATTTATTTACTATAACTCGGGCTGGCGGTATTGCTCCAAGTGGCGGTTCACAGAATTCTGTTTATTATCAAGCAAATTATATTGGTTTTTTACTTGGTGAATCTGTTAGGTTTAAGCATGCTATGCTTTCTCTTTCAGCTGGTATTGCTAACGCGAATTTTTCTGCACAATACCAATCTCCAACCGCTTTTACAACAAATAATTATGCTCAAGTTAGTTGGTATAATTTCACTTCATTTCCTATTGAATTCAAAGCTTTTGTTTATGCGCGTAATGGCATTGGTTTTGGCTTGCATCTCTCTAAGAATATTATGAGTCCGGCTCAATATTCTCCTTTCTATTTTGGTGTTTGTATAGTTGGGGGGTATTGGAATAAACCAAGAACGTAATTACTAATGCTAAAGTCCTACTATAAAAAAACAAACACCGAAGCCGGCTGCGATGAAGCGGGCAGGGGTTGCTTGGCCGGTCCGGTGGTAGCGGCTGCGGTTATATTGCCTGTGGGTTATAAGAACAAACATATTGATGATTCTAAAAAAATACCCGAAAAGCTGCGCTACGAATTAGCTCAACAAATAAAACAAGATGCGCTGGCTTATGCCATTGCCGTGGTTGATCATAAGAAAATAGATAAGATAAATATTTTAAATGCATCCATACTGGCTATGCACCATGCAGTGGATAAGCTTAAACTTCGCCCGAATTTTTTGTTGATTGATGGTAACCGTTTTAAACCCTACCCAAATATTAAGCACCTTTGTGTTATAAAAGGAGATGCTACCTATATGAGTATTGCCGCTGCATCCTTACTCGCAAAAACCCACCGTGATGATTTGATGCTGGATTTGCACAAAGAGTTTCCTTACTATGGTTGGGATAAAAACAAAGGCTACCCTACTATATTACACCGTGATGGAATTAGGAAACATGGGGCCTGTAAGTATCATCGGAAAAGTTTTACGCTGTTGCCTCCGCAACTTTCTTTATTCTGATAAGGATTTATTCTTCCTTATCATTATACTCTTTATCCTTAGGAGTAATTTTACCTAATATTTTAAACTCGGTACGGCGGTTAGCAGCCCTGCCTTCTTCGGTATTGTTATCTCCTACGGGTTTTGTTTCTGCATAACCTTGTGCTTGCAACCTATCAGAAGCAATACCTTTTTCTTCCAGATATTTTATCACACTCTCTGAACGCTTTTTAGAAAGATTTGCGTTATAGGAGTGACTTGCTTTATTATCCGTATGCGAACTGATTTCAATAATTACATCGGGGTTTGTTTGTAAAAAAACTACTAGTGTGGTATCTAATGCTTTTTTAGAGTCTTCGGTAAGGTCATACTTATCAGTTGCATAACTTATACTGCTTAGCACAATAGGTTTTTCCATTACCAATTCTTTTAGTACTACTGCGTTTTGTTTTACTATTTGAGATGAGGTAATATCCTTTGTGCTAATATCCTTTGCACCATTTAAATACTTTTCTTTTTCAACAACCAGTTGATAATCATACCCGGGCTCTATGCTCATATCGTAAGTACCCTGCGCCGTAGTTTCGGTAGATTTAATAAAAATATTATCTCCCGAAGGTGCTTTTGCATATAAAGATACTTTAGCATCTTTTACCGGATTTCCTTTTTCATCGGTAACAACACCCTCTGTACTTACTTTCACAACCGAAAGTTTGCTAAACTCATAAATATCATCACAGCAGGTTTCACTTTTCTTGGGCGCAACCCCACCTTTACGGTTAGAAACAAAGAAGCCCCCTGTTTTATCTTTTCCTTCTACATAATAAATATCATCAGTACTCGAATTAATGGGAGCACCAATGTTTTCAGGATCTAAAAAGCGCTTCATCTCACCATTAGCCTTATACACATCTAAACCTCCTAAGCCGGGTAAACCATTCGAGCTAAAAAACAACGTACGTGTATCGTTATCATAAAAAGGAGTAAGCTCATCGCCCTTCGTATTTATCTTGCTGCCTGCATTCTTAGGTTCGCTGTATGTTTTCTTTTTAAAATCGTAAATAACAAACCAAATGTCTAACCCGCCTTTTCCTCCCGGTCTGTCACTTACAAAATAAATAACCTCATTTTGCTTTACCGACTCGATAGAAGTAGTAGGTTGCGTAGAAGTAAATTTAGGGTTGTTGATTACAATATCAAGTGGGGCAGGTTCGTTCCAACTGCCATCATCTTGCTTGGAGGTAAGATAAATAGCACATATCATTTTATTCTTGCTATTTCTTTTACAGCGGGTAAAATAAAGTCGTTTTCCATCGGCAGAGAAAGCCGCATTGGCATTATTAAAGCCTTCTTTATTAATAGCATTTTCATACTCACCATTAAAAGTCCATTTGCCGTTTTCCCTTTTAGCGGTATAAAACTTTTTGTAGGCACCCACAGCTGTATCTTCAGATGATTGAACGGTATATACTTTTTTGTTTACCCTAACGGATGAATACAACAACGTGTTTGTATCCAACATAACCGGTGAGTGTTCTACATGTATTTTATTAATACTGGTATCTAAATGGGTAACGGATGTTTTGCTTGATTTTTTGCTGAATACAATAGCCGAATCGCAGCCTGTTATCTCAGCCTTCATTTGCTTTTTATACTGGGCGGCTTCCGGCCCTTTAGCTTCTTTCTTAAACTTAGCAAACTGCTCTTTGGCTTTATCGCAATTGCCATTTATCTTCAACATCAACGCATCGTAATATAAAGCCATGCTGTTGCTTTGGTTGCTAAACCTATAAGCCTTTTCATACCAGTCTTGTGCATTTACATAATCTCTGTTTTCGCGATAGGCATTTGCCAAGCTATAGGCAACTTTTGCATTATCAGGCTTTAGCTTCATGTATTGCGCAAAACATTCTACGGCAGTATAATAATCGCCTTGCTTTACGGCATTATTACCCATGCGCTTACACTCAAAAGCTTTTAAATCCTGTATTTGAAGGGTATCCTGTGCCTGCGTATAAAACCCAAACAGCACAAACAGAAAGGCGATACGGTATGTACGTTTAATATCTATCACAAGGAATTTGGGTTTTCATTAAATGTGTACTAATACCGGTATATATAAACGATAATTCTATAGCACCTCTGTAACCACTGGCGGTATGAAGCTGAGAGATATTAAAATCGTAACTCACGCCGCCATAATAGTTTTTATAGTTAGCTCCTATTACAGCAAAAAAAGCATCGGTTAAGTTAGAGAAGCCTTGTCTGCCATACATACCCAAAAAAACAGCTTTAGCAATAGAATAATCGCCACTTAAAGAATAAAAAGCACGGGCACCAAAAAGAAACTCTGATGCTTTATCTGTTCCCATCATACAAAGCGAGGGTTGTACGGTAACTTTAGGTGCAAGATACCAAGTAACCCCTAATGAAAGCACTTCGCGTGGCGCTAACTTATTAGAGGTAGATAAAAAAGTTTCTTTTGGCGAGTTGGTATGATACACGGCAACAGATGTAAATAACTCTACATGGTCGGTTAGCTTTCTATCGTAACCAATACCAACATTCAAATCGAAATAATGAAGACGATAACTCAAATTGCTTTCTCCGTTTGGAAGACTTGAATTAAACTGCCCTGTACCCCAGTCTAACTGATCGGGAAAGGTTTGGTTTTGATTGTAACTTTTCATGGTAACACCCGGTTGCACACCAATATGGAACGTGTTTTTCCCTAAGGTTTTATGATAAGCCAAGGATAGCTGAATGCTGCTCTCCTGCAAACTTCCACCCGATTTATCATTAATAATAAGTAAACCGCCTGAAATCTTTTCGTTACCCAGATAAAAGTTCATATCGCCACCAACCGACTCGGTAGTATAGGGTTTGGTAATCTCTTTCCACTGACTGCGGTAGTTTGCCATAGCGCGATAATCACCATCATAGTTGCCGGTATTAGAGGGAGAAATGGTTAAGGGTGTAGAGAAATACTGGGAAAAATGAATATCCTGCGCACAGATTGTATGCCCTAAGATAACTGCAATAAAGAATATTAAATAATGTTGCTTCAGAAAATGCCTTTTAAGTTGGTAAATATAAAAAATAAATTGATACCCTAAAGGCTCCTCATTAGTACTATATCTTATTTTTTTGGTTAATTTTTTGCATTGATAGGAAAATATTAAAAGTTTGCCACCGTAATTGGAGAAATGCCTAATTAGAGTTATAGATATTAATGCCTTCTATTCCCTACATACAATTAACTAATAACTGCTAATTTAGCACACTCAATAGTAGGGTGTATGGATACATTTGATTTAGTTGTTATAGGCGGAGGACCTGCCGGATATGCAGGAGCCATGCGTGCGCTAGACTTTAAAAAGAAAGTATTATTAGTTGAGAAAAGACGCCTGGGTGGTGCAGGATTATATGATGGAGTGCTTACCTCTAAAACCTTGTGGGAACACTCTATGCGTGTTTCTGCCATACACGAAACCATTCCCAGCTACGAAGTGCCTTTTGAAGATATTGTGCAAAATGTACGCGAGGCAGTATTTGAACGTAAAACACAAATGACTCTTCATTTGGGCTTATTGGAAGCTGCTCTTGGCTCCAAGCTTTTTCATTATGAAAAGGGTTCTGCTAAAATAGTAGATAAGAACCTGATTGAAATAAAAAAAGAAAACGGGTCTACCCATGTTGTAAAAGCTGAAAATATTTTAATTGCCACAGGCAGTCACCCACGGTATTTACCCAACATTCCCATTGATGAAAAAATAATTGTAACCAGCGATGGCGTAAAAAACATTCTTGATTTCCCTAAAAGTATGGTTATACTGGGTGCGGGGGTTATTGGTTGCGAATTTGCTACCGTCTTTTCAAACTTCGGAAAAACAAAAGTGTATATCATAGATAAAGCCAATCGTATTCTGCCTTTTGAGGATGAGGATATTTCTGAAACCGTTACTCAAAACTTAGAGCGCAACGGTGTAGAGGTGCATCATAATTCGCAATTAGAGCGAATGGAAATTAAGAACGGGAAAGTTGAGTACGAACTTTTATATAAAGATGGAAAGCGTGAAGTAATTACCGTTGATAAGGCTTTGGTGGCCGTGGGGCGTGCACCTAATATTGACAACATAGGCTTGGAAAACGCAGACGTAAAACTTACCGAGCGTGGATTTATTTATCATGATGATACGCAAACTAACGTATCGAACATATTTGTGGCAGGAGATGTTACCGGAGGAATTGCTTTGGTAAGCGTTGGCGAGCGCGAAGCAAGACATGCTGTTGTACGCATGTTTGGACCCGCCATTAAACCAATCAGCTACAAAAACATTTCTACCATTATGTTCTTAAATCCTGAGGTTGGTGCCGTTGGGATGAGTGAACAAGAGGTGCGCGAGAAAAACATTCCCGTTAAAATAGTTAAGCTTGATTACAGTACCAACGCCCGCGCCATTGCCATGCGCAAAACAAAAGGCTTCTTTAAAATAATAGTAACCAACGATAATGGTATGCGAATATTAGGCATGCGCGCTGTCGGAGAGCATGCCAGCAGTGCCATTCAGGCAGTTGCTTATTTGGTGCATACTAATCAGGGTATACGCGAGTTGGCAGATATGATACATCCGCACCCAAGTATTATAGAAGGCATTCAGGAATGTTTGCGCATGTTGCTGGGCAAATCCATATACAAGCCCGCAGTGTTTAAAGATAAACTACAATGCTACACCTGCGAGAATGGAGTATGCACACCTATTAGTTCTTTAATTACTTCTGAGTGAGTTTTAATTACGTAATTTTACATATGTAAACCTAAGCGCATGGATCCTGCATACATCAAAGCTCTTCACATTATTTTTGTAGTTTGCTGGTTTGCGGGCTTGTTTTATATTGTGCGCCTCTTCATATATCAAACAGAAGCCAATCAAAAAACGGAAGCTGAGAAAAACGTTTTGGTGCCCCAGTTTCAAATGATGCAAAAGCGTTTGTGGTATGGCATTACCTGGCCATCTGCTATACTTACTATGGTATTTGGTTTCTGGATGTACTTTTTAAACTTTGATTATTACCTGCACCAACCCTGGATGATGCTGAAACTTTTTTTCGTTGGCGTGTTATTCATTTACCAATTGCGTTGTCAGGTTATCTTTAATAAAATGAAAACAAATTCCTATACGGGCAAATCATTTGGCTTGCGTTTGTTTAACGAGGTTGCCACCATATTACTTTTTGCCATTGTTTTTTTGGTAACCGTAAAAAGTACTGGAAGCCTTGTTTGGGGCGGTTTGGGTTTAGTCATATTAACGGCAGTTATTATGACTGCCGCTTTTATTTATAAAAAAAAGCGGGAGAAAAACAAAGAAGAAAATCCTCAGTAAGGCAATTGGGGTTCAGCTCACATTAAGTGAGTTCAAAAATTATAATCATAGATTTTCACATTAAATGTATTAACGATAAAATCCTGATGGCCAAAATTCCAAATAAAAATAGTTAGCGCATCATTATAATCCATTTTCTTGTCTATCACTAAACTGTAACGATATTTTCTTTTATTCTCATCCGTTAATGAAGGTGTTTCATTTATTTTAAAAGCATACCAATATTTATCTTTATTTGAAGAGTCTTTTATAGAGCATGCCAGCAAAGCATTTGAAGAAGAGTTTTTTTCTTTTTCGCTTCTCTCTACTTCAATTTCTATGTATAATTTATTAGTTTTTAACTTAACGGAATCCAGTTTAAAGGATACTCCGTATTCTGCTGAAGACTTGTATTCAAATGCATCGGCATTGGTATATGTATAGGAAGGAACGCTTGGTTTATTTTTTAAATAGGGTTCCATATCATTACAACCTCCTAATATATTCTGATATTCTTTACCTGTTTTTAAAAACACATATTTAAATTTATCATAGTTCATATACGCCGGAGATATAATGTTGTTTAAAATCTGGTAGTGTAGTACTAAATTCATGAAAACACATACCGGTACAGAGAAATAGATAAAATATCTAAAGTAGTTTGTTCGAAAAGCATAGGCAAAAAGTATTCCGAAAATTGCATAGTAGTCTATCATCACACGCATTCCAAGACTATCATAAAATGTGTAAGCCCAATAAGAAGAAAGTACATATATAACAAGTATTAAAAACAATGTAATTGTTATAAGCATAAATTTATTGAGGCAAAACAAGTTCCTTAGCCCTGCTAACAAAACAAGTAAGCAAAGTGGGGTGTAAATAAAAAACCCGGATGCAAACCCGAATAAAAACTCTAAGATGTGGGGCTTATCAAAGTAAAAGCCGTTTCCTTTATATGAATTTTGAAACAGCTTACCATTTTGCAAATACCAAACAACAGATTGTGTTGACAGAAGCAAAATAAAAATAATTGCAGACATGATTAGTGTCTTTTTATTGGTGCAAGCAAGTTTTAATTGATTTATAAATTCAGAAAATGATTTACTCCATATAGGTAACAGTAGTACAACTAACGTATTAAATGGTCTTACCAAGATAATTAAAGCAAAAACAATGGCTAAATAGATTAAATATTTCTGTTTCTTTTTTATAAATAGCTCATGTGTTAAGAATATAAATATGGATAAAAGAGTAAAAGAATAAACATGCGACATAAAAGGCACATTAATCATGTATAGCAACAGGTTAGTTCCAAATACTATGCATATAGAAGCAACAATTTGCGCTTTTAGATTATTTGTAATTAATCCAACTATTTTTTGAAAAAAGTATATCCCTATTATTCCATAAGTAATGCCAGCAACTTGCACCATTAATTGAAAAGGAAAGGAAAAGCCATTTAATTCATAGTGAAATAAAAAAGCAAATAGATACCCGATTAAAAAAAAGGGTAATAGCAATATGGACAATCCTACTGTATGTACATTTATAGTACCCGTTGGGGTATTGATAACATACCAGGGTGAAGTATCTTGATGTCCGAAGATTATGGTCGATAAATATTGAAATCAGGTAAGAATAATAATCATTTCCGTCTCCATCAATTGTTTTATATACAGGACTAAGGGTAGCTGAATAGTATGCATAGGCTATACATGCTAAAAGAATAAATAATAGATTTAACCTTAATAATTTATAGTTCGTATTCACAATTAGTCTGCGAGTGCTAAGAATAGATCATTCCTTTTATACAGTTTTATATAAATACTACCTTTTACAAAGCTTTTTACCAAAGTGTAATTTCCCTCTAAATAACCTGTGCGCTGCGCATTGTAATTATTGCAAATATTACTATCGGCTATATATGGGTTTTCATTCATTTCCGTATCACTTAATAAATCATATTCTTTGTCCGAATCATTCATTAAATAATACCTGTCATTAAAATATACTTGAAAGCCCGCTGCCACATCTTTGGGTGAGATGTGTTTTTCTACAACATACTTATCCAACTCTTTCCTTACGTCAAAATAATTCAGGCTTTGTAAATTACAATCCCAGGCATTACCATATTTATTAGGCATGGTAAGTCGGTTGCTTTGTATCATCAATAAACTAAAAACCAAACAAGCTAATGCTGTTTTTTGTTTTGTAAAAGAAGATATTGAATAAATAAGAGCAGGAAGGGAAAGTAAATATACCAATAAAAAATACCTGTTGCCAATAGGGTTAGACAGAGGTACACAAAAAGCAAAAACTGCAATGATAGTTAGTATAAGAAAAACAACAGGTTCAGGTATTGTTTTCTGTTTAAAACAAAATAGACTTATAAAGATTAAAGCAATAATATTTCCAAAATCAGTGAGCTTAATACAACACCAGAATGCATTTTTCATCATCCCTATAAACCCTATAACCGTTCGATGTCCCACATTCTCGGGGTTTACAAAAAACCAGCCGCTTGCATAATAATGAACACTCATCCATGCTATAGTAACTATAATAGACAAAGATAAATACCAGGGCACTCCTTTGCTTCTTTACAAACACAAAATAAGGCAGTGCGATAATTACTAAAGGAAGAGCCCGCAAATTAAGCAAACACAACAAGCTTGATGATAGCACCATACGCGATGCTCTTACATCTTTTATGGTATTCAACATCCATATAGCAAAGAGAACAAAACATATTTCGCTGCTAAAGTAAATGCTTTGTGCTATCAATGCAGGATGTACAAGCGTTAACAGAAGCACCCACAATGTTTTTTCATCAGATAGAAAACGTTTGCACAATAGTTGTAATTGATATAAAACCCCCATCACAAAAGGAATAATAGATATATGAGCTAACCATAACTTAAATCCGAACAGTTTAAACAAAGCAGCTAAATACAAACTATATAGGGGGAAGTGCCCGTTATCAATAAAGCCATTCCCATTAGGTAACAGGTGTTTAAAATTTGTTTCTAAATAATGGTGTGCTAGTTTTACTTGCCCATACATATCCCAAAAAACAGGGATGTTGCAGCAACTTACAATAACAGCTACATATACTATATTAAGCAACCACCAGACATTTTTTTGTATAAAAGTATAAACAGCCATTTTGCTCAAAGTTAGTTAGTATCCTAAACAGATGCATTAAAAAAATGGTATTAAATTTGGCGCACTTATGTTTAAATTATTTACCTGGATACAAAAGCTTGTACATTTTATTACCACTAAAATATGGGGGATACGCCTTAATAAGCTGGATAAAAAACAAGGCTTTTTAATTAGGCAGTTGCGGATAATTACCCTATCAATTAAAGGCTTTAACGATGATAAATGCACGGTTAAAGCCTCGGCACTTACCTATTATATGCTATTTGCCATCGTTCCCTTGCTGGCCTTGTTGTTTGCCGTTTCAAAAGGCTTTGGTTTACAACAAAAATTAGAAACTTATCTATTACATCGTTTCTCTCAATATGATGGAATACTTACGCAGGCATTTCAGTATGCCGATAAAATGCTGCAAACCACACAAGGAGGCATACTTGCCATTGTTGGTATATTACTTTTAGTATACACCTTATTAAGCTTGCTTAGCAGTATAGAAAACTCGTTTAATGAAATTTGGGAGATTAAAAAAGGCAGGATATTTATCCGCCGCATTACAGATTATATTGCCATCAGCATTTTTGCACCCATTTTAATGTTTATATCAAGTGGTGTAAGCATTTTTTTAAGCACCGAGTTTTCTTCTATAGAAAATCTTACCTGGCTTGGCCACTTTGCCATTGTATTTAAAATATTGCTGAAAATAACTTCGCTCTTGCTACTATCGGGTATGTTCACATTTATATATGTGGTGCTGCCCAATACCCGCGTAAAGTTTAAATCGGCTATGATGGCAGGCATTGTGGCTGCCGTTGCTTTTGATGTGTTGCAGTGGGCATACATTGCTTTTCAAATTGGGGCTGCCAAGTACGATGCGGTGTATGGTAGCTTGGCTGCCTTGCCTTTGTTTTTAATCTGGATACAATACAGTTGGTATATTGTATTGTTTGGTGCCGAGCTTTCTTTTGCCAATCAAAACGTAGACCATTATGAATTAGAGAGCGAAATAAAAAACATCAGCACACGCTACAGGCGCGTAATATCATTGCTGCTTGCCAATTTGGTAGTACGCAATTTTATGGAAGGCAAACCAGCTCTTACAGCCGCACAAATAGCCGGACGGTTAGATGTACCCATACGTTTGGCACGCATTATTATTTCTGATTTTACCGAAAGCGAAATACTGAGTGAAGTAAAAACCGCCAAAGAAAAAGAAATAGCTTACCAACCTGCCATATCCGAAGATAAATTAAGCGTAAAATATATTTTAGATAAACTGGATACCAAAGGCGTAAACAAATTGCCCATACAATCTACTACCGAGTTAGAAAACATACACAAACTAATGGATGAGTTTGACGAGGTACTGAATGAAAACAAAGGAAATGTTTTAATAAAAGATATTATTTAAAAAAAACATGAAGAAAATTATTTTTGCTATAGGTATAGTATTTGTTTTAACTACAGGCTGTAAAAGAGATTATACCTGCACCTGTAGTGTTTTATTTAGCGGCACAACCTCCACAACCTCCACAAAATTTAACGATACCAAATCAAAAGCCACCAACGATTGTAACTCGCTAAACTCAACTACAGCTACACAAACCGTTATCTGCGCTTTAAATTAATTGGGGCGTTCCGGCAGATTACTGCTGTCGGGGTTAAAGTGCAGTAAGCACTGATTGCTGAACAAAATAGTCCGTGTAAAAAGCGGGCTTTTTTGTTTTAAAATTCTAATTTTGCCCTTATGAACGTTTTAATACTGGGCAATGGCGGAAGAGAACATGCCTTTGCTTATAAAATATCGCAAAGCAAAAAGCTGAGCAATTTATATATAGCACCGGGCAATGCGGGCACGGCTCTTTGTGGCACCAATGTAGCCCTAGGTGCTACCGATTTCGAAGCCATTAAAAACCTGGTGTGGGAAAAAGATATCGACATGGTGGTAGTTGGTCCCGAAGACCCTTTGGTAAATGGCATTTACGATTTTTTTAAAGCCGATGAGGTGCTGAAAGATATTGCCATTATTGGCCCCAGTAAAGCAGGTGCGCAGTTGGAGGGTAGCAAAGATTTCTCGAAAGAATTTATGATTAGGCACAACATACCTACTGCGCGTTATCAAACATTTACCGCTTCTACCTTGCAAGATGGATTGAAATTTTTAGAGACATTGAGTCCGCCTTATGTTTTAAAAGCAGATGGTTTGGCAGCAGGTAAGGGGGTGGTAATACCCGAAACTTTAGCCGAAGCGCAACAAGAACTTACCGAAATGCTTGCCAACGCTAAGTTTGGTACTGCATCGGCCAAGGTGGTAATAGAAGAGTTTCTGAAAGGAATTGAGCTATCGGTTTTTGTGCTTACCGATGGGCAGCATTATAAAATACTTCCGGCAGCTAAAGATTATAAGCGTATTGGCGAGGGCGATGTGGGTTTAAACACAGGTGGCATGGGCGCGGTTAGTCCGGTGCCATTTGCTGATGCTGCTTTTATTAAGAAGGTAGAAGAGCGTGTTGCCATACCAACTCTAAAAGGTTTGCAACAGGAGCATATTATATATAAAGGCTTTATTTTTATTGGGTTGATGAATTGCGGTGGAGAACCTTATGTGATAGAATATAACTGCCGCATGGGTGACCCCGAAACAGAGGTTGTATTGCCCCGCATAAAAACAGATTTACTGGAACTGTTTGAAGCCGTTGCTCATGAGAAACTGAATGGAATACAGTTGGAAATTGATGAGCGCATAGCCACTACGGTAATGCTGGTATCGGGTGGGTATCCTGAAGCGTATGAAAAGAATAAAGTAATTAGCCATTTAGATAAAACAAAAGACAGTATTGTTTTTCACGCAGGCACAAAACAAGAAGGAGATAATGTGCTTACCAATGGGGGCCGAGTAATTGCCATTACATCTTTCGGAAACACAATGGAAGAAGCCATTGCCAAAAGCATGAAGAATGCCGAAGTTATTTCCTACGACAAAAAACATTACAGAAAAGATATTGGCAAAGATTTAATGAAGCTTGAAAAACAAACTAATTAACGTATGGATTTTAATATAGACATAAAAGAAATTGCCACCGTAACCATGGTGCTGTTTGCCGTAATAGATGTGGTGGGTTCTATACCTGTCATCATTGGGCTTAAACAAAAGGTAGGAGAGATTCAAGCGGGCAAAGCCTCGTTGGTTTCTTTAGCCATAATGGTCGTATTTCTTTTTGCCGGAAAATCTATTCTGGAGTTAATTGGGTTAACTACCAACGATTTTGCTATTGCTGGTTCATTGGTTATCTTCTTCATCGCTCTTGAAATGATATTGGGCATACGCCTTTATAAAGATGAGGTATCAGCTACCGCATCGGTTGTGCCGCTTGCCTTTCCGCTTATTGCAGGTACGGGTACGCTAACTACCTTACTTTCTATGCGCGCGCAATATCATACCATATCGCTATTAATAGGTATTGTAATAAATGTGGTAATTGTTTTCGTAGTGCTTAAAAAACTTGATTTGTTAGAGAAAATATTGGGCGCAGGTGGTGTTGCTATTCTCCGCAAGGTATTCGGAATTATTCTGCTGGCTATTGCCGTTAAAATTTTTAGAACCAACACAGGTATTTAATCTTGACCGATTCCATTCATATTTATACAGATGGTGCTGCCAGCGGAAACCCTGGTCCGGGTGGTTATGGCGTGGTCATGTTGTATAAGGATAAACGTAAAGAACTTAGTGAAGGCTTTAAGCATACCACCAATAATCGTATGGAACTGATGGCGGTTATTGTTGCCTTAGAACATTTAAAGAATGAGGGAAGTCAGGTTATTGTGTATTCCGATTCAAAATATGTCGTAGATTCTATCGAAAAGAAATGGATAGATGGTTGGGCAAAAAAGAATTTTAAGAACGTAAAGAATATAGATTTATGGTTGCGTTTTTTAGCGCTCTACAAAAAACACGATGTAAAGTTTAAATGGGTAAAAGGCCATGCCGATAATATTGAGAACAACCGCTGTGATGTTTTGGCTGTTGAAGCCTATAAGCAACCCAATTTAAAAGTTGATGCAGGGTATATGAGTTGATTTTATTTTAGCTTTGCCCATGCTATTCTCCAAACTTGATTACAACCAATTCATTCCCCATATTCAAAATATTAATCGTACGCAAGGAGATATTTTACTGGTAGATAAACCTTATCACGTTACTTCTTTTGAGATAGTAAACAAAATAAAGATTGCTTTAAAGAAAACCTTTCCCGATAAAATTAAAGTAGGTCATGCGGGTACTTTAGATCCTTTGGCAACAGGTTTATTAATTATTTGCACAGGAAAAATGACTAAACAAATAGAGCAGATACAGGCTATGGAGAAAGAATATATAGGCACCTTTTTTGTGGGTGCCACCACACCATGCTTTGATAAAGAAAAGGAAATAGATTTTACCTTTCCAACTGAACATATTACTGAAACACTTATACTGGAGACCGCACAAAAGTTTATAGGTAAACAAATGCAAACCCCGCCTGCTTATTCAGCTGTGCGGGTAGAAGGCAAGCGTGCCTATGATTTGGCCCGTGAAGGTGTAGTAGAGATAAAAACAACCCCAAAAGAAATTGACATTAAGCAATTTGAGATAACACGCATTGCGATTCCTGAACCAAGCCATTTGGCGAACAGCAGGATACTAAATGAAAAAACTAAAACAAATCCTGAAATTGATTTTAGAGTGGTAAGTAGCAAGGGCACTTATATACGTTCTTTGGCTCGCGACTTTGGTTTAGCTCTTAACAGCGGCGCTTATCTTACTTCGTTAAGAAGAACACGCACAGGAAATTATCATATAGATAATGCCATTATACCTATTGTTAATTAAATCGCTGATATTTTCTTTTCGAAACATCTTTAAGGCATTCATAACAAGTTAATTTTGTCTATCATGCAGAGACAAAGCTATAATCCGTTTGCCAACATTGATTTGTTTTGCGTGCTGTTTTATTTGTTATTGGTGCTGATGGGTTGGCTTAATATTTATGCTGCGGTTTATAATGAGGAGCACAAAAACATTTTCGATTTAAGTCAGAAGTACGGCAAGCAGCTTATTTGGATTAGCAGCGCATTAATTATAGCCACTATCATTTTATTTATTGATGCGGACTTTTATACGGTGTTTGCTTATGTCTTTTATGGAATCTTTTTACTGCTCTGTATTGCCGTTCCTTTTTTAGGCAGAGAAGTAAAGGGTAGTCGCTCTTGGTTTCGCTTTGGCGATTTTGGTATTCAGCCCGCTGAGTTTATGAAGTTTGCAACAAATCTTGCACTTGCCAAGTTTTTAAGTAATGTTAATTTACAGGTAGATAGTGGCAGAAGAGGGGTTTCTAATTTCTTTAGTAAATATAGGAATACGATTATAGCGCTTCTTATACTAGGTCTTCCTCTTATTATCATTAAAAAATTACAAGATGAAACCGGCTTAGCTATTGTGTTTGCAGCCTTTGTATTTATGTTGTATCGTGAGGGTTTATCGGTAAACTTTTTGTTGGTTGGTTTTGCTGCCGCTGTGTTATTTGTATTAGCTCTTTTGGTTGATAACACCTATTTATTTATTATCATCTCTTCTATATGTGCCTTATCTCTGCTTTTTATAAGAAGAAACCGCACAAATATTTTCTTGGTGGTACTGATAGCTGTCGTCGGGTGTGGCATGGTCAAGACAACATCAACCGTATATGAAAAACTGGAGGCGCATCAAAAAATACGCATTGATGTATTGCTTGGTAGAGGGACTATTAATCTTAAAAAAGAAGGTTATAACGTAAACCAGGCTAAGATTGCTATTGGTAGTGGCGGCTTAATGGGCAAAGGGTATTTGCAAGGTACGCAAACCAAATACGATTTTGTGCCCGAGCAGGATACTGATTTATCTTCTGTACAGTTGGAGAGGAGTGGGGTTTCCTAGGAACATCAGTTGTTATTTTGTTACAACTAACTTTAATACTCAGAATCATCATGATGGCAGAAAGACAACGCTCTGACTTTAGTCGTATTTATGGGTATGGAGTAGCATCGGTATTGTTTTTTCACTTGGCTATCAATGTGGGTATGACTATCGGACTTGCGCCTGTAATTGGTATTCCTTTGCCCTTCTTTAGCTACGGGGGTTCTTCGTTGTGGTCGTTTACAATTCTGCTTTTTATATTTATTAAGCTCGATGCAAACCGATTAAGTATTCTAAGGTAGCTAAACTAACATCTTCACACTCGTAAAATCTTTACTGATTAAATTCAATCCCGGTGTTTTACCTTTCTCTATACTGCCAAAAGTATTCTCAATTCCTAAGAAGGTAGCTCCGTTAAGCGTTGCCCATTTGAGTAAGTCACCCAAATCAATTTCAGGAAAATGTTTGTGCAAAGTTTTTATCTCATTAAAAATACTCAGGCTCCAGTTGCTGGCATAGCTATCTGTACCGAGGGTCATGTTGCAATGGTTCGCCATAAATAAATTCACATTAGGCACTTTGTTTTCTATATACAAATTGGCGTTTATGCAAAAGCACCAAAACAAATGCTTGTTATAATTGTTGGCAAACAAAATATCTTCTTCATTCGTAAACGTATTATGTACTAATTGCAACTTGTTGTTTGCAGGCAGATGAGGCAAGGTAGCCTGTAAACTCGATTTACCGGGGGCCTGCCAGGTATTCGTTGGTATATTGAAATACCTTAGCCTTTCTAAAATACTTCCTTTCCTTTCTTTAAAGAATAGATTCTCGTCTTCTGTTTCCTGATTGTGAATGGTTAAAACAGAATTATTCTTTTCGGCATACCTTGCAAACAAACCCAGTAACTTGGATGAAGCAGAGTAAGGCGCGTGCGGCACTATGGATGATTGCTGTTGTGTTCTATCTCCTATATACTTTTTCAGTTCATCCTGCAAGGTAAGCCCTCTTTCAAAGGCAGACTCAGCGCGTGTTTCATCAAAGGCATATATCTCTATAAAAGTATGGTAGTATGTTTTGGTGTTTGCTTTATAGGGAAAGCTGTTTGCTGTGTTAGAAATATCTCCCACCGCCACAATACCATTGGCATACATTTCTTCGTCGGCTTGTTTTATGGCTTCAATAACTTCAGCATCGTTGGGCTTCTTTAAACTTTCTACTTCTTTAATAAACGTATGAAGTCCTTGTCCGGCAACAATTTTGCCTTTCATAAAAGAAAGCTCTAAATGACAATGCGTATTTACAAACCCTGGACAAATAAAACCCTCAAACCCCTCTACCTTTAAAGCATCAACGGTATTATCGGGTACTATATCTATAATCTTTCCCTGCCCATCAACCACTATCACATGGTTTTCGAGAGGCTTGGTGTTTATAGTGTAAATTTTATCTGCAGTTATAAATCGCATGTTTCAAAAGTACAAATTCTAAGTTTTATTCCTGGTTGTCGTTTCTCGACCCTATGTAGTATCTTTGCATCATGTCTCAAAAGCAGGATATACGGGCTTTATCAGCAGAAGAAATTAATGGCTTTTTAAAAGAGAAGGGGCAGTCGGCATTTCGTGCCAAACAAATATGGCAATGGCTTTGGCAAAAGAGTGCCCGCAGTTTTGATGATATGAGTAATCTATCAAAAGATTTGCGCGTGCTACTTGCTGAACACTTTGTAATTAATGCCGCCTCTATTGATGATATGCAAATTAGTGGCGACCGCACCATTAAATGCGCCATGAAACTGTTTGACGGCAATGTGGTGGAAAGTGTTTTGATACCTACCGAAACGCGAATGACAGCCTGCATATCGTCTCAGGTGGGTTGTAGTTTAACCTGTAAGTTTTGTGCTACGGGAAGATTAGACAGATTACGAAATTTAAAAGCCGATGAGATTTACGACCAGGTTGTGTTGGTAAATAATTTGGCAAAAGAAAAATACAATCAGCATTTATCTAACATTGTGTATATGGGCATGGGCGAGCCTTTGCTTAACTATGCGGAAACGTTGAAATCGGTTGACAGGATTACTTCTGCAGATGGATTGGGGATGAGTGCGCAACGGATAACGGTATCTACTGCCGGTATTGCCAAGATGATTAAAAAACTGGGAGATGATAACGTAAAGTTTAATCTTGCGCTGTCTTTGCATGCAGCGAATGAGGAGAAACGAAATTACATTATGCCCATTAACGAAAGCAACTCGCTTGAAAATTTGGCTGATGCGTTGAATTATTTTTATGATAAAACAGGTACTCGCGTAACGTTTGAATATATTGCCTTTAAAGATTTTAATGATTCTATTATAGATGCTAAAGAGTTGGCCGCTTTTTGTAAAAAGGTACCTGCCAAGATTAATATTATAGAGTACAACCCTATTGATGACGGGGAGTTTAAACAAACCACATCCGAAAGGCTTACCGCGTTTAAAAATCATTTAGAAGGTAAGGGCATTATAGTAAACGTACGCAGAAGTCGTGGTAAAGATATTGATGCCGCCTGCGGACAACTGGCTAATAAGAATAAGTCGGTTACAAAAAGGTAATTGCAGCGTAATGAATACTGTTTTTTATTTCCCTAATTAATTCGCACATTTAACCTCTTATTTTTTGCTTTGTCGGTTATTGATGAAATAAAAGTACCTATTGCCTCTCACATGGATGCGTTTGAAATAAAATTCAAACAATCTATGAAAAGCTCTGTGCCTTTATTAGAGAAAATTACCAGCTATATAGTAAAGCGCAAGGGCAAACAGATCCGCCCTATGTTTGTGTTTCTATCTGCACAAATGCACGGAGATATTAATGAAAGCACTTATCGTGCTGCTGCCTTAATAGAACTTTTACACACTGCTACCTTGGTACACGATGATGTAGTGGATGATAGTAACGAACGCCGTAGCTTCTTCTCGGTTAATGCGCTTTGGAAAAATAAAATAGCGGTACTTATAGGTGATTACCTCCTTTCAAAAGGATTGTTACTTTCATTGGATAATGATGATTTTCATTTGCTTAAATTAGTAAGTAATGCTGTGCGCGAAATGAGTGAAGGCGAATTGCTGCAAATAGAGAAAGCCCGCAAGTTGGATATATCGGAAGAGATTTATTTTGAAATTATCCGTCAGAAAACCGCTACGCTTATTGCTGCCTGTTGTGCTTCGGGTGCTGCATCGGTTACACAAGATAAGCAAATGATAGAAACCATGAAGCAGTTTGGAACCCAAGCGGGCATAGCGTTTCAAATAAAAGACGACTTGTTTGATTTTGGTGATGGTACCGAAATAGGTAAGCCAACAGGCATTGATATTAAAGAAAAGAAGATGACCCTGCCGCTTATATATGCGCTTAATAATTCTACGTTTTTAGAAAAGAGAAGAATCATTAATGTTGTTAAAAATCACAACGAAAACCCTAAGAAGGTTGCGGAGGTAATTGATTATGTATTTGATAAAAAGGGTATTGAGTATGCCGAAAAAATTATGCAGCAGTACAAAGACAAGGCTTTAAATTTGTTGAAAGATTTAGCACCCAGCGAAGCAAAGAAATCTTTAGAACAATTAGTTATATACACCGTAGAAAGAAAGAAATAACCATGCTTAAAAGACAAATAGTAATAGCATTTATAGTAACCATACTCATAAATGCCTGTACTTCTAATCAAAAGACAGACATAACAAACCCCACTCCTCCCGCACAAGATTCAACAAGCAAAAAAATACAATCTCAACTGGATAAGATTGTGGATGACCTTGCGCCACCGGATACAGATTACACCGGAGAGTTTTTTCAGAAATATGAAACAGGCGTAGTCAAGACTAAGGGATTCTTTAGGTTTGGCAAACGCCACGGACAATGGTTTTATTTTTATCCGAACGGATTTATATGGAGCGAAGCTTTTTATGATAACGGCAAAATGAACGGGCACTCGAAGGTATATTCCGAGAACGGAAAACCTTATGCCGAAGGAGAATGCAGAAAAGACTTGTCAGTTGGTTTGTGGCACTATTACGATACTTCAGGTGTTGTGATAAAAGAAGTAAGCTATGATAGCTTGGGCAAAGTAATTAGTGAAAAAAATATTGAACCAAAAAAACGATGAGCGCAGAAAAAATCCAATACATAGTTTCCGTAGATGTGTATGCTACTGCCAAACAATTACCAACTGATGAACAAACACTACTTCAACAGGCTACTAAAATTATGCACGCCGCCTATGCACCATACTCTAACTTTAAGGTAGGTGCTGCCGTTCTTTTAGAGAACGGCAAAGTTGTTACAGGAAACAACCAAGAGAATGCCGCTTACCCGTCGGGTATGTGTGCCGAGCGTGTGGCTATTTTTTATGCGGGTTCTCAATACCCTGATGTAGTTATAAAAACAATTGCAGTAACCTGCGAGGCTGAAGCCGAGCAGCCTGTAACTCCTTGTGGTGCATGCAGACAAGCCATTGCCGAATACGAGCAACGTCATAATAAAAAGATTAAACTTATTATGGCAACACCAACTGGTAAAGTTTTTTGTACCAATGGTATAGAAACCTTATTGCCATTTATGTTTAGCAGCAAGTACCTTAAGAAATAATATACCTTTTATTGAAACAACAATTAGCTCATATTGCTTTGGTAGTTGCTGACTACGATGAAGCTATTAAATTCTATACTGAAAAATTACACTTTACGCTTATTGAAGACACCGTTTTAAGCGAAACCAAGCGTAAAGCCTCCCGGTACTGATGGTTGTTGTCTTTTGCTTGCCAAAGCTGCTACTGATGAACAAAAAAGCAGGGTAGGAAATCAAACGGGTGGAAGAGTCTTTTTGTTTTTATATACCGACAATTTCTGGAGAGATTATAAAAACATGCAACAAAACGAGATAGTTTTTGTTAGAGAGCCTGTTGTTGAAGCGTGGGGAACGGTTGCGGTGTTTAAAGACTTGTACGGCAACCTATGGGACTTGATAGAACCGAAAGCTATAAAACATTCAACTTAATACCAGCAACATAAAGCACAATAATGATGGCCCCCACTATAATACGATACCAACCAAACAATTTAAACCCATGTTTGGTAAGAAAATTAATAAAGAACTTAATGGCAAGTAAGGCAACTACAAAAGCAACCACGTTACCAACAGCCAACAGTTTTACTTCATCACCCGAAGGTATACCGTTGTGCTTATAAAAATCGTATAGCTTTTTGCCTGTTGCGGCAAACATAGTAGGCACCGCCAGAAAGAAAGAAAACTCGGCAGCTGTTTTGCGGTTCAGCTTTTGCGATAAGCCACCCACAATGGTAGCACCGCTTCTGGATACCCCCGGTATTAAAGCAATGCACTGAAACAAGCCAATCTTTAAAGCCTGTATGTAATTTACATTGTTGGTAGATTGTATTTCTTCTTTTGTAAACCACTTATCTATAAACAAAAAGATAATACCGCCCAAGAATAAAGCAATGGCCACTCCCAGTGGATTTTCCAGCAGACTATCAATTACATCGCCCAGCAATACGCCTGCAATTGCAGCAGGAATAAAAGCAACAAACAATTTAAAATAAAAATTAACCGACTGAAAGAATCGTTTAAAATACATAACCACCACCGCAGCTATGGCGCCTAACTGAATGCAAACGGTAAACAGTTTCACAAATTCGGTAACGGGCATACCCATCAATCCGGTAGTAATAATCATGTGACCGGTACTCGATACGGGTAAAAACTCGGTAAGCCCTTCTACAATGGCTAATACAATGGCTTGCAACCAACTCATAAACTATGCTGCTTTTTTAGGGCGGCGCATAATGGCTACCATAATAACGGCAAAGCCCGCCAAACAAACCAAAGGTGCAAGCGTAATACGGCGAAAACTAAATATCTCGGGGTTAAACACATTAGGGTCATCACTGCCGCCACCCATCATTAGTAGGTAGCCCAGCACAATAAGCACCACACCTGCTAAAAAGAATTTATAGTTTCCTCTGGCAATGCCAAAACCTTTTTCTTCCGTACTCATGCAAAATAAATTTAGGCAAATATAAGGTAATTTGGAATTTACAGGTTAAAAATAGATAAAGCAGTTCCAGTAAATTATTTAAATGAAGTTTTGGATGCAGTTGTTAAACAAAAACATTTATTTACTATAAATCACTCAAAAAAGCAGTCTATTAACAAAATCATGTTTATAAAGAACCTGCCCAAAGGCGTTGGCATATGGGAAATTATTTTAGATTTGCATTGTGGAATTGAACTCAAAATTAAAGAACCTATCAGAGCTTTTTACTAAGAAAAGTATTGGCGGAGAAGCCAGTATCAACGATTTACGCGAAAAGGAATTTTCGGGCATTATGTTGTCTAAAGATGAGAAGCGAGCTTTGCACAACTACGACAACTACCGCATTAATTTATTGAATGCACAAGAGGATGAGAGTTTGTTTCATACCACATATCGTCAGCTACAAGTAATTGCTAACCTTGGCGATTGGAAAGAATTCCTAAAGCCTGATTACGAGGAGAATAACTAATAATCTTCTTTGTTCTTTTAGCAAAGCAATCTCACACTAAAACTGAAAGTAAATAAAGGGCTGCATATCGGCACTCGTTGCCTGATATAGTAAAAATACCGCCACAACAATTCCCACTCCCATTACCGGAATAGGACTATTGCTAAAAATAGTTCGGTATCCTGTTTTTAATCTTTCGGGTAACCAATGGATGAGATAACCCGTTAGCATAACCAGCAATACAGTTCGGTAAGAAACCAATACGGGCAGTAATAAATCAAATCCAAAATGGTTTTGTATCCTGTTGAAGATATTGTTTACCGTTTCTAAATCATCGCTTCGGAACCATATACGTGTAAAGCTTATAAACACCAGCGTTAGTATTACACATAAAACTTTTACAAAGAAATTGGCGCTGTTTTTGAAAGGAGAAATTCGTAACCATAATTTATGCAACACTAATCCCAATCCGTTTAAACCACCCCAAATCATAAACATCCAACTGCTACCATGCCACAAGCCCCCCAGCAACATGGTTATCATTAAATTGATGTTAGTGTTTAATACCTTTTTAAATCCTGCAAAGAAATACATCAGCACGCCAAACAACAATGCAAAACCCGGAAGCAAAAGAAACAACCAAACCTTACCACTTAGTAGAATAAACACGGAGCTTAAAATGAAGATACAGATATAAGAGCCTACGGTTCCTTTTCGGTTACCGCCAAGCGGAATGTATAAATATTCTTTAAGCCAACTGGAGAGTGAGATGTGCCAGCGTTGCCAAAACTCACTGGTACTTTGTGCTTTATATGGTGATTTAAAGTTTGTCTTTAAGCGGAAACCCAACAGGAGTGCAACTCCTATGGCAATATCAGTATAACCCGAGAAGTCGGCATATATCTGTAATGAGTAACCGAATATACCTAAGATAACTTCGATGCCGCTATAGTAGTTGGGGTTCTCAAAGATGCGGTCTACAAAGTTTACGCCTATATAATCTGCCATTATTTTTTTGGCAAGTCCGTTTAATATCCAAAACACTGCTATGCCAAATTCTGTTTTTAAAAGAGTATAGGGTTGGTGTATTTGGTATAAGAACTCGTGAGCTTTTACAATAGGACCCGCTACAAGGTGCGGAAAGAAGCAGACAAAAAAACCATACTCAAAAATGTTCTTTACGGGCTGCACTTTCTCTCGGTACAAATCAATGATATATGAAAGCGATTGAAAGGTGAAAAAGGAAATTCCTACCGGAAGAATTAATTTGTCTACACTAAAACCTGTACTGAAAAACGAATTACTGAAATGCGAGAAGTGGTTGAAGAATGTATAATGTGTGCCAAACAATTGATTGGAACTCTCGGTAAAGAAATAGGCATATTTAAAATAACCCAGCAAAAACAAATTGATGCAAACACTGCAGGTAACGAATATCTTTTTTGCATAATTCTTCTTAACCTTGTGTATAAGCCAACCCCAGCAATAATCGCTGCAAATGGTAAAGAGCAATAGCACAATAAACACGCCGCTTGTTTTGTAGTAGAAAAACAGACTCACTAAAAATAAATAAACGGTGCGCGCCTTGCTGAACTTATATAAAAACGAATAAAAGAAAAGAACTACCGCAAAGAACAGCCAGAAAAATAATTGGGTAAACAACAGGGGCTTATCCTGCTGGTAGTTGATAATGGTTTGTAGTATGTTCTGAAAAAATTCGTTCAAAATAAAAGCGTACTAAAAATAGTACGCTTTTGTCAAATAGAGTCATTTCTCTAAAATAATTTTCAGACTACATCTGTTTATTACCTATACTAATGTTCCGTATAAATCAAAATCGGTGGCTTCATTAATCTTTACATCAACAAAACTTCCCGGAGATAAATAGGTTTTATTATCTGCTTTTATAAGTACTTCGTTATCTACATCGGCACTGTCGAACTCGGTTCTACCAATAAAGTACTCTCCTTCTTTCCTATCTATAATAGTTTTAAATACTTTATTAATCTTTAGTTGGTTTAGTTCCAAAGAAATTTCCTGCTGAACTTTCATCACCGCATCTGCACGTTGCTTTTTTATTTTAGCAGATACATCATCTTTCAAAAGATGCGCATGAGTATTCTCTTCGTGAGAATATGTGAAGATGCCCAGTCTGTCAAAACGGGTTTGCGTAACCCACTCTAACATCTCTTCATGGTCTTTTTCGGTTTCTCCGGGGTAACCTGCAATTAAGGTTGTACGCAAGGCAATACCCGGTACTTTATCACGAATTTGATTAACAATATCAATGGTTTTTTGTTTGGTAATTCCTCGGCGCATACTCTTCAGCATATTATCACTGATGTGTTGCAAAGGCATATCTAAATAGTTGCACATATTCTTTTTACGGTTCATTACATCAAACACTTCCATAGGAAATCCACTTGGAAAAGCATAATGCAAACGCACCCACTCAATACCATCAACATCACTTAGTTTATCCAATAAATTGGCAAGCTCACGTTTCTTATAAATATCCAAACCATAATAGGTAAGGTCTTGCGCAATTAATAGCAACTCTTTAGTGCCTTTGGAGGCTAATGTTTCAGCACGTTTTACCAAATCTTCTATAGGTACAGAAACATGCCCACCACGCATTAGCGGAATAGCACAAAAAGAGCAAGGCCTATCACAGCCTTCTGAAATTTTTAAATAAGCGTAATGCGAAGGCGTAGTAAGCAAACGCTCTCCAACCAACTCGTGCTTGTAATCCGCTTTTAATGTTTTTAAAAGCTTGGGCAAATCTCTTGTGCCGAAATACGCATCCACATCTGGTATTTCCTTTTCCAAATCGCCTTTGTAGCGTTCGCTTAAACAACCCGTAACATAAACCTTTTCAACATGCCCGGCTTTTTTAGCTTTCACATATTGCAAAATAGTATCTATGCTCTCCTGCTTGGCATTATCTACAAAACCACAGGTATTAATAATTACAATCTGGTGGTCGTTGTCTTCACCTTCATGTTCCACATCAAATTTATTGGCACGCAGCTGACCCATAAGTACCTCGCTATCTACAATGTTTTTGCTGCAACCAAGGGTTACCACATTTACTTTATTTTTCTTTAGCGATTTGGTTTTCATGGCTTACTTCTTCTGCAAACTCTTATTGTATTCAACAATATTCTCATGTATATAATCTAACACTTCTTCCTTGCCTGTTTTCTTTTCGGCAGAGGTTATAAAATAGCCGGGCATAAATTCCCAAGTAAGTAACATTTGTTTTTCAAAGTGTGCTATATTCTTTTGTAATTCGGTTTTAGAAAGCTTATCCGTTTTTGTAAAGATAATACAAAAGGGTATTTCGTTTTCTGCCAGCCATTGCATGAATTGTGCGTCTATCGCTTGCAATGGTAAGCGCGAATCAATCAACACAAAAAGGCAAACTAAATTCTTTCTTTCGAGAATATAGAACGAAATAAACTTTTCAAACTCTACACGGTCGGTTTTAGAAACCTTGGCATAGCCATAACCGGGTAAGTCAACCACATACCAAGCGTTATTAATTAAGAAGTGATTAATCAATCTTGTTTTACCGGGCTTTACAGAGGTATGCGCAATCTTTTTACTGCACAGCATATTGATAAGCGAAGACTTGCCTACATTACTTCTTCCTATAAAAGCAAATTCGGGGAAATGTGTTTTAGGGCAGCCATCTACGTTGGTGCTGCTTATGGCAAAATCTGCACTGTTAACCTGCATGATTTCTGCTCTCCAATTCTTTCTTGTACGAATCTACGTGTCTTTGTTTTTTAGACTCGTAAATATCATTAATACAAACCATAATGCCCGTTTCTTCTACACCACCAAAGTCTTTGTTAATAGCTGTTCCAAAGGTTTTCATGGTAGGGGAGAGATTCATGTATGCATTAACCAAAGGCGGGATATGCTCTCCCAGTTCACGCACATGTTGGTTTAAAACCAAGTGCCCCTCTTTATAAGGCAAGCCTTCTATGCTCTTTATAAAAGCGGCTACTTTTTTACTTCTTTTATTGGGAGAAACTACTCTTTTTACAAAGGCCGTTACTTTTCTGCCTTTTACAGAGTGAATAGGCTTTACCATCTTTTCTTTATCCGGAAAATAATACTTCATAAAGGCAAGCAGCATATCACGCGCTTCTTTATTATAGTGTGTGTACATAGTTACCTTGCCAAAGAAATAACTACAATCGGGGTTATCCACTATAATAGCGCCCAAGCCATCCCACAGATTATCTAAGGAAAACAATCCTTTCCGGAATTGCTCGCCGGGTTGGTAGCTGGGTTGCACAAAAGAACGCCCAAGCTCTATGGTCTTATCTAAATATTTATCGTAAAACGTTGAAGAAAACTTAAACAACTCGGTAGTGGCCAAATCTATCTGCCCGTTTTTATAACCTGCTTCTCTGCACTTAATATAACGATACGCACCAACAATTTCTTTATGCTCAGGATTCCAAACTAACAGTTGTTTATAAGGGTGCGAAGAAACGTCGTACTCATCTATATCCAAACTTTTGCCGGTGCCGCCACCTGCGTAACGAAAGGTAAGCTCACGCAAGCGACCAATCTCCATCATGGTGTAAGGAGAGTCGTGGTGGGTAATTACATAAATCTCATTATTACCGTTGTTGGTTTTGCGTACAAATCGTTCGGGCGTAAGTTCATTTAAGATAAACTTACGACTTACTTTATCTATAATAGGTTGCATCAACATAATTCTGCGCGGCTATATTCTACAAATATAAATTAATTAAACTCATTAATTAAATCAAAACATTACTGTCATTGCGAGGAGGAACGACGAAGCAATCTTTACTATTCATGAGATTGCCGCGCTTCGCTCGCAATGACGAGACTCTTTTACTGTTTATCCCCATATTCCATTAAATAAGCTTTAATAAAATCTTCCAAATCGCCATCCATTACACCCTGCACATCGCTGGTTTCATAATCGGTACGTAAATCTTTCACTAACTTGTACGGATGAAAAACATAGTTCCTAATCTGGCTGCCCCACTCAATCTTTTTCTTGTTGGCTTCCACGGCTTGTCGGGCTTCATTGCGCTTGCGCATTTCAATCTCGTATAGCTGAGACTTTAGCATTTGCATGGCACGTTCGCGGTTACCCAGCTGAGAGCGCTCTATCTGACACATTACCTGTATGCCCGTAGGTAAATGTTTTATCAATACTTTGGTTTCTACTTTGTTCACGTTTTGTCCGCCGGCACCACCACTGCGGGCTGTGCTAATTTCAATATCAGCCGGAGGGATATTTATTTCAATCGTATCATCAATAATCGGATATACATACACCGATGCAAACGAGGTGTGGCGCTTGGCATTGGCATCAAACGGAGAGATGCGCACCAACCTGTGCACGCCGTTTTCTCCTTTTAAATAACCGTAGGCATAAGCCCCTTCTATTTGCAGAGAGACCGATTTTATGCCCGCCGCATCCCCATCCTGGTGGTCGTTTTCAGAAACCGTGCAACCATTCTTTTCTGCCCACATAATATACATGCGCATCAGCATAGCTGCCCAATCGCAACTTTCGGTGCCGCCTGCGCCTGCGTTTATTTCTACTACGCAGTTTAGCACATCTTCTTTACCACCCAGCATGTTTTTAAACTCCAGACTCTCCAGCTTTTTGTAGGCAAGTTTAAACTGTTGCTCGGTTTCTTCTGCCGTGGCTTCGCCTGCTTTATGAAACTCGTATAGCGTAGTGGTATCCTCTACCATGCGTTCAAGCTCGGCGTAAGAGTTAGTCCAGTCTTTTTTAATTTTTATGGCACGCAAAAGCTGTTCGGCCTTTTTGGCGTCGTTCCAAAAATCAGGTGCAAGCGTTTTTTCTTCTTCCTGAATTATTTCGTGAAGCTTACTGTCGATGTCAAAGATGCCTCCTCAACGCCCGCGAGCGCTCCAGAAGATCTTTCAACTGGTCTGATGTAAACATGATGCGAAGGTATAAATTATTATTGATTGGGCGTTACGGCGATTACGCCGTCGGGCTTTACGCGCTGCACGGCAGCTTCCTACAATCCCTAACGCTCATAAAATTATTGATACTGGATTGTAAAAACTCCTGTATCTCCTTTATTTATAAAGGTGCTTCCAATAGAAGATCCTGTAGTAGGACAAAAAATATAATTTGTACAATTGCCATAGGCTTTAAAAACAGGAAGTATAGTATCAAACGGGTTATTATTTAGAAAAGTTTGATAGTAATAGTATAAGAGACCACCACTTAAATAACTAACAGAAATCTGAAAACCATTATTGTATTGGGCAGATGTTGTTTTTTTAACATGTAGCTTTAAAAATGCACGTGGATAAAGAGGAATATTGCCATTTGTTTCCTTTTTATATTCAGGGTCGTAACTGCCAGTGTTACCTGAAAGATGAAGGGAATCTGGTGTGCATCCAACTACATAATTCTCACTACCCCTTTTTTTATCATAATAAAGAAGATAATGACCGCTATTATCAGTATGAGAATTACTAACAGTTACATAAGGAGTTGAAGGACCAGTAAAATATCCTATAGTAACCGGAATACCTGCAATAGGCATGTTAGTTCCAACTTCATAAACAGTACCTTCTACATAGCCTTCGCCATATTTCTTACAAGAAATAAAACCTATCACAGATAGAAATATGAATATTTTACATTTCACTTATTACAAATGTAGGTAATTTCTTCATTCCCTATAAAATAAGATTTATTTGATACAACCCTTGAAAAACCTGCAAAAGATACCACCCCCACTTTGCAAAACGGTTGAAAAGTTAATGAGGAAGTTTCAACTATTTTTCGTTAATTTTACTGTAGCACAATGAAAACAACCACCAACATAGAGCAAATGCCCCAAACCACCTACTTGTTAGTGAGCTTGTCGAACTATATAGTAGGGGTTAGCAAACAGGTTTGTTTAGTTGCTGCGCATACCTGCTCAGGAGCTAAGCGCATGTCACCGGCAATGGAATGGATGTCACCAACTATAGCGTGCATGTCACCCGAAATGGAATGCATGTCACCTGCAACAGAGCGTGTGTCACTAGAAACAGTATACATGTCACCCGCAACAGTATACACGTCACCCGTAATGGGTGACATGTCACCAGCAACGGAACATGTGTCACCAGAAACAGAAAAACGAACTAAATTAATATAACTAAAAACTAAAGCCATGTCAGAAGGAGAAAGAAGTTTATTTGGAACCACCCAGGAAGAGCGCAACATTTATTTTAACCGCGCTGTACCTTATTTAAATCAGCCCGCTGTGGGCACTAACCCATCTACCGCCACCCGCCTAAGCATTACGGCGGCTAATTTGGCCATATTAAACAAGCTGTATAGCAACCCCAATCCCGTTGGTGTTACCGTGCCCGATAATTTGGGATATTTGGAGCTTTGGCCGTTGCATACCAGTCCGGGTGGTAAACACGACCCTACCATTACCAGATTGTTTCATCAAATAGAGCGCAGGCAAAAAGCCGGAGGACCACTGGGGCTTGAAGACCAGCTTAGGATTATTTTTGCCGATATACCTGAAAGCGCTTTAATGGAATCAGACAGAACCGCACTAAACCTGCAACTAAAAAAGGCAGCTACCACCACTACCATAAGCACCGAGGCAACCGGCAAGCTAATGCCCGTGTACCTTAGCCTTAAAAAACAAATACACCTAAGCATAGAAATTGAAGTTACCTACCCCGGCACCAAAAGCAAAGCCTTGCGCAAAGGCGTAAAAGAAGCCATGATATTTATGCTGGTGCAGGCAGCCAACCTAACTACCATACCCGACCCTGCCCTAAAAACCTCGGGCTATACCTACCTTGGCGATTTGAAACGCGGCACCCTTACGGCCAGCTTTCCCGAAACGCAGGAAGGCATGGCAGTGCTGTTTTATATGCAAGAAAAAAGCAAAGGCAAAAAACCCGTGCTGGGTACACCTACCAAGGTGTTTAGGGTGGTTATTTCTTAAATAAAATTGTTTTTCTTTTTCTCTTCATTTCTTTGCTTGCCCAAAGAAACGAAGCAAAGAAAGTGCCCCACGAAAGCCAACCTAAAGCTTTTCTTGGCGCACAAGCTACCCCGCATCGCCCAGAAAACTTTCGGTTCGCACCTTTCGTGGACGCCAGCCACACTCAGCGAACCATAATGATTAGATTAATTATAATTTGAAACAGCGGGCAGCCCGACCAAACGCGGAGCAGTTTAGCTTGTGAGGGGCAGATCGTTTGGTCTTGACTTTTTGTTTCTTTTTCGTCAAGGAAAAAGAAAGCAGGGTTTATTTACCTCAGCCCGCATAAAAAGCGTTTTACCACTTATCGGTTTTTTTAGTTGGTTTATCGAATATATAGACGATAGCCGTAATTAAACAGGTCTTGTAAGCTACTTTTGAACCCTTATGCTGAAGGGGGGATTTCTTGCTTTTTTATTCTTGTGCTTATTCAACAACACTTCTTTTGGGCAATGTGGCATTGCTGCAGCATCTACCAATGGCTGGACGGTAAGTGTAGCCTACGAACCAACCAGTGTAGCCGTAGTGGCCCCAACACCTACTAATACCTGCCCGTGGTATTATCAATATGGGGTAATCATCAGTTATTCGATAACTTTTACGGGTAGTAATACAAGCAGGTCGGTTACTTTGCAAAACGGTTGCGTTAGCTGCATAGGTGGCAATAATTCAAGCACCAGTAATTGCACAACCTGTAGCAGTACTTTAGGCACGTTTACCGGAAACTCATCGGGCACCTTTTTAATTAATAACAACAGTTGTCAGTATAGCAATTCATCGGGCACGGCAAGTAATTATGGCAGCAACCCCAACTGCAATACCATTAACTTAAACAATGCTGGTTGCACCAGTGCTTATATTGATTATAGTGGTAATGGCATTAGCTATACCTCGGCTTTCCCTTGTGCGGGTATTAGTCCCACTCCTATCTCTTTGCTAAATTTTACGGTAGTGCCAACCGGAAACACAGCAGATATACTATGGGAAACAGCTACCGAGGTTAACAACCATTACTTTACGATTGAAAAAAGCACAGATGGTAAAAACTTTACCGAATTTGCTAAAGTTTACTCAAAAGCAAAAGATGGTAATAGTACTGCGCCTTTGTATTATCAGATAAAAGATACAGAGCCTGCCACGGGCACTTCTTACTATCTTTTAAAACAAACCGATTATAACAACAATTATAAATATTTTATGGTAGTACCGTTGAACATGGATGAGGTTTCAACGATAAACATATACCCCAACCCCAGCAACGGAAGTTTTGTTGTAGACCCAAGCAGCAGCCAAGAGCAAACCATGCAGGTATATGACATTACAGGCAAGCTTGTATTAAGCCAACCCATAAACGGCAAAACAACTATAGGGGCGGGCATTTTAACCGAAGGCGTTTACAACGTAACCCTGCAAAGCAGTACCAGTTTTGTAAACAAAAAGCTGGTTATAGTGCCTTAGTAATTATTACCGCTTCAACCCCGCATAAAAAGCATTGGCTATATGATACACCTTGTTGGTTGAGGTAATGACGGAGATAATATCAAAGCGGCAATCAAGCTCTATGTTGTTTTGCGCAATGTATTCGTGGGCGGCTTTAATTAGTTTTTGTTGTTTGTCTTTAGTTACAAAACTTTCAGGTGTGCCAAAGGTATCGTTTGCTCGGGTTTTTACTTCGGCAATAACAAGCTCGTTGCCATGTTGGGCAATAATATCAATCTCTAAATGTTTGTAGCGCCAGTTGGTTGCTAATACGGTATATCCGGCGGCTTTAAGAAACGCAGCTGCTTGTTCTTCGCCCGCTTTGCCCGTTTCTATGGTTTTAGACATAAATTTTGTTTTTATCAAATGTACTGTTAATTTAGCTCCCTTAAATTAAAACTATTAATAACCAAAACATGAAAAAATTAAAACTATTTGTTGCTGCATGTGCCTTATCTACGGCTGCTTTTGCACAGTTTGAGGGTACCATTGAGTTTAGAATGGAAACCAAAAAAGATACTACCAGTAACATTTACTACGTAAAAGGAGAAAATGTAAAATTAGACCAGATTGGTAAAAAATCGGGCAAAGTCGAAGGTAGCTTTGTATTTGATTTGAAAGAGAAGAAAATTAAGTTTGTAAACCCTGCACGTAAAGTTTGGGGCGACCATAAGTCTGAAACACCTCCAACCATTAAAGGTACTTGCACGGTTACTAAAGGTACCGGCAGTAAAACTGTTTGTGGTAAAAAATGTTCGGACTGGACAGTGAAAAACACCGATGAGAATACACAAATTGTATATTGGATTACTACCGATAATTTTGGTTTCTTCTCTCAGTTGGTTAGCCTTTGGAATCGTAAAGACAAGCAGTCTGTTTATTTCCTTCAAATTAAAGATTTACCAAAAGGTTCTATGCCTTTGTTAAGTATCGAAACTGACGGAACAGGCGCACAAATGAGCAAATTAGAAGCAATTAAAATTGAGAAAAAAGCAGTTGATGCTTCTCAAATTGCAATTCCTTCTGACTATAAAAAGTTCGAACAATAAGCTTCATCGGATAAAAAAGAAACCTTGTCGAATGGCAAGGTTTTTTTATGTCCGAGAGTTTTATTTATAATCGTTCTAAATTACATAAATGGTAGAAAAAAGATGCAGACGGCTATACCATGAATGCAATCTTCTATTAAATTTGCGCCCATTGTAATGGGTTTGTCATTACAGTGTCATTCGTAAAAAATATGATGAAAGATATGTCCCGTAACGCTCTTAACTTCTTGTTTGGGTTGATTTTAGTGAGTTTTGTAAGCATAAACCACGCCTCAGCAGCCGACGGAAAAACAATATTTAAACAAAATTGCGCAGTTTGTCACGCTTTAACTAAGCCAAAAAATAACAGGTCCCGGACTAAAAGGAGTGGGAACCATGTTCCTAAAGGAGATTGGCTATTTAACTGGATTAAAAATAACGAAAAACTTATAAAAAGCGGAGACGCATACGCAAACAAAATATTAAAAGACAATGGCAATGCTGCCATGACTGTTTTTGAAGGAACTATTAGTGATGATGAAATTAAAGCTGTTGAAGCCTACATCTTAAATCCTCCTGTTGAAGTAAACCTACTGCAGTAGCTTCTTCAGGTGGTGCAACAGAAAGGCAATGAAGAAGAAAAAGGCGTTAACCCGCTTTATATTCTTTTAGCAGTATTGGTTATCTTAGCTATACTAATTGGTATTTTACGTGGTGTGCGCTTATCGTTACAAAATGTTACCAATGCCAAAGAAGGGCAACCCGCGGTTGAGCCTGCTACTTTTACACAAGAGAGTAAAAATTGGCTAGGCAATAACCGTCGTTTTGTGGCTGTGTGCTTAATTGTTCTTTCTTGCATAGGCATGAAAAGCTGCTGGAACTCCTTATTTAAAGTAGGTGTTTATTACGATTGGCAAACAGGTAAAGGCTATCATCCTGAACAACCTATTAAGTTCTCTCATAAAATACATGCGGGCGATAACGCCATTGCTTGTCAGTATTGTCACAACTCGGTTGAGAAATCCCGTCACGCAGGTATTCCTACCGTAAACATCTGTATGAATTGCCACAAAGGCATTCAGGAAGGTGCGGTTACGGCACTAAAGAAATTTCTAAAATATATGCCGCAGCAGGCTTCGATCCTAAAGCGGGCACCTATGTTGAGTGTTGCCGCCAAGCAAAATCCTATTGAATGGATTAAAGTTCACAACTTACCCGACCACGTTTATTTTAACCACTCGCAACACGTTGTAGTTGGTAAAATAGAATGTGCGCAATGCCATGGTGATGTAAAAGCTATGACAACCGTTGAACAAAAATCTCCGCTAACCATGAAATGGTGTATTGAGTGCCACCGCAAAACAGAAGTGGCTATGGCAGGCAACGCATACTACGACAGACTTCATGAGGCATTGAAAGAAAAATATTAAGAAAGAGCATCTTAACACCTTTACCGTTGCACAGATGGGTGGTATAGAGTGTGCTAAATGTCATTATTAATTTTAATTAGAACGATTATTTCTCGATATAATGGGTACAAATAAGAAGTATTGGAAAGGATTATCGGAGCTAAACGAAAGTCCGGAATTTTTAAAACACCAACAAAACGAATTTGTGGAGGATCTTCCGATGACGGAAACCTTAAATGGTGAAGGCACCACCAGTCGCCGCGACTTTTTAAAAGTAGTTGGTTTTACCACTGCCGCCGCCGCTCTTGCTTCTTGCGAAACACCTGTTATTAAATCTATTCCTTACGTTGTGAAACCTGAAGATGTTACTCCGGGCGTTGCTAACTTTTACGCTTCTACTTTCTATGATGGTCATGACTTTGCTGCTGTTCTTGTAAAAACACAAGAAGGCCGCCCTATTAAAATTGAAGCTAATGACTTACTAAAAAAACATAGTGAGGGAACAACTGCTCGTACACAGGCTTCTGTTCTTGGTTTATATGACAGTGCTCGTTTAACTGCTCCTTATGCAAAAGGTGCTAGAAACCGACTGGAAAAGTGTTGATGCTGCTATTGGCAAGTCTTTAGCAGATGCTGCCGCAAGCGGAAAAGAAATTGCTATTTTATCTTCTACCATTATATCTCCTTCTACACATTCTGTACTAGCTGAGTTTATTGCTAAATACCCGACTGCGAGAGTTTACCAATATGATTCGGTATCGTATTCTGCTTTGCGCGAAGCAAACGATAAAGTATTCGGTAAAAAAGTAACATCTACCTACGATTTTGAAAAAGCCAATAAAGTAGTAGTTGGCGTTGCTGCCGACTTTTTGAATCTGGCTTGCACCAGCTGTTTTCTCTACAGCGTATGCTAAGAATAAAAAGGTTAGCGTAGAAAAACCGGAAATGGTTAAGCATTACCAGTTTGAATCTAACTTATCGCTTACCGGCGCTAACGCGGAGAGCGTTATATGATTAAGCCTTCTGAAATTGGTAAAACAATTGTTGCCCTATATAACGAAGTTGCTAAAGCAACCGGAAACTCAGCTGTTTCTGCAAGTGCTGGCATTGCTTCAAATCCGGATGTACAAAAAGTACTTGCTAAAGTGGCTAAAGAATTAGCCTCTGCTAAAGGTCAATCTTTAGTTATTTGCGGGTTGAATGATACTGATACTCAGGTGTTGGTTAACGGCATCAACAAAATGCTTGATAACTACGATAAGACTATCAGCTACGAATATCACTTGAATTTAAAGAAAGGTGATGATAAAGAATTAGCAACCCTTATTGCTAATATGAATAGCGGAAAAACAGGTGTAGTTATTACGTATAATAGCAATCCTATTTATACAGCACCTGCTAAAACAGGTTTTACTGCTGCTTACAAAAAAGTACCTGTTAAAATATCTTTCGCACAAGCATTAGATGAAACCGCACAATTAGCAGATTACGTTTGCCCCGACCATAACTGGTTAGAATCTTGGGGTGATGCAAACCCTGTGCGCGGACATTATTCTTTGCAACAACCTACCATTAACCCAATATTCTCTCAACCACGTTACCAAGGTACCCGTCAGGCACAAGATACTTTATTGAAATGGTCGGGTGTTAAAACCGATTACTTAACTTACTTACAAGCATACTGGCAAAACCACGTGTACCCGATGCAGGCTAAGTATGGCGATTTTTATAGTTTTTGGAGCAATACCTTGCACGATGGTTTATTGCACGTGCATTTTGCGAAGGCGGTTGAACCCGCTGTTATTGAGCCAATGGCTAAAGACAGTTCAGGTAAGCCTTTAATGACTGGCGTGGCTGCTGTTATTGCAGATTCTTTTCAATTAAACAAAGAAGAAAAGAAAGAAAAAGTTGACGAGAAAAAAGTAATTGCTGCCGAAGAAGCAAATAAATTACCTGAAGTTGATTATAATGCAGCTGCATCTAAAGCAACAGCAGCTAAAGGTGGTACTTGGGAAATAACTGTTTACGAAAAAGTTTCTTTAGGTAACGGTAACCAAAGTAATAACCCTTGGTTGCATGAGTTACCTGATCCTATTTCTAAAGTAACCTGGGATAACTACATCACTATGCACCCTGAAGACGTTCACGAACAAAAGTTCGGAGAAATGTTACGCCAGGATGTGGATGGAAGCATTGCTACATTAACTGTAAATGGTGTTTCAGTAGAAATGCCTGTTTACCCACAACCTGGTCAGGCTAAAGGAACGATTGGTGTTGCTTTAGGATACGGACGTAAAGTAGAATCATACAAAGTAGCTAAAGAAGCAGGTTTGGATGGTGGTGCAAACGCATTCGAATTCTTATCTGTTACCAATGACACCATTCAAAATATATCTTCAGAAGTAAGCATTGCTGCTACCGATAAAGTACATCAGTTTGCTGCTACTCAAATACATCATACTATTATGGGTCGCGAAGAACAAATTCTCGCGAAACAAGTTAGCACAATATAAAGAAGACGCTGCATCCAATAATCCAAAAGCATTTATACATACCAATCAAGGTGAAAGACCAATAGAAGAAGTTGATTTGTGGGCTGCACATCCTCGTCCGGGTGTTAAGTGGGGTATGGTTATTGATATGAATACCTGTATAGGTTGCGCTGCTTGTGTAGTGGCTTGTACGGCAGAAAATAATGTTCCTACTGTTGGTAAAGATCAGGTTCGTCGCACACGTGAAATGGCTTGGTTGCGTATCGACCGTTATTATACTTCTGACATGACTCGTAAGAGAGCTGAGGAAGAGCATATGCGGTCGAATCGCAGGATGTATTTATGATATGGAAAACCCTTCTTTTAATCCGAAGGTAACTTTCCAACCTATCATGTGCCAGCACTGTAATCACGCACCTTGCGAAACAGTTTGTCCAGTATTAGCTACTAACCACAGTACAGAAGGGTTAAACCAAATGGCATATAACCGTTGTATTGGTACTCGTTACTGTGCTAACAACTGCCCATATAAAGTGCGTCGTTTCAATTGGTTTAATTACCAGAGGTAATCCTGATTATGAGATATTAATCCTGCACAACAAGATTTAGGCCGCATGGTTCTAAACCCTGATGTTGTGGTACGTGGTCGCGGTGTAATGGAGAAATGTTCTATGTGTCAACAACGTTTACAAGCCGGTAAATTAGAAGCTAAAAAAGCAGGTCAGCCAATAAAAGACGGAGCTATTAAAACAGCTTGTCAACAAGCTTGTCCTACAAACGCTATCTCTTTCGGTCATTCGGATGGATAAAGATTCTCAGGTTACTAAAGACAGAGAAAATGAACGTAATTATTTCTTATTAGAAGAAGTAGGTATTAAACCAACGGTTTCTTATTTAGTAAAAGTTCGTAATCAGGAAGAGAAAATTACTTTAGAAGCTTGAGGAAGAAAAAGAAGAGGGAGAAGGGCGCATAAAGAAAAAAAAGAAGAAGCACACGCATAGGAAATTATAAATCAGATTAGGGATTAAAAATTATAAAAAGGTATGCACTCAGAATCACAAATAAGAGAACCGTTAATTTTAGGTCATAAAACCTATGCTCAAATTACGGAGACATCATCAGACCTGTTGAGGGTAAAGCCAATAAGTATTGGTACATGTTATTTACCGTTGCCTGCCTTACCTTTTTGTGGGGTTTAGGCTGCCTTTCATACACAGTAGGTGTGGGTATAGGTGTTTGGGGTTCTAATAACGGTGTTGATTGGGCTTGGGATATAACAAACTTTGTATGGTGGATTGGTATTGGTCACGCTGGTACGCTTATCTCGGCGGTGCTATTATTATTCCGTCAGAAATGGCGTTTAGGTATTAACCGCTCTGCTGAGGCGATGACTATTTTTGCGGTAATGTGTGCTGCTATTTTCGTATTGTTTCACACAGGCAGGGTTTGGTTAGATTATATGTTATTCCCGCTTCCTAACCAATTCGGTTCTTTATGGCCAAACTTTAACTCGCCATTACTTTGGGACGTATTTGCGGTATCAACTTACTTTACCATCTCTTGTGTATTTTGGTACATCGGTTTAATTCCTGATTTTGGAACTATCCGCGATAGAGCAATTAACCCAGTGGTTAAAAAAGCGTATAACTTATTAGCTTTTGGTTGGGGTGGAAGTGCTCGTCACTGGAGTCGTTTTGAAGAAGTGTCGTTAGTACTTGCTGGTCTTTCTACACCACTTGTATTCTCGGTTCACTCCATAGTATCGTTCGACTTTGCTACATCAATCCTTCCGGGTTGGCACACAACTATCTTCCCTCCTTATTTCGTATCAGGTGCGGTATTCTCTGGTTTTGCAATGGTATTAACGTTAATGCTTATCGTTAGAAAAGTATATAACTTACAAGCTTATATAACAGTAAAACACGTGGAGTATATGAACATTGTAATCATTGTTACAGGTTCTATAGTTGGTGTGGCATACTTAACCGAATTATTTATTTCTTGGTATGGTGGTGTTGAATTTGAGCAATACGCTTTCCTTAACCGCGCAACCGGACCATACTGGTGGGCTTATGCAGCTATGATGACTTGTAACGTGGTTTCTCCACAATTATTCTGGTTCAAAAAAATACGTACAAGTTTGGTAGCAACCTTCATCCTTTCTATTGTAGTAAATATCGGTATGTGGTTCGAGCGTTTTGTAATTATCGTGCCGACACTTTGCCGTACGTTCCTTCCTTCAACTTGGAACATGTATCACCCAACTTTTGTTGATATCGGTATCTTTACAGGAACAATTGGAATGTTCTTTACATTCTTCTTATTGTTCTCAAGGTTCTTCCCGGTAATTGCGCAAGCTGAATTGAAAACAATTTTAAAAATTTCAGGTGAGTCGCAGAAGAAAGAAGTAGCTGAACACGCACACGAACCTGCTCCAACTCACGCACATTAATAGTTAAGATTTATCAAGATATGGCAGCAACAATAAGCAAACAAATTATCCATGGCATCTACGATGATGAGGTGCCTTTGTTGGAAGCCTGCAAAAAACTAAAATCTGCAGGCATCAAAATAAAGGATGTTTTCACACCTTTTCCTATACACGGAATTGACCCCATCATTGGTGTCCCTCGTACCCGTTTAGCAATCTGTGCTTTTATTTATGGCTTAACAGGCTTGGGTTTGGCAACATTAATGATGTGGTATATGATGGTAAGCGACTGGCCTACCGATGTGGGTGGAAAACCAAATTGGGCTTATTACTTTAACATCCCCGCTTTTATTCCAATCAGTTTTGAGTCTACGGTGTTTTGTGCAGGACACGGAATGGCGTTGACTTATTTGTTGCGTTGTATGTTGGTACCGGGTGCAAGAGCAAAAAACCCTGACCCTCGTACTACAAACGATAAGTTTATGATTTACTTGGAATTGAATGATGAGCAAGCGCATAAAGCAGAAGCCCTTTTACGTGAAGCCGGTGCAAGCGAAATAAATCATAAAGGAACAATAACTGAAAAATTGCCATACTAATAAAGATAAACTTTAAGAGATGAACTTTACAAAAATTATAAATCTTAAAACTCTTACAGTAGGCGCTATTGTTGGTGTTATGGCTTTTGGCTTTACATCATGCAAAAACGCTCCCAACAGTCCGGGTTATGAGTATATGCCTGATATGTATCGCTCTCCGGCATTAAAATATTATAACACACACGTGCTGAACGGCGACACTTTACAAAGTGCTATGAAGCCTGTTGCGGGTACCATTGCACGCGGTTGTATGCCCGGTGTTCCGGCAGGAATGGATTACGAAAAAGCAGGCATGTATCTTAAGAACCCTATTGTGTTTAATGATGCTGTGCTGAAAGAAGGAGAAGCCATTTACGGTAAGTTTTGTGTGCATTGCCATGGTGATGCAGGTAAAGGAGATGGTAAAGTGGGATTGAAATTACCCGGTGCACCCCCTGCTTACGACGGGCCATTAAAAAACCTTTCTGAAGGAAAAATGTTTTATACCATTACCAACGGAAAAGGCTTGATGGGTTCTCATGCCAGTCAGTTAAGTGTAGAAGAGCGTTGGAAAGTAATTTATTATGTACAAAAATTACAAGGGCATACACCGGGTCAACCTGCTGTTGCAGATTCTGTTAAAACAGAAACGGCGGTAAAAACTGCAGGAAAGAAAGAAGAGAAAAAACAAAATAAGATTTAAGAGAATAAGGATATGAGTAATTTGAATTTTACATTTCCGCAAAAAGCCAAAACATTTACCTATGTGTTAATGGGCATTGGGCTTGTATCAATTATTGCGGCTTTTATGTGTGATAAACCTGTAGTGGAAGATGAACATTACCATCACACACGCGCTTGGGCAAATATCTTAATCAATTCGTTTTTCTTTATGGCTATTGGCTTAGCAGCTGCTTTCTTTTTAGGATTGCAATATGCTGCTGAAGCAGGATGGGCAACAACAGTTAAACGTATTATTGAAGCTGTTGCTTGGTTCCTACCTTGGGGTTTAAGCTTTATGATGCTGATGTTTTTATTAGGTCAGTTTGGAATTCATCACTTATATACTTTTTTCGATCATGATGCTATGATGCACGACCCAAAGCTTCAGGCAAAGATGGGTTACTTTGGTTGGTTTTGGTGGTTGCGTACTATTCTTTATATGGTAGGCTGGTTATACTTTACTAACAAGCTTCGCAAAAACTCTTTAGATGCTGATAATGCTGCTCCGAACGACAACTCAATGCACTGGAAAAACGTAAAACTGGGTGCTTGGTTTATGGTATTATTTGCTGTTACTTCATCTACTTCATCTTGGGATTGGTTAATGAGTATTGATATTCATTGGTTCTCTACTTTATTTGGCTGGTACGTTTTCTCCGGTATGTGGATTAGCGCTATCATCTCTATGATATTAATTACTATTTACTTAAAAAAGCTTGGGTACTTAGAATTTGTAACCGAAAGTACCGTACACGATTTAGGTAAATGGATGTTTGCTATTTCTTTCCTTTGGACATATTTATACTTTTCTCAATTCATGCTTTATTGGTATGCCGATATTCCGGAAGAGATTATTTATTTCCAACAACGTTGGGAAAACTACAAACCACTTATGTGGACTGTATTCTTCATCAACTTTGCTTGCCCGATGATTATGTTAATGAGTCGCGACAGCAAACGTAACTTTTGGTTCCTAACCTTTGTTGGCTTTGTAATTTTTGTGGGACATTATTTAGATATCGTAATGATGGTTATGCCCGGTACGGTTGGTAAACATTGGACTGGTTTAAGCTGGATGGAAGTAGGAACTTTCTTAGGATTCTTAGGGTTGTTTATTCATGTTGTGTTTACCAATTTGACTAAGCGCCCGTTGATGGTGAAAAATCACCCGTTCTTACAGGAATCTTTACATCACAGTATTTAATAAATTAAAAAGGTTAGAAATAGAAACAAATTAAAAACAAAATAAAATGACACTGTTATACATATTAGCTTTTGTTTTGCTCTGCATAGCATTAAATCAATTATTCCGTGTGTTTGAATTATCACGTGATTTGCGTGGCGAAGCATTATATAAAACACATGATAGCGATAACAAGTTTAATGGCAGAGGTATGTTGTTATTTATGTTTGCATTTTTTGCTTTCTTTTTATGGCAAATAGACCAATACTATTACAGAATATTGCCTAAATCGGCTTCAGAGCACGGAAATAAGATTGATGCATTATTAAACGCCAACTACGCGTTGGTAATTTTAGTTTTTTTTGTAGTAAACGGGTTCTTATTCTATTTTGCATGGAGATACCATGGCACAAAAGACAGAAAGGCAGAATATATTTTGCACAACAATAAATTAGAAATGCTATGGACTACAGTACCTGCCATTGCACTTGCTTTCATAATCATTTTCGGGTTAAAGTACTGGAATGAAATAATGAAACGCGATAATGATCCTACCCCTTTGAAAATAGAATTATATGCTAAACAGTTTGACTGGACTGCTCGTTATGCAGGTAAAGACAACCAGTTTGGTATAGATGATTATATGCAAATTGACGGAAGTAATCCGGTTGGACTTGATACCAACGATGCACGTTGCCATGATGATATTTTGGTGAAGAATGAATTTCATCTTCCTGTTGGGAAGGAAGTTGTTTTTTCATTCCGTTCGCGTGATATTATACATAGTGCTTTTATGCCGCACTTCCGTGCACAAATGAACTGTGTTCCCGGACAAATAACTTCTTTCCGTTTTAAACCAACTGTTACAACTGCTGAGATGCGTAAAGATCCGCACGTGAAAAGAAACATTGACGAGATTAATGGCATGCGCGTTAAAAAAGGAGAAGACCCTATTGATTTTGATTACTTAGTGTTATGTAATAAAATATGCGGGGCATCTCATTACAACATGCAAATTAAGATTGTGGTAGAAAGTGAAAGTGATTATAACGCTTGGATAGCCAAACAAAAAACATTTAAAGCGATTGCTCAGAAATAATTTTAATTAAAAAGAATGGAACATCATACAAACACCGCGGTATTAGAAGGGCATCATTTACATGATCATGCACACGCGCATGACGACCATGACCACCACCAAACTTTTGTTCAAAAGTATGTATTTAGCATGGATCACAAAGTTATCTCTCGTCAGTTTTTAATAACTGCGGTTGTAATGGCGGTTGTGGCAATGGTAATGTCTATCATTTTCCGTATGCAATTAGCGTGGCCCGGAGAAAAGTTTGCGTTCATTGAAGCTATGATGGGAAAAAAATGGGGTAAAGATGGTATTCTTGATCCTAATGCCTACTTAGCTTTAATTACTATTCATGGAACCATCATGGTATTCTTTGTACTTACAGGTGGGTTAAGCGGAACCTTTGCAAATCTTTTAATACCCTTACAGATTGGCGCAAGAGATATGGCATCGGGTTTTTTAAATATGCTTTCTTATTGGTTCTTTTTTGCTTCTAGCATTGTTATGTTATCTTCCTTGTTTATTGAAGATGGTCCTGCATCGGCCGGTTGGACAGTTTACCCTCCGCTATCTGCTTTACCTGAAGCCATACCGGGTTCTAAATTAGGTATGACGCTTTGGTTGGTATCTATGTCTTTGTTTATTGTATCGTCTTTATTAGGAGGTTTAAATTACATCATAACTATTATAAATCTTCGTACTAAAGGAATGAAGATGACCCGCATGCCTTTAACTATGTGGGCGCTTTTAATTACCGCTATATTAGGTGTGTTATCTTTCCCTGTATTATTTTCTTGTGCCTTATTATTGATTTTCGACCGTATTTTGGGAACAAGTTTCTACTTATCCGATATTTATATAGGTGGCAGGCCATTAGAGCAAGCTGGTGGTAGTCCTATTTTGTTTGAACACTTATTTTGGTTCTTAGGTCACCCCGAGGTGTACATCGTATTATTACCTGCCTTGGGTATTACTTCAGAGATTATTGCAACCAACTCGCGTAAACCTATCTTCGGCTATCGTGCTATGATAGGTTCTATGTTGGCTATCGGTTTCTTATCGTTTATCGTATGGGGTCACCATATGTATATGACTGGTATGAATCCTTTCTTAGGTTCTGTGTTTGTATTTACAACGCTACTAATTGCTATTCCTTCTGCGGTAAAAGCGTTTAACTACATTACTACGCTGTGGAAGGGTAATATACAATACACACCCGCCATGTTGTTTTCTATCGGATTGGTTTCTTCGTTTATTACAGGGGGTGTAACTGGCATTATATTAGCCGATTCTACACTTGATATTACTATACACGATACTTACTTTGTCGTAGCCCACTTCCATATAGTAATGGGTCTATCAGCTATCTTTGGGATGTTTGCCGGAGTATATCATTGGTTTCCAAAAATGTTCCTTCGCATGATGAACAAGAAATTAGGTTACCTGCATTTTTGGGTTACGTTTATTGGCGCTTACGGCGTATTTTTTCCGATGCACTTTTTAGGAATGAGCGGTGTGCCTCGTCGTTATTATACAAACAGTAACTTCCCTATGTTTGATAATTTGGTAGACCTAAACGTGTTGGTTACTTGTTTTGCAATTATTGCAGCACTGGGACAAGTTATTTTCTTAATCAACTTCTTCTACAGCATATTCCGTGGTGAGAAAGCCCCTCAAAATCCATGGAACTCTAACACACTTGAGTGGACTACCCCTATGGCACACGTTCATGGCAACTGGCCTGGTAAATTGCCCGAAGTACATCGTTGGGCTTATGATTACAGCAAACCAGGACATTAGCATGATTTTGTTCCGCAAACAGTTCCATTAGGACCTGATGAGCATGATGGTGGAGAACACTAACAGATTTTAAAATGAATAAAATTAAATCCTCTGCTTAGCAGGGGATTTTTTCTATACTATAGGTATAACATGACATTTAAACAACGCTTACGGTTTTATTTTATTGGCTTTGGCATGGGTTTGCTTGTGCTGGCTATGGTTTTAAACAGAAGAGGTTGCAAAGGACTAAATGTAAATGCGCAAAAAGTAGAGCAACTAACCTATCAAAAGTGGGAGATAAGCGATGTGATGCGTTGCAAATTAAAATGCGCAGGCTTTGCTACGGATAGTTTGTTTTTTAAAGATATACTAACCTGCAAAGTAAACTATGGCGAAAGCAGTGTACACGAAAAGCCTTGTGGTAAATATGTTTTAGAATCTACATCTAAAAGTGCAGCTACTTATACCTTATTGGTTGCCGATTGCAACAACACCAGCAAATTGTTGGATGTTCTTATAAAGAATACCTGTAGTTGTAAGTAAGTAGCTTTTATAAAAATTACTTAGTTTTAGCGCGTGAGAAAAATCCTGCCTAGTACTTTTTTAGTTTTTAGCTTCTGCTTTTCTTTTTTTGCACAAAGCGAACAAATAGATTCCCTTTTAAACGCACTTAAAACGGCAAAAGAAGATACCAATCAAATAAAGATTTTAAATGAATTAATTTGGAGTTACAACGATAAAGGTAATTTGGATTGTGCATTGCAATATGCAAATAATGCTAAAATAGTTGCAACAAAAATTGGCTTTAAAAAATGGATTGGTACTTCTTACAATAATCTGGGGCTTATTTATTACTATCAGGGTGATTATTCCGAAGCCTTAAAAAACCATTCTGTTTCCTTAAAAATAAGAGAAGAAATCGGCGATAAGCAAAGTATTGCTAAATCTTATAATAATATAGGAATTGTTTATAGGGCACAAGGGCATTATCCCGAAGCGTTAAAAAATTATTTTGCCTGCCTAAAGATAAGTGAAGAAACTGGTAATAAAAACGCAATTGCTACTTGTTATGCTAACATAGGAAATGTTTATTCCTTACAAGAAAATTATACGGAAGCCTTACGAAACAATTTTGCTTCTTTAAAGATAAGAGAAGAAATAGGGGATAAAAACGGAGTAGCAAGTTGCTATGGTAATATAGGAAACATTTATATGGAACAGGATAATTACCCCGAAGCCTTAAAAAACCATTTCGCTTGCTTAAAAATAAAAGAAGAAATAGGAGATAAACAAGGCATAGCCATGTCCTACAATAATATAGGGATTATTTATAAATATCAGGGGAATTATACGGAAGCCTTAAAAATATATTTGGCTGCTTTAAAGATAAGGGAAGAAATAGGAGATAAAGCAGGCATAGCCAATTCGCTTGTAAATATAGGTTGGGCCTATGCAGATTTAAAAAACTATAAAGACGCAGAAAAGTATAGCACAAGAGCACTGCAACTTGCTATAGAAGCGGGAGATATAGAGATAATTAAAAGTGCCAACGAGAATCTTAGCGGAGTGTATACAGCCACTGGTAAACATAAAGAGGCTTTAGACGCCTATAAAAATTATATAGCAGCACGAGACAGTATAGATGGCCAAGAATTAAAAATTAAGAGTTTAAAAATTACCAGTCAGTATGAATCGGAAAAGAAAGAAAAAGAAATTGCCATATTAAAGGTAGAACAAACAATTACGGAAGCAAAACATAAACAAAAGCAACTTATTTATATTTCGGTTATTATACTAATTACCATCATGACTTTTTTTCTGTTAAACAGGCAGCAGCTAAAATCTAAGCAGTATAAAATAATATTTGAAAAACAGGAAGCTTTATTTAAAGCCGAAAAGCAAAAAGCAGAAGATGAATTATTGAATGCAAAAAAACTATTGGATAACTATACCGAAAACCTGATTGAAAAAAATAAAGCTATTGAAGAACTTCAGTTTGAAATGGAGAAATTAAAAGGATTGAAAGCAGCCGAACTATATAAAGAGAAAATTGATAATTTGGATGATTTGAATAATGCAACTATTTTAACCAATGAAGACTGGGAAAAATTTAAAGAATTGTTTGAACAAGTTTATAAAGGTTTTTTTATCCGTCTGAAAGACAGGTTTCCAAATTTTACTAATGCCGAAACCAGATTAATAAGCTTAATTAAACTGAACTTAGATACTAAACAAATGGCAAATATGCTGGGGGTATCGCCCAACACCATTACGGTAACAAAATACCGTCTACGAAAAAAATTAAATCTGGACGATAATCAGGATATAGATTCATTAGTAGAATCTATTTAAGTAAGCTTTTTTCTTGTACATCATTTTGTAAGGTAGCTTGATTACCAGTGATTTATGCTGTTGTATATGTTTTTGTACATACCATTTAATAGGAAAAGGATATGTTGCAGTATACTTTTGACTGCATCATATGGCAGATTTAAAACATATAACTACTCTTTTTAAACAATACTTTTTAAAGTCTAAACCCTGCTATTTTAATTCCACACCTCAAGGCAGAGAAACCAAACCTCAAGGTTTGAACTTTCTACCTCAAGGTCTGACTTCCCGGCCCTTAAACATCCTTCCAAATCAGGGCCATGGAGCATTTTATACACGATTAATTTGGCGTAAAAAACATAACAATTTAATAACATTACAAAACCATAATAAACAAGTAGATTTAACCTCAAACAAAAACAAAGTATATGAAAAAAACAATTACAAAGTTAGTAGTAGGAATTGCCCTTATGGGTACAAGTATGATTGCTCAAACGCCATCTTGGCAATGGGCTGATGGCGCAGGTGGAACAGATAATGAGGCAGGTATGGGCGTAGCCGTAGATGCAGCAGGGAACACCTACGTAACAGGTTCCTATTTAAGTGCTTCAATTACTTTTGGTACAACTACGCTTACCAATAGTGGTGGTATTGATTTTTATCTGGTAAAGTATGACGCATCAGGCAACGTGGTTTGGGCTAAAGGTGCTACAGGGGCTTCTAATGATGTGGGGTATAATTTAACTGTAGATGCTGTAGGAAATACATACATAGTTGGTACAACCAATAGCGCTTTGCTTACTATCGGTATTTATGGATTAGCAGCCAGCGGCTACGATGATATTTTTATAACAAAGTTTGATGCTTCAGGTAATACGGTTTGGGCAAAACGTGTTGGTGGAAGTGGTAATGATATTGGGCAAAACATTAGCATAGATGCTAATGGAAATTCCTACATAACAGGATATTATGCAAGCCCATCTATTACTTTTGGTAGTACCACACTAACTAATGTAGGTGGTAATGATATTTTTGTGGTAAAGTATGATGCATCGGGTAATGTGGCTTGGGCTGAAACTGCCGGAGGTAGTTCTAATGAAAATGGTATGGGCATAGCAACTGATGTAGGTGGAAATACTTATGTAACCGGACAGTTTCAAAGCTCTTCCTTAACTTTTGGTGCTACTACACTAACAAATAGTGGCGGTGATGATTATTTTATAGTAAAATATAATTCCTCAGGTACTGTAGTTTGGGCTAAAGGTGCTACTGGTGCCTCTAATGATGTTGGATATAACGTGAAAGTTGATAATAATAAGAACCCCATCGTAGTAGGTAGTTTTAATAGTTCTTCTTTAACTTTTGGTACTCATGTTTTATCTCTTGTATCTAATGATGACATTTTTATTTTAAAATACGATTCGTTGGGTAATGTACAATGGGCTAAGAGTGCAGGTGGAAGTGGCAATGATATTGGAGAAAGCATTGCTATTGATGCTAGTGGGAACTCATACATAACAGGTTATTTTGGAAGCCCTACTTTAGTTTTTGGCAGTACTACATTAACAAATGCAGGTACTAATAACATTTACTTAGCTTCATATGATGCTTCTGGCAACCCGACATGGGCTAAAGGCGCTGGTGGAACTTCGGATGACAGAGGTACCGCCATAGATGTAGATGTTGAGGGAAGCTCTTATATAACTGGATATTATACCAGTTCTACCATTACTTTTGGAACAAATACGTTAACCAATGGTGGTGCTAATGATATGTATGTAGCAAAATATGGCACGCCTTTTACTACGGGTATTACAGAAATTAAAGTTAACAACATAGACACCAAATTATATCCTAATCCAAACAACGGTAGTTTTGTTATAGAAACAAATAACAGTGCAAAACAAACCATGAATATTTATGATGTTAATGGTAAGCTAGTATTAAGCCAAACCATAAGCAGCAAAACAATTATAGATGCAAGTAGCTTAAACGAAGGTGTTTATAATATAAACATCATTAGCAATGAAGATACAGCAAATAAAAGATTGGTTATTGTAAAGTAATAATTGATTTATAATCAAAATTAAAGCCCCGCAAACAATGCGGGGCTTTTTAATTTCTATACTAATGGAAGATGGTTACTTAGTTAAATTCTTAAAGTAATCGAAGATTAAACGTATACCCACACCCGTTCCACCTTTAGTACGATAAGCATCTCTTGCTGCCAGAAAAGCAGGGGCAGCAATATCAAAGTGCATGTAAGGATAGTCAGTGTACTTAACTAAAAACCTACCTGCTGTAATAGCACCTGCGTAAGGCCCGCCAATATTTTTTCTATCCGCAATATCCGATTTTAAAAGTTCGTCGTACTCTTCCCAAAAAGGAAACTCGGCCAAACGCTCGTGTACCCTGTCTCCGCTTTCTTTTAACTGGTTCTTCATTTTGTCGGAAATCGTACCCATACATACAATGCCTTGTGCTCCAATGGCAGTAGCAGCAGCACCCGTTAGGGTAGAGAATTCAAAAGCTGCTAATGGTTTATATTTTTTAGCATAACTAAGTGCATCGGCCAATATCATACGGCCTTCGGCATCGCTGTTAAGCATCTCAACGGTAGAACCATCGTGCATGGTAATAATATCTCCGGGTGCAAAGGCATTAAAACCGGGGCGGTTATCAGTGGCAGGCACAAGAGCTATTACATGCACTTTTAATTTTGCTTTAGCAATAGCATACATCAAACAACCAACGGCTGCACCACCTGCCATATCACACTTCATGGTATCCATACCTGCGGTTGGTTTAAGGCTTAGTCCACCGGTATCATAAACCACACCTTTACCTATCAATACATAAGGTTGTTTATTTATAGCCCCTTTGGGTTTGTATTCCATAATGCTAAAGGTAGGCGGGTCTACACTGCCTTGGTTTACAGAAAGTAAACCGCCCATTTTTAGCGAAGTGATTTTTGCTTTGTTCAACACCTCCACACTAAAACCTGCTTCTTTACCCATTTTTACAAAAGCATTGGCAAGGTCGGTAGCGTTTAAAATGTTTACGGGTTCGTTTACTAAATCACGGGCTTTGCAAGTAGCTTCGGCAACTATGTTTACTTCTTCTAAATGTTTTTCGGTAATATCTTTTGCGTTAACAAACAAGGTATGCAGGGTGTTCTTTTCTTTCTCCGCCTTTGTTTTGTGTTTTATAAACTGGTAATTGCCCAACAATATACCTTCTATAAAAGCGAGTGTAAACTTCTTGTCTAAGTCGGAAGTAATGACTACCGAAGTCTTTTTAAGTTCGTTCAATCCGCCTGTAACCGTATTAGCTGTGCGGCGCAGCGCTTCTTTCTGTTTTGCGCTTTCTTTCTTATCGTCTGTAAGCACAACAAATACAATGCGTGTAAACTGATTAACGGCTACAAACTTTTTCTCGTCTTTAATTTGTTTTTCAATGTAGGTAATCTGTTCGGCAGTTAAAGCATATTCGCTTTTGTTTTTAAATGATTTGCCGAGGATAATTAAGTTATCGTCTTTAAGTACTGATGTTTTTAAGATTGAAGTCATATTATGTGTAATTTTGATGTGCTAAATGTAACAGAAATATCTCTGATTGATGCAAACAGATAAACTTTTAACGCGCGCTTTAAACTTAGAATTTTTAAGTATAGAAGAAGGTGTGTTTCTTTTTAAGAACGCAGCTCTTGTCGACCTGATGTTTACGGCAAATGAAATCCGTAAAATAAAAAAGGGTGATACAAATATTGTTACCTGGCAGATAGACCGCAATGCCAACACCACTAATGTATGTATTGCTAATTGTAAATTTTGCAACTTCTATCGCATACCCGGACACGCTGAGAGTTATGTTACCAGTATTGATACGTACAAGAAAAAGATAGATGAATTGTTTCGCTATGGCGGAGACCAATTGCTTTTACAAGGCGGGCATCATCCTGATTTAGGTTTAAGTTTCTATGCGAGTTTGTTTAAGGAATTGAAGAGCCTTTACCCACAACTTAAATTACACTCACTTGGTCCACCGGAGATTGCACATATAACCAAGTTAGAAAAATCTACTCATACCGAAGTATTAAAAGCATTAATAGACGCTGGTTTGGATAGCTTACCTGGGGCAGGAGCAGAGATATTAAATGACAGAGTTCGCAGATTAATATCTAAAGGCAAGTGTAACGGCAGAGAATGGTTAGATGTGATGCGTGCAGCGCATCAGCTAAACTTAACCACATCTGCAACGATGATGTTTGGTCATGTAGAAACTATTTACGAACGCTTTGAACATTTAGTTTTATTAAGGCAAGTGCAAAGCGAGAAACCAAAAGATGCCAAAGGTTTTTTGGCGTTTATTCCTTGGCCCTTTCAGGATGAAGGAACTCTTTTGCAGCGTTTAAAGAATATTCGTAATCATGTTAGCTCCGAAGAATATATACGGATGCTGGCACTTAGTCGTATAATGTTACCTAATATCGAAAACATACAGGCATCGTGGCTAACAGTAGGTAAAGAAACTGCACAACTTTGCTTGCAGGCAGGTGCTAATGATTTTGGTTCTATTATGTTGGAAGAAAACGTGGTGTCAGCTGCAGGTGCGCCGCATCGCTTCACCTATAAGACTATACAAGATGCAATCAAAGAAGCAGGCTACACACCACAACTACGTGGACAACAATATAACTTTAGGGAACTACCTGCCGATATAGAAGAGCAGGTTGTTAATTATTAGAGTTATACTTTTGTTGCCGATAATTTGAATTCTTAAAACTCCCCGCTTAGCTCTTTTATTTTAATAGAAGCAAACACAGCATAGTTTATCATATCCATGTAGTTGGCATCAACCCCTTCTGATATGAGGGTTTTCCCACCCATATCTTCTATTTGTTTTACACGCAGTATCTTCATCAAAATTAAATCCGTGATGGATGATACGCGCATATCGCGCCAAGCCTCGCCATAATCATGGTTTTTGTTTTCCATCAGGCTTTTGGTTTCGTGCATATATTTATCAAACAAACCCGAAACTTCGTTGGCAGGCAATTCCATACGGGTATCATTGCTTAGTTGGTTTTGTATCAAAGAGATTACACAATAATTAATAATCCCAATGTATTCATCAGCAATATCCTCCTGCACCTTTTGCGTACCTTTTTGTTCAATACTGCGTATGCGTTGGGCTTTAATAAAAATCTGATCAGTAATAGACGATGTGCGCAGCACGCGCCATGCCGTACCATAATCGTGCATCTTCTTTAAAAAAATATCTTTGCATTGTTTTATAACGATATCGTATTGCTGAGAGGTATTTTTCATGCTAACTAAATGAGGGCACAAGGTACAAATTTTGCATCTGATTTTTCTTTAACCGCCAACGGAAAAACCATTTCCCTTAAAACTCCTTTGGTAATGGGCATCCTAAACCTTACCCCCGATTCTTTTTATGATGGAGGCAGCCTTGTTTCCGAAAAAGAACTTCTTGCTAAAGCCGAAAAGCATATTAAAGAAGGTGCTGCGATTATAGACATAGGTGCCGTTTCTACCAAGCCTAATGCCGTTGAGGTTAGCGAAGAAGAAGAACTGCAGCGCTTATTACCTGCCCTTACGTTATTAAGGAAGAACTTCCCTCGTATTTTTATTTCAATAGATACCTATAGAAGTCAAGCTGCACAAGCAGCAGCAGGCGAGGGAGCAGATATCATTAATGATATATCGGGTGGTACGTTTGATAACAACATGTTTGATACCGTTGCCAAACTTAACCTGCCTTATATACTCATGCACATACAGGGTACCCCGCAAACCATGCAGCAAAACCCGCAATATAACGATGTGGTTGCCGATGTGTTTACTTTTCTATCCACACAGGCAACCCATGCCAAACAAAAAGGCATAACCCAACTTATGATAGATGTTGGTTTTGGTTTTGGCAAAACAACCCCGCATAACTATACCCTCTTAGCCAACCTCAACCGTTTTGCCGATATGGGTTTGCCCATCCTGGTGGGTGCATCCCGAAAAGGAATGATATATAAAACCCTGCACAACACCCCGCAGCAAGCCCTCAACGGCACAACCGTTATTAATACCCTTGCTTTGCTAAACGGCGCAAACATTTTGCGCGTACACGATGTTAAAGAAGCTACCGAGGCAATTAAATTGGTAAACCAATATCGCTTGGGGTAGATTAGTTAATTAAATTTGTCATACTGCGCCTGTCGAAGTATGGGCGTTCCTGTCATTTCGAGCGAAGTCGAGAAATCTCTTTTGGGCGTTCCGGCAGATTACTGCCGTCGGGCTTTCCGTTCCAAGTCCTCGCCGATTACGGCTGTGGGCTTTCCACTAAAATCCCTAACGCGAGTTTCAAAACTTTGGGGTAGAATAGTAAAACTCATGTACGCTTAAATACAATTCGTAAGTGCACACCCAAAACTCGTGCGCGCACAGGTAAAACATTCAAGTGCATAGGTAGAACTCGTATATGCACACCCAAAACTCGCAAGTGCACAGATAAACCTCCCGTATGCACGGGCAAAACTACCAAAGCAGCACCCCGGTTAGTAACTTGTTATCATTTGCTTAGTGCGCTTATAGAACTATGTTTTATTTTTGGGTTGGATGGACGAAACTCCCGAGAAGTTATTTTACTCTATTACCGAAGTAGCCGAGCAGTTTAAGGTAAATGCCTCCCTCATTCGTTTTTGGGAGAAAGAGTTTGCCTTTTTAAAGCCCCGCAAAACAGCCAAAGGCAACCGCACCTACACCAAAAAAGATATTGAAAACATCAGGCTGGTATATCATCTGGTGAAAGAAAAAGGCTTTACCCTGCAAGGCGCTAAAGACAAACTGTTGGAAAAACCCAAACGGGAATCGAAAGATACTAAGCCCGAACTAACCAATAATGCAGAGGTTATAAAGAACCTAAACAACCTGAAATCGTTCTTACAGGAGCTGAAAAGTCAACTTTAATTCTACCTTAGAATTACCTATTCCTTTCGACTAAAATCACTTGCGAGTACATCTAAATACTGTATATTTGTCCGTCTTACAAAAAACCAAAAAACATGGCACAGCATGAGTTAGTAATGCCTAAAATGGGTGAAAGTGTTGCCGAGGCAACCATTATTAAATGGGTAAAAAACGAGGGCGATAAAATTAAAATTGATGAAACAGTTTTAGAGATAGCTACTGATAAAGTAGATAGCGAAATTCCCTCCTCGTTTGAAGGTGTTTTGGTTAAAAAGCTTTTTAAAGAAGGCGATGTAGTGCAGGTTGGTACTGTTATTGCACTTATCTCATCGGATGTGAATGCAACGGCAAGTGCGCCGCAAACACAGGCTCCTGCTGCACAAGTTACAGCAAATAATACACACGTTGCGGCTCCCGTGAAAGAGGTAGCTCATGTACATACTCAACAAGATTTTTCTCAGTCCAACCGTTTCTATTCTCCATTGGTAAAAAACATTGCTAAAGAAGAAGGTATCTCTGTGCAAGAGCTTGAAAAGATTGCCGGTAGTGGAAAAGACGGGCGTGTTACCAAAACAGATATATTATCATATATACCTAACCGTGGTTCTCAGCAAGCAACTGTTGTAGAAGAGCGTATAGAAAAACCGGCTGCCAAACCAAGCAGCAATGGCAACGGACAAAGTGCGGTGGTTATTAATAAACCTGCCGTATCACTTATGGCAGGTGATGAAATTATTGAAATGGACAGAATGCGCAAGCTTATTGCCGACCACATGGTAATGAGTAAGCATGTATCGCCACACGTTACTTCGTTTGTAGAAGCTGATGTGACCAATATGGTTTTGTGGAGAGATAAAATTAAAGCTGCTTTCGAAAAACGTGAAGGAGAAAAAATGACTTTTACTCCCCTGTTTGTAGAAGCAGTTGCCAAAGCCATTAAAGATTACCCAATGGTAAACGTTTCCGTTGATGGAACAAACATTATCAAACGTAAAAACATTAATATAGGCATGGCTGCTGCCTTGCCAAGTGGTAACCTTATTGTGCCGGTTATTAAAAATGCCGATGAAAAGAACTTGGTTGGCTTAACCAAGAATGTAAATGATTTAGCCAACCGCGCGCGTGCCAACAAACTATCTCCAGATGATATACAAGGTGGTACATTTACCTTAACTAACGTAGGTGGTTTTGGCAACGTAATGGGAACACCTATTATTAACCAACCACAGGTTGCTATTTTAGCTACGGGTACTATTAAAAAGAAACCTGCTGTTATCGAAACTCCTCAAGGTGATATGATTGCTATAAGACACATGATGTTCCTTTCTTTATCATACGACCACCGTGTGGTAGATGGTTCTTTGGGCGGAAGTTTCCTTCGCAGAGTTGCCGATTATATGGAGAATTTCGACATTAATCGTCCTTTTTAAAGTATTTATCGCTTAAATTTCCATTTTATTATATTTGCACGTTAAAAAAACAGACAAATGAAGAAAACAGTTATTTCCTTTTTATTTCTTGCTTTAAACCTTTCATTCTTTGCACAAAAAGGATTTGCTCCGGTAGATAAAGGCAGTTACAGAAAAAACTTTACGGAAGGAAATCTTAATGAAGGAGATAATGAGTTTGACATAGCCTTACAATACTACCTATTCGCTTATAAATATGACTCAACTAATGCAAATATTAATTTTAAAGTAGGTTTTTGTTATTTAAAAAATGCTACACATAAACACTTGGCCGAAAAGTATCTAGAAAAGGCTATTCTAAATGTGGCTAAACGCTATAATGGAGATGATCCTGGTTTTAAGAAAGCTCCTATTCAGGCATATTTTTATTTAGGGCAGTCGTATCATTTTGATGGCAGATTGGATGATGCAGGAAAAATGTATGGTACGTATGAATCCTTTATTACCCCTAAAGATAAAGAGGAGCATGCCACTGTACAACATTTTAAAAAGCAGGTGCTTAATGCTCAAAAAATTCTTGCCGCGCCCCTTAATGTAACAATAAAAAACCTTGGAGATAGCATCAATACCGAATATCCTGAATACTCTCCGGTAATAACCGCAGACGAACAAATACTTTATTATACTACCCGCAGACCAAATACAACCGGAGGTGACAGAGCGCCTGATGGGATGTATTATGAGGATATTGTAGTATCTTATAAAGATTTGAATGGGGTATGGGGCAAACCTGTGCCCATTAGTCCATATATTAATACAGGTGGACATGAAGCAACCGTAGGTCTTACCCCTGATGGACAAACGCTTATCATTTATCGTGGTGATGTAGGAAACGGAGATTTGTTCTTTTCTACTTTTGATGGAAAGGATTGGACTATCCCTCAAAAATATGGTTCAAACATAAATACGGAATACTGGGAAACACACGCTACCTTATCTCGTGATGGAAACACTATTTATTTTGTGAGTGACAGACCGGGCGGACTTGGCGGAAGAGACGTTTACCGTTGCGTAAAATTACCCAACGGACAATGGAGTTTAGCTCAAAATGTAGGTCCACCTATTAATACGCCCTATGATGAAGATTGTCCATTTTTGGGTGCTGACGGGGTAACTTTTTATTTCTCTTCTACCAGCGATAAATCTATGGGAGGTTTTGATATTATGTTCTCTATTATTGATGAGAACGGAAAATTCTCTGAACCATTTAATATGGGTTCCCCTATAAATACAACCGATGATGACGTGTTTTATGTGGCTACGCCCGATAACAAACGTTTTTATCTTTCATCGGCACATGAGTATGTAAACAAAGGAGATTTGCACGACAAGAGTTTTGGAGATAAAGATATTTACGTGGGTAGCGTTGACTTAATTAAGGAAAACCCATTGGCTTTGTTCCGCGGAAGGTTTACACCCGGACCTTGTGATAGTTTACCGGAGGATTTATCGGTAATTGTTACATCAGTTGGTACTGGAGAAATTGTTGGAACTTATCGCCCTAATCGTCGCACGGGTACTTTCAGTATCATTATTCCTCCAGGAAGTAAATACAATTTCTCTTATCAACAAGCTGGACAGGAGTTATCTAATGAAGAAGTATTTGTGCCTGCGGATATAGCATACGAAGAAATTCAGAAAGCTATTAATTTGAAACCACTTAAAACATGTCCTGGCATGATGATTAAGAGTGATACTACCGCAAGCAAACTTGCTTTGAACGTTTTGGTACTTAACAACAGTCGTGAGAAAAAACATGTGCCCAATGCAGACATTAAAATTATAAGTAAAGGATTAGCTGATTATAACACCAAATCGGATGAAGACGGCCATAAAAACGGTGTTGATATTCAGACAGAGAAGAGCTATCAAATTACTGCATCTGCCAATGGCAAATCGGGCAAAACAATTGTGTTTAATACCATTGGTGTGAAAGGTGCAAAGGTTTATGATAAGGTAGTTTATGTGGAAAGAAACCCCGAAGATGACATTAATTTGCCTTTAACCATTTCCGTTCTTAACAACAAAAAAGCCCATGCACCCGTTGCAGGTGCTAAAGTTAAAGTTACCGGAACTGATGGCAGCGTGTTTGAAGGAGTTTCTGATATTACCGGAAAAGTTACAGGCATGAACTTAGTACCCGATGTTAATTATGTAATTATAAGCGAGAAAGACGGAACGCTTAACAGAGCTGTGCTATCAACCGCAGGAGCTAAAAAATCTAAGAAAGTTGAGAAGACTGTTTACTTACAAGGGCCTTCTGAAGTGCCTGATAACAGCGAGTTTAGCGGAGACTGCTTTACTTTCTACTTTAAATACAACATGAACGAGCTTGATGAAACCGCACCCGAATACAAAGCGTTTATAGACAGAATACTTGCCTTTAAAACAGGTGGAGGTAAGATTGTGTTTAATGCTATGGGCAGCGCATCTACTGTGCCTACGCGCAAATACAAAAACAATCAGGAGATTGCGCAATTACGACTTAACCAAGGCCTGCTTAAAATTACAAACAGTATTAAACAACGTGGTATTGCCGAGGCTGATATAACCGTTGGAAGCAATAAAGCAGTTGTTGCCGGACCGGCTTATAAGGGTGATTACTTGACTAATGCTACTGAGTATGAGAAATACCAGTTTGTAAAGATTTGTTTACCTAAGCAGTAAGGGTTACCTGACTATAACCACCCTTTTATTTACCATACCTGCTGTGGTTGTTATACTTAGGGTATAAATGCCTTCGCTTATATCATTTATGTTAAGGGTTAAATTCTGTGTGTTGAATGATACTTGTTTTATAGTGTTACCTATCATATCTGTTATTACTAAAGTACTGTTTTCAATGTTACCTGAAAATGATACCTGTAAACTGTTTGCAGCAGGGTTTGGGTAAACGGTTACCTGATTATTGATACCTGCATACTGTTGCAAGCCCATTTGCCCCACATTACTTACCTTACGTATGCGGTTATTGTTATCATCAGAGATATACAAATTACCTTCTACATCAAAAGCTAAGCAATGCGGGGAATCTAATTCAGCAGCAGTTGCATTACCTCCGTCTCCGCTAAAACCGGCTGTCCCGGTTCCTACTATAGTACTTATTATACCCGTTGTGTTAACCATTCGTATACAGCTATTTCCATAATCAGCTATGTACAAATTACCTGCTCCATCACAAATTACTCCAATTGGCTTATCTAATTCCGCATTAATAGCCTGCCCTTCGTCTCCACTATATCCTACTGTTCCGTTTCCGGCTATCGTACTGATTATCCCCATTGTATTTACTATCCGTATGCGGTTATTTTGAGAATCTGCGATATACAAATTACCTGTTGCATCAAAGGTTACATCAAAAGGAGAATATAAAGTTGCAGCAGTTGCCTGCCCACCGTCTCCTCCAAAACCTGCCGTTCCTGTTCCGGCTATGGTACTTATTATACCTAAAGTATTTACAATACGTATGCGGTTATTATCCGCATCAGCTTTATACAAATTTCCTGCACCATCAAAATCTATTCCTATTGGGCCACCTAATTTTGCTATAGTTGCCGTTCCTCCATCCCCACTATAGCCAGCAGTTCCGGTTCCGGCAAAAGTGCTTATTATGCCTGATGTATTTACTTTACGTATAACACTATTGCTTACTTCAGAAAAATATAAATTCCCTTCACCATCAAAAGCAGTCGAATATGGTTGATACAATTCAGCAGTGGTTGCTTGTCCGCCGTCCCCAATATAGCCCTGAGTTCCATTTCCCGCAAAAGTGCTTATAACTCCCATCATATTTATCTTGCGTATGCGGTTATTGCCATCATCACCTATATACATATTACCCGTTACATCAAAGCATATTCCGGCAGGCCCAGGCCCATAAAGTTCTGCATTAGTAGCCTGCCCTCCGTCTCCGCTATAACCCCCTGCGCCGTTTCCGGCAACGGTGGTTATTATTTGTCCCTTTACTATGCTTGGCAGGGTGGCAATTAATAATAGGCTTATATATAGGTACCGCATAGGCTTGGGCTTATAACAAAGGTAGCATAAAAGGCAGCAAATATTAAATTTTAATAGTATTTGCTGCCATAGGGTGTTTACTTAGCTCCGTAGAGCATGCTCCAAGCTCCTGTCGGTGTGCTCCATGCTCTTGTTAGTATGCTCCATGCTTCCGTTAGTGTGCTCCAAGCTCCTGTCAGTGTGCTCCATGCTCTTGTTAGTATGCTCCAAGCTTCCGTTAGTGTGCTCCATGCTCCTGTCGGTATGCTCCAAGCTCTGTAGAGCATGCTCCAAGCAACTGTTAGTGTGCGCTGAGCTTCGTAGCGCATGCACTTTGCACAACAAAAAAGCCCGTTAATTGCTAAACATCAGTTATTAATCAAGCAACCCGCTTACTCCTCTATCTTATGGTGGAGGTTTACCTCGGCGGTGTGCTTTATCAAATCGTGAGAAACCTCATCACCTAAGTATCTGTCTATAAGGTAATGCACAAAATAAATAACGGGTATAACCGCAATGGCAACCCCCAGTTTAAACACATAACCATAAGACGCGTTGTGCAGAAACTCTTGCATAGTCCACCAACCGGGAATAACAAAGGCAATAAACTGCACAATAAAGGTATCTACCAACTGGCTAACCACCGTGCTGCCGGTAGAGCGCAGCCATATCATTTTTTTGCCGGTACGTTGGCGCAGCATCCAAAAAATGCCGCTATCTACCAACTGAGAAACAATGAAAGCGCACATGCTTCCTAAAATGATGTACATGGATTGTCCGAATACCTTTTTAAAGTTCTCATCTGTTACCGGAGAGAAACTAACCGCGGGGATGCTCATGCAGATAAAGAGATAGAGAAACGTAAACGCGATTAAAAACAGGGTGATGTAGGAGAGGCGTTTTACGCCGGCTTGTCCGTAATATTCGTTTACAATATCGGTAAGGATAAACACCACAGGCCATAGGACAATACCCACACTTTGCGTGAACGTACCAAAAAACATAACTAGCTTGCCTCCTATAAGTTCTGATACGATAGCGTTGGTGATAAAGAAACCCGCCAGTACTACAAACACGACATCTTTTTTATTGTGGAGGTTCATCGGTTAAACTTCGGTGTTTAAAAAAGTTTCTATGCAGGCGTAAATGTAAGTCAAATCGGTTGGAGAGATGCAATAAGGCGGAAGAATGTACAGCACGTTACCCAAAGGGCGCAGAAGAATACCCTTCTGAATAAAGTACGCTGATATTTTTTCGGCGAGGTTGTTGAGGTACCCGCTCTCTTCGGGGGTTTTAATTTCTATGGCGATGATAGTTCCTAAGTTTCTTACGGATATAATGTTGGGGTGTGATTTAATCTTCTCTTTAAACGCAGCGTGAGCAGCAGCAATCTGTTGGATGTTGTTCCATGTTTCTTGTTTCTCCATCAAATCCATGCTGGCTAAGGCAGCGGCGCATGCAGTGGGGTTGGCGGTATAACTGTGTCCGTGGAAAAACGTTTTGTGTTTATCATCACTAATGTACGCATCGTATATAAATTGCGCACAGGCGGTAACGCCAAGTGGCATCACACCACCTGTAATGCCTTTGCTTAAACAAATAATATCGGGTTTGTTGCTGAGGTAATCGGTAGCAAAAAACTTACCCGTCCGCCCGAAACCTGTCATCACTTCATCTGAAATGGTAATAACGTGATGTTGTTTGCAGATAGCGAGTAGCTCGTCCAACAAAGCAGCATCATACATCTGCATAGAACCACCTGCTCCTAAAATAAGCGGCTCGAAAATAAAAGCACAAACATTTTCTGTTCTGATATGGTTGAGAAGGGTTTGTTTAACTGCATCTATATTCTCTTTATAAGGAACCGGTAACCGAAGCACATCAAACAACAACGGAGAGAAAGCATTGTTAAAGGCATTACGCGCGCCCACACTCATACTACCAAAGGTATCGCCATGATAGGCGTTTTCAAAAGCTATGATGTTTGTTTTTGCTTTGCCCTGATTATGCCAATACTGCAAAGCCATTTTAAGCGCCACCTCAACAGCCGTAGAACCGTTATCGCTATAAAATACTTTCGCTAAATTATCGGGAAGATGATGGAGTAAACGCTCTGCCAACTCAATAGCGGCAGGGTGTGTGAAGCCACTAAAGATGCTATGTGCATTGGTGCTTAACTGCTCAAATACTTTCTTGGCAATATAAGGATGTGAATGACCATGCAGGTTAACCCACCAAGATGAAATACCATCAATGTACTTATTGCCCTGCTCGTCAAAATAATAGGAGCCTTCCGAATGGATAATGTTAATAGGTGTTTCGGCATATTTAAGGTGTGTAAAAGGATGCCATACAAAATGCAAATCCTTTTCCTGCCAAGGGCTAACGCTCATTTAGATATTCGAGAATTGAGCTTCGTATTTATTTACAACTTCCGGCGTAAAATGACCCTCTTTGTATATGCGTCCCAAAAGGGTTAACCCGCTGTGTTGCAGAATAATTTTCTCCGACATTTTGTTTTCAACGCCGCTTACAACAATACCTATCACATTTATGTTTCTGCTTTTTAATGCTTCAATAGAAAGCAGGGTATGATTAATACTTCCAATATAATTTTGAACTACTAAAATAGTTTCAGCATCGAATTTAGTTATCAAGTCAATAATAAAATGCGTTTCAGTTATGGGTGCCAGCAAACCTCCGGCACCTTCTATAATAAGGGTATTGTTTGTTTCAGGAAGAGTTATCTTTTCAAAATCAATTTCTATCCCTTCAAGAGCTGCAGAAGCGAAAGGAGCATAAGGAGCTTTTAAACTATAGGCTTCTTTATGAAAAACCGAAGTACTATTACTCACTAATTTCTTTACGCGCTCGGTATCATTATCTAGTTCAGTACCTGTTTGTATAGGTTTCCAGTAATCTGCTTTCAAAGCCTGAACTAATACAGCCGAAACAACCGTTTTGCCCACATCGGTACCAATACCTGTTACAAAGATCTTTCTCATTAGCAGAAGAAATTATGTGAGCACAGTACCATCATTAGGGTTAAAGTAAAATATTAAGCTAATCTTTTAGGATTGCTTACGCTGATTCAGTTCATCACGGATTTTGGAAGCCAACTCGTACTGCTCGTCTTCAAGAGCAGTTTGCAAAAGGGTTTTAAGTTCTTCGGGTAGATTTGCTGTGGTATTCATTATCATCTCTACCTGAAATATGCTGTGCTACTTCTTCAGGAATCTCTCCTTCTTTAGCTTCAGGTAAAGTCTCGTCTTCTAAAATAATGCCCGCACTTGATAATATAAATTCATAAGTATATATAGGACAATTAAACCAAACAGCAAGTGCAATGGCATCACTGGTACGGGCATCTATTTCATAATCCTGCTGGGTAGCATCGTTGCAAATAAGCTTGGCATAAAATATACCTTCCACCAAGTTGTAGATAATAACCTCAGTAACGTTAATGTTAAAAGTCTCGGCAAAAGTCTTGAATAAATCATGGGTAAGTGGTCGGCTGGGAGTCATTTTCTCTAACTCAATGGCTATTGCCTGAGCTTCAAAAGCGCCAATAATAATAGGTAACCTGCGCTTTCCGCTTACTTCGCCAAGCACTAAGGCATAAGCACCTGTTTGAGTTTGACTATAACTTAATCCTACAATATCTAACTTAACTTTCTTCATCAGAACACAGCCAACTAATTTACAACTTTTTTAATAATAAATTAATTGTTAGCCTTTAATTTTTTAATGGCTGCGGTAAGTTTCGGAACCACCTCAAAAGCATCCCCTATAATACCATAATCGGCAGATTTAAAGAAAGGAGCTTCTTTATCGGTATTAATAACCACAATGGTTTTACTTCCGTTTACACCCGCTAAATGCTGTATAGCACCTGAGATACCTATAGCAATGTACAAATTAGGACGAATGGCAATACCTGTTTGTCCTACATGCTCATGGTGCGGACGCCAGTGCATATCAGCCACCGGACGAGAACAAGCGGTTGTAGCACCAATGGCTTTAGCTAAATCTTCTATAATACCCCAGTTTTCCGGTCCTTTTAAACCACGTCCCGCAGATACCACAAGTTCTGCTTCAGGCAAAGGAATCATTCCGGCAGTATCCGTTGATTTAGTTTCTTTAATTACAATTTTAGAAGTGATGCCGTTTAAATCTACTGCAAAATCAGTTACTTCAGCTTTGTTATCGGTTAACTTAACTGGGAAACTGTTAGGCAATAAAGAAATAATTTTCACATCCGAATTGATGCTATAAATAGCGGTAGCCTTTCCTGAAAACACATTTTTCTTCACTTCCAAAGTATTACCGTTTACAACAGGATAATCAACAGCGCCTGCCACCAAGCCTGCTTTTAACTTAGCTGATAACCTAGGCGCAAGGGCTTTTCCGGTAACATCAAAAGATGTGATAATTACTTTAGCTCCTTCTGCCTTAGCAGCCTGCTCTATAGCAGCGCTTAAATAAACAGCATCATTGGTTTTGTATTGCTCTCCTTTTACCAACAATACCTTTGTAGCACCTGCTTTACCTATTTCTTCTGCCTGAGCAGCATCTGCATTAAAAGCAATGGCTGTAGCCGAAGTACCTAATTGAATTGCAATTTGTGTAGCATAATTAACAGCCTCCAGCGAAGCTTTTTTTACTTTTCCTTTTGCAATTTCTACGTAAACTAATACTGACATATCTGAATATTTTATGGTGTTATATATTTTTTAAATAACCTTTGCTTCGTTGTGCAACAAACTCACTAATTCTTCCACGTTGTTTGCATCAATATATTTGCAGGTAGTTCTTCCCACACTTAGTGCAAACGATTTAATGCTGGTTAATGGCGCATCTGTTGTTGCTTCAACCACGGTAATAGGTTTGGTACGTGCTGCCATAATACCGCGCATGTTTGGTATGCGTTGCTCTGCCATTCCTTTAGAGCAGGATATAACCAATGGAGTAGCACATTCAACTACTTGTATGCCCCCATCAATATCGTGTTCAACAGTAGCTGTAGTGCCATTTAATTCTAATTTGGTAGCTAATGATATAAAAGAATAATCAAGCAAACCGCCAATCATACCCCCAACCGAAGAGCCATTGTAGTTGATGGTTTCTTTACCAACTAAAATTAAATCGTAGGTTTTTTCTTTAGCATACTTGGCAATTTGTTCTGCCACAAAAAACGAATCAGGGCTTTCGGCATTTACACGAACAGCATCATCTGCACCTAATGCCAACCCTTTGCGAATAGTTGCTTCACTATCTACTAATCCTACGTGAAATAAGGTTACGGTTGTTGCTTTACCTGCTTCTTTTAATTCAAGGGCACGCACCAAAGCATACCATTCATCATAAGGGTTAATTATAAATTGTACACCGGTTGTATTAAACTTTGTGTCGCCGTCACTAAAGGCAATTTTAGTGGTTGTATCGGGTACATTGCTTATGGCTACTAATATTTTCATTTGGATACTATTTTAAAACGAGGTGCAAATTTACACAAATACAGTTTGTGCACAAATCTTAAATATAAACACCTTGAAAGCCTGTTTTTAGTCTAAAATGACCCTGTTTAAGGGTTAAAAAAAGTTAAACGCTTTGACAGGATAAGCGGTTAGATATCTTTGTAGATTGACATGGTACGCCAGAATTTAACCCTTATAACTATTATTGTTTCTATAGCACTTGTTGCTTTAGTGGGTGTGCAACTATTCTGGATTAAAAATGCGGTGCAGTTAAAAAAAGATGAGTTTAGAAGGGATGTACATGAGGCAATGGATAATGTGGTAGACAAACTGGAGAAGATAACCAATGCGGCAAGAATTAAGAAGAAAATAAAACTATATAAACACGGAATAGCCCAAAAAATACAATCAGGCGAGGCAACAGAAAAGGATAAGATAAAAATAAAAATATTAGAGGAGTTTTCTATCGACTCCAACGGGATTATTACTAGCTCTATAAAGGAACGACAATATGATGGTGATTCGGTAAACAACATGATTGATTTTCCGGTTCAGTTTGCTGATACGGCTTCTGATTATGAAAAACTGAAATCTGAACTGGTTGACAAACGCGCTGAAATATTTAATGATTTGTTCGACGAACTTATCAGTATTAATATTTACAAAGATTATAAACCCAATGTAGATACGCTTACTATAGATTCTATACTGCGTAGTGAACTACATCAAAAAGGTATTTATGCAGAATATACAAGTCGCATACATCCGGCACAAAAGGAAGATAATTTAAAACCAGACAACATAGCAACCACAACTGGAAATAAACCTCCAACACCAAACCGTTATCGCAAACATGGTTTTATAAATTTAGATCCCGAGAAACATATTTTCAGAATAAACCTGTCTCCAAACAATATTTTTGTTGCTCCATTATACCTTACCGTCCAGTTTCCTGACGAGCAAAACTATTTATTGCGTACTATGTGGTTAACACTTTCTATTTCTGCTGTCATTATTCTTTCTTTAGTAATTGCCTTTTTCTACACCATAAATACTATTCGCAGGCAAAAAAAATATACGGATATTAAAAATGATTTTATCAGTAATATGACTCATGAATTTAAAACTCCCATATCTACAATTGCTTTGGCAGGAGAAATGCTTTCAGATACTACAGTGAGTAAAACCCCTGAAAAACTGGAACGATTTACTAAAATGATACGTGATGAAAATAAGCGCTTGGGTGTTTTGGTAGAAAGTATTTTGCAAACGGCTGTTTTAGATAAAGGTGATTTTAAGTTACAACGAACCGAATTTGATTTACATGAAGTAATACAATCGGCCATAGAAAAAATACACCTGCAGGTTGACCAAAAAAATGGAAAGCTGCACGCTGATTTAGATGCTAAAAAATCAATAATATTGGCTGATAAGGTGCATATTACAAATATTATCTTTAACTTGCTTGATAATGCACTAAAGTATTCTAAAGAAATACCTGATATAACTATCCGAACAAAGAATATTTTAGATGGCATTTCACTCTCGGTGCAAGACAGCGGTATAGGTATTAGTAAAGAAAATGTAAAAAAAGTGTTCGATCAATTCTATAGGGTATCAACCGGAAATGTACATAATATAAAAGGCTTTGGTCTTGGATTAAGCTATGTAAGAGCTATCGTAGTAAAACATGGCGGACAAATATCCGTTGAAAGTGAATTGAATAAAGGAAGTACATTTAATGTATATATCCCCTTTAAAGCAGAAAACATAAACCAACCTAATAAAAATAAATCATGAGTACCGAAAAAATAAAAATACTTTTAGTTGAGGATGATCCTAATCTAGGGCTTCTTTTAGAAGAATATCTGCATGCCAAAGGATATGTTGTAAACCTTGCTGTTAATGGCAAAGAAGGCTTTGATATGTTTTGCAAGCATAGCTACGATTTATGCCTACTTGATGTGATGATGCCATTAAAAGATGGGTTTACCCTTGCCAAAGAAATAAGGGTAAGTAATAAGCAAGTGCCTATTATCTTTCTAACAGCTAAATCTATGAAAGAAGATACTATTGAAGGTTTTAATGCAGGCGGAGACGACTACATTACCAAACCTTTTAGTATGGAAGAGTTGTTGGCGCGTATTCAGGCAATCTTGCGTCGTAGCATGAAAAACATGGTTTTGGAAAATACGCAAACTGATTTTGTAATTGGTAAGTATAAATTTAATACCGAAACACAATTGCTAAAGATAACAGGTACTGAAAACGTAAAACTAACTACCAAAGAAGCACAATTACTTCGTCTGTTGGCAATTAACCAAAATGATGTTTTAGATCGTTCGTTTGCCTTGAAAACCATTTGGCATGATGACAATTACTTTAACAGCCGTAGTATGGATGTTTACATTACTAAGCTTCGAAAATACTTAAAGCATGATGCTAAAGTTGAGATTGTAAATGTACACGGCAAAGGCTTTAAACTTTTAGTTAATTCTTAATTGTCTTAAATGTTTGTATAGCTTTATTTTCAGCTATGCGCATGGCTTTTTTATGTGCAGCTGATTTATCTTCATATCCGCAGAGGTGTAGTAAACCATGTGCTATAACACGTAGTAACTCTTCTTCAAACAACACCTTTTCTTTTGTCGCGTTTTCTGCAACACGTTCAGCGCTTATATAAATTTCTCCTGAAATAGAATCTTTCTCGCTATAATCAAACGTTATAATATCAGTATAGGTATTATGTTTTAAATACTGCTGATTGATTTGCAACAACTCTTCGTCTGAACAAAAATTGTACACTAATTTTTTAATCTTCTTCTTTTCCGAAGAAGCAATAACAGCTAACCAACTGCATAATTTCTTTTTAGAAGGGGTTTTAACTTTTACGGAAGCATGAAAAGCAATTGCCACAGATGATACTTCTAATTAAGGTTAAAAGAAAGTAAAACGGTTTTTTCTTCGCTTAAGAATTCCAGTTTATCAGATAGCATTTTCATAATTAATATACCTCTGCCGGCGTTTTCAGGATTTTCAGGCTTAGTAGGGTCGGTAACATATGTAATATCAAAACCTTCTCCTTGGTCGGTAACGGCAAAGGTTATTTCTTCTTTTGACGTATGATACCCAAGTTCTACATTTTTAGCGGGATTGTTTTTATTGCCGTGAGTAATAGCATTATCAACTGCCTCGGTTACTGCCAACAAAATATTGCCGAACTTTTCTTCGCCAATGTGCATTTGTTCACATACATCAACTACCAAATGTTCCACAGTTCCTTCGGGGTTATTTGTAGAATCAATCTGTACTTTTTTATCGTAGAATATAATCATGCAGTATAGGATTTAGTTTAAAACAGGTATTTATACGTTAAAATTAAAAAAAAGTTTCATTTATTTTTATTTTATTGATTTTTTTAGTGGTTAAATGCTGTCCGTCCATAAAGAGGCTCGAGTCATTTATTTTCATTCTTTTACAAATTTCTTAACAGATAAGCTTTCTTCGGTTTGTATTTTTACCATATAAACCCCACTTTGCAAGTCGCTAACGGGTATAGTTGCATATTTAACCGAATCGTTGTATTGTAACCCTCTTACTACCTTCCCAAGCATGTCATAAACCTCAATAGTTGCCCTATTTAGAGGTTTATCAAACTCTATATATACCATACTATTAGCAGGATTTGGATAAAGCTTAAAATCTAAAGATGTGGCTACATTATTCTCTTTAATACCCAAGCCCACCAGGCTTAAACAAGATGGAAAATTATTGTTATCAAACCAATGTTTTACCCGTTGGTTATCCATAACAGCACGGGCAATAGGACAGGTAGCATTTCCGTAACAATTGGCTGAATCTTGTGTAAAGACCAAGGCGTAATCAAAGTTATAAGAACTATCTGGTTTCATGGTAAAAGGACCTATGTTTACCATAAAACCTCTGTCTCCAAATGGGTTACCCGCTTGCCCTTCTGTCCAGCCGGTAGTACCATAAGCAGCAGTCCCACCCGGAGGGGCAACCGGACTTACTAGAGAACCACCCAAACCGATGCCATAAGGATCAGAAGTACCGGGATATAAAAACCTGCAAGGGGTTCCTCCTGCTGTTTGACCAGAAGCACTATAAGTAATAGGGGTACCATCTTCCCAAGCATTTGACATGAGATTATAGTATGGGATGGGAGATACGGGTGATGGGTTACCACTTAAAGCGGAACATGTAATACTATAAGATATAAAACCATCCATCAAACAATGTTCGTTAGGTTCATCAATTACCCCATTGTTGTTGTTATCAATACCATCTCCAGGATTTGCCTTAGGACCATTTAACACATTGCAGGCAAAAACAGGTAGGTTGGCATGATAGCCCGTTAAGGAGCCGATATCAGCGTCGTAATTTTCTCCGTTATAGGTAAATCCATAATTATTCATCACATCACAACCTATATAATCATCAGTATAATTTCCTAAATCACTATCTATCCATAAACTCATACGCGTGCTGTCGTATTGACTGGAACTATAGTTAATGATCTGGTAATTATAGAAAGTTGTGTTATTTAATACCGCATTGCTATCGGCAATACCAGGACAGGTAAAAGCATAAGCGCTGGCATGTACTTCAATACCTAAAGGCAAGCCACCTGTTTCACTATGGTGATTGTAAATATCATTATACACGCTCCAAATCATTTGGTCTCCTTTAATTAACGGATAATCTCCCTGTAAATAATTATAGGTTCCATCTCCGTTAAAATCCACATAAGGAGCTAAGGGCTTACCCGTATAAGGAGAATTACCGGGCCAGGTAGTAATAGATGCAGGAGGAACAAATACACCGCTTTGCACCGTGCCTATAGACCAGGCATACAAAAAGTTAGCAATATCATAACGGTTTACTTTCCATACTTTGTTATAGGTTTGCATCATTGTGCTATCAATACCATCAGTTGTAGGGTTAATTGGACCCGGCCAAAAATCATACCCATTTTGTCTGTACGTCATAGCTGCTGTATGCAAACTGCCTGAAGCATATCCACCAATCCACATAGCAGAAGTAAACAGAGGGCTTGTATTATTTTGTTTGGGAGCAAAGTATTTTGTTACACTAGTCAAATCATCCCAGTGCTGATTAGAATTGTCAGTTATTAATGCATTAACGTTATTAATATCTAAAAAAGCAGAATTACTTTTTGAAATATCTTCTGACAAAGGGGAATATAGGCTTGAGTTATATGAATACAAAACATCTAGACTCAAACCGTTAGCATGATTGACAAAGAATATAACATTAGAAACCAAATCATGTTGTATGATAGCATAAGCTAACCCAGTAGGGCTTAATGGTTCAGGAGAAAATCCGGGATATTGATATATTTGACCAACAGTTAGTTCAATACTGGCACCAATTGAGTTTGGTCGACAATTTGGAGCATTTGTCTCCATTCCAAAAAATATCCCTCCATGAAATCCTTTGCAAATACTTTTTACGGTAACGGGCCAATCGCCTACGCCTATAAAATCTTGTTGTGCATTTGGGTATAACTGCTGCATGGAATAAAAATTGGTGTTATCATATTTTATAAGCCCATGATAGCTAGTCCCGATCCATTTGTTATTTGAGGCATCTAAATAAATACAGTTTACTGTATCTGCAATATTACCTGCTGCCACATAATTAAAAGTAAAATTACTTCCGTTAAATTTATCTATACCGTATTTGTTTCCCAGCCAAATAGCCGAGGCACTTTCTGTGGTAATACAAAAAACAGTATCGCTTTTCATGCCATTAGTTGCATGGTTATAATTGGTAAAGCTAGTTCCATTATAAACGGATAAACCTTTGTATGTACCCGCATATACATTGCCACTGCCGCAAGCCAAAGAAATTACGGTATCGCTTTTAATGGTTGAGTTGGTGGTATTATAAGTAGTAAAACTTGTGCCATTATACATGGTTAAGCCCATATTAGAGCCAATCCATAAATTATTAGCGGCATCAACTGCCAGTGCGTTTACTTTATTAGTAGGAGAAATAGCATTAAAAGCGGGAAAGGTATCCCATTGTGTGCCATTATATCGTAATAATTGAAAGGAATGTATAGTACCAACATTAAAGCCAATCCATTTGTTATTAGCATTATCAATAACGAAGGCACTGGGCTTTTGTAGATTAAGAGTACTAATCGTTGTAGTGGCTATAGTTGTTGGATAATTTGTAATGCCTGTACTTTGGCTAAGAGCATTTAGCGCAATTAAGCTCATAATAATAAGTAAATAGATGTTTTTCATGGCAGTTTGTTTTATGTAATACAAATATACATCAGGCTGACATCAAAAGGGAAAGAACTTTTTAAACGGTAGTCTTTTTTCGATAAGCGGTCGATTTTAACAAAAAAACGGTCAAATGAGGTTAAAATAGCAACCTGATTGTTTCTTTTAGTATCCATTTTTACTCTGCACGAGAGGGAGTAGCATCTACTCGTTTACAAACAGCATCTACACGGAGCCATCCACATGTTGAATGGAGCCGTTCAGCATCTGTATGGAGCCATCCGACATCTGTATGGAGTCGTGCAGTGTCTTTACGGAGCCATTCATACTCTGTACGAAGCCGTACACATGCTGCATCGAGTCATCCGACCTCTGCATCGAGCCATGCACATGTTGAATGAAGCCGTTCAGCATCTGTATGGAGCCATCCGACATCTGAATCGAGTCGTACAGCATCTGCACGAAGCCATTCAATATTTGTATAGACTCATCCTGAATAAAAGTGGAGGTTTTGGGTAGCTTCTCTTTATTAATCAATAAACGACAAAGGTTAAAATCCTACCTAACTACCGATACAATACCATGGAAGGTATGGGGATTACCAAATACATCAAACAAGTTCACTTTCCATACGTAAGTATCTTCTTGCACTACATGACTGTTTTTAGTGCCATCCCATCCCCCATAAGGGTTGGTGGTATGATGAAACATAAGTCCCCAGCGGTCAAATATCCACAAATCAAACTGGTTAAGATCCCAACCCTCTCCAATAGGTAAAAATACTTCGTTTAATCCGTCCCCGTTTGGCGTTACACAATTGGGTGCATAAAAAGTAAAATAAGGGGTAATCACAATTTGCTCTATAATAGAATCTGTACATCCGTATTGATTTACAACCGTTAGCATAACCGAATAAGTGCCTTCGGGATAAAAGGTATGTGAAGGGTTTTGCACACCGGGTAGAGGGTTGGTTTGATTTATAAAATTCCATGCATAGCTGGTAATGGTACAAGTAGTACGGGTGTGCAGGTAGATAAATCGGTAAATTGTATAGTATTGTCATAAATATCGGTGGTATAACTCGAAGCTATAAAATTTGCTTGCGGTTGCGGATACACACGTATGGTGTCAACAAAACCGGATGAATCTGGGCAATGGTTTATAGTTTGCACATGCAATATGGGATAATATAGCCCGGGTGTAGTATAGATATGTGAAGTGCCGTTAGGGGCAGGACTGGTAGTGCCATCACCAAAGTTCCACGACCAAGAGTTGGCTATTAAATCATTTCCCCCTCCTACCGGAGAGAAGTTTGCCTTTAATGGCACACATCCTGCTATAGGTGTTGCCGAATAGCTTATTACAGGAATAGGATAGGTATAAACTGTTCCGGTTGTTGTAGCTGTAACTACCGTGCAACCATCTGATAATACAGCTGTGTATGTGGTGTTGGCGTTGGGTGTACAGGTAAATGTGTTTCCTGTTATACCTGATGGAAGCCAAGTAACTGTATAATGCCCTGCACCTAAACCTCCGCTTTCTGAAGTTACGTTTAGTTGAGCAACTTTGCCAGGGCAAACCGTATCGTTAGTTGATACGGTAATATTTGGTGTAAAGGAGTTAATACAAATATGGTTGCCACAGCAGAAGCAGGGCATCCTTTATTATCTAAAGCGGCTATAGTATAAGAAGTGGTAGCCATAGGCGCATATGATAAATTATTGGTAGGTGGATTTTCTGTCACAATAGCCGAAGTAGTAGTAATTCCATCGGTAGAAGTCCAAGTGTAAGGACCGCCATTCTCCCGAAAAATTAGCTCCTACAACACCTGTTTGCCCAAAACAAATAGAGTCTTTAGTTGCAGTAACAACAACAGGCGGTGGTTCGTTTATAGTTGCTATGGCATTAGCCGGGCAACCCACCGCATCTGTAGCAAATACCGTAAAAGTGGTGCCCCCAATACTTGCTGATAAGCCGCTTGCTGTTGCATTACTTCCTCCGCTTGTAACCCATGTATAGGTTATGGCGCCTGTTCCCCACCCGGTGTTACAGAAATGGCTCCGTCATTTCCACCATTACATGTAACATTAGTAGTAGTAGGTACAGATAAGGTTAAGGCAGGTGTGCCGGGCACTAAAACACTTGCTGTTTGTGTACAATGATTAGCATCTGTTGCGGTAACTGAATAAGTAATATTTCCGAATAGATTGCTTGCCGTAGCATTATTTCCTCCGGCAGGAAGCCAAGCGTATATATAATTAGGGGTTCCACCGGTTGCTGTACAATTTGTACTTCCGTTGGCGTTTCCGCAAGTAGCCGATGTGCCGGTGGCAGTTACGGTTAATGCCGGAGGTTGATTTATAGTAACACTTGCAGTAGCTGCACATGAATAGGAATCGGTAACATTAACACTATACGTTCCCATTCCAAGGTTAGTTGCCAAAGCAGTATTTCCACCTACAGGAGACCATGTATAGGTAAAGGGAAAGTACCGGTTCCTGCATTTATACTAACGGAAGCCGTGCCATTGGTTAATCCGTTACAGGTTATACTTGTTGAGGTAATAGTTAAAAACAGGAGAGGGATGATTAACAACGTTTACAGTTTGAGTAGTTGCACATCCTAATGAATCAGCAACAGTAATAGAATAAGTAACTCCGCTTGGAGCCAAGTTAGTAGCTATATTGGTATTGCCACCTACAGGAGACCATGTATAAGTATATCCTGTTGTTGCCGGAAATCCGCCTGTAGCATTTGCTGTAGCTGTTCCGTTATTATTCCCGCAACTGGCAGGTGTGCTTGTTACTGTTACGGTTACCGCAGATTGTTGTATTACTGTAACTTGTGTAGAATAGGTACAGGCATGTGCATCCATACCGCTTATGGTATAAGTACCCAATCCTAAACCTGTTGCATTTTGTGTATTACCTCCTGTCGGGCTCCAGTTATAGGTATATCCCGGAGTTCCCCCGCTAACGGTAATACTTGCCATTCCGTTTAACTGTCCACAAGTAGCTGCCGTGCTTGATGTTACAGTGGTGATTTGAGTTGGTTGGGTAATAGTAATTACATTGGAAACCGAACATGGGCTTGCATCTGTAACTATAACTGTGTAAGTCCCATTAGGTAATCCTGTAACTGATGGTGTAGTAGCTCCTGTAGACCATGAATAAGTAATTGGATTTGTACCCCCTGTAACACTAGTAGAACCGGTACCAGTACTAGCTCCAAAACAAGTTACACTGGTTGATGAAACAGTAACCTGCGGCCCTGAACTATTAGTTACCTGAACGGTTTGAGTTCCGGTACAATTATTTGCATCTGTAACGGTTAAAGAATATAAACCGGCAGCTAAATTAGAAGCTGTTGCAGCATTGCCTCCGCTTGGTGACCAAGAAAATGTAGTATAAGGAGGAGTACCACCTGAAACAGAAACTGTAGAAGCCGTACCGTTATTAGAGTTACAAGTAGCAGGTGTGCTCGATAAAGTTATTATTATAGGGTTTGGTTGTGTAATAGTTACTGTTGTCATCGTAGGGCAAGTGGTGCTTGGGTCTGAAACAGTTACCGTATATGTTCCGGCATTTAATCCGGTAGCGGTAGCGGTAGTAGCTCCGCTAGACCATGAATAGGTGGGTGTTGTTCCATTGGCTGCCAATGCTGTTGCAGCACCAGGATTGGCACATGTTGCATTAGTAAACGAAGTAATAGAAACACCCAATATATGTACTACCTGAGTAGCTGTATCAGGTGGATTGCAATTACCGCCGGATGCAATTACAGTTACGGTATAAATACCGGGAGCATACGTATGCGATGGGTTTTGCGCAACAGAAGTCCCGCCATCACCAAAAGCCCAAGCCCAAGTAGTAGTAGGGCATGCTTTTGCACCAGAACTAAAGGTTAGTGTGTTACCGGCGCAAGTATTTGTAACAGTAGTTGTATTTATAATGCCATTTGAAACAGCAACTGAATCAAAAGCAAAGCCATCAAAATCATTACAAGAAAATCCTGCTGCAAAAGTAAAACGCAGTAATACATTTGGCTGACCAGCTAAACCGGTTAAGCAATGTTGTGCAGTAACCCAATGCCCCAATCCATGGCCTCCCACGCAGGTTACACCACTATATGGCATAACACCGCCACGTACAGTGGTGTCCCAGTTTGTGCCACCTGCTTCCACGTTTCCGCACCAACCATGCTTAGAAGTAACAAACCCCGCAGGATTATCGAGATAAGAAACATCCGTATAGTTGTACCAGTTTTCTGTATTACAATCAGTAGCTTCGGGAATGGGGTTTGCGGCTGTTCCTCCTACTGTTCCAACATCTTGCCAAGTTGCTCCTCCATCTATGGATGATTGTATATTAGCCCCATCATATTTATATTCACTATCATAAAACAACTTGAATTGAACATGTGGATATTGAAGATTTGTGAAATTAAAACAAGGGCTTTGTACAGTACGATTGTTGCCAAAAATTATAAAAAGCACCTGTTAATTTACCTACACACCAACAATTGTTTCCGCTACCTGCACTTTGTATTACATAAGCATGATTAGGATGACCCCAAGCCCAATCACTGGATGTCCAAGTGCTGGTTGGTGCTGTAAAAGCAGTCCAAGTTGGAGTGGCTTCAAAATCATCTAGATGAGGAAAAACAGTAATACAAGGCTGTGCTTTTAATGAAGGAGAGAAACTAACACTAAAAATAAAGGTTAAGGCACTCAGAACAAAAAATGAACGAGAGGCTTTTCTAATTTTGTTATACACACCCATTCTCAAAACAATTATGCTTCAATTAATAATCCTTTTGAAAGTGGTTAAAGATTGTTCTTGAATGAATTCTCTTAGGGTGTTCACTTTATTGTACCGACGAAAATAGAAATTTTTTTGTAAATCAATGTTAAGTTAATGTTATTTTTTCGAATTTTAACATTTAATCTAATTACGAATTAGCTTAATTAAACCTCCTAACACGTTGGTTATTACAATCGGCAACATATATATTACCATTGATATCCAATGCAATACCATAGGGATTATGAAATTCTGCAGAAGTGGGAATCCATCCATCTCCGGCATAACTGCCCAATCCATTACCTGCTATGGTAGTAATAATTTCTACACCTACTGCTACTTCTCGAATACGGTTATTCAAATTATCTGATACATATACATTTCCGTAGGTATCTACAGCTACACCATAAGGGTTATGTAGGGTTGCAGATGTTGCTTGTCCGCCATCTCCGCCATTGCCAACTATACCTGTACCTATAATAGTATATATAATGCCCCCATTTGCTGTTACCAAACGAATGCGGTTATTGCCGGTATCTGCTATATAAATATTTCCGGCAGCATCTACCGTAACACCCACAGGTCTATACAAAGCGGCATTAATAGCCAAAGCACTATCTCCGCAAAAACTACCACTTGGGCAAATTCCTCCTCCGGCAATGGTAGTAATTGTTTGACTGCCTGCTGCAATTTTTCGGATACGGTTATTCAGATTATCTGCTATATATATATTGCCCGATATATCTAAGGCTATACCTGCAGGATTATTTAGTTGCGCAGCAGTTGCTAATTGGTTATCCCCTGAAAAGCCTGCAGTTCCGTTACCTGCTATAGTGCTAATAATACCACTATTTGCCAGTACTTTACGAATACAATTATTGCCTGCATCTGCAATATAAATATTGCCATAAGCATCTACAGCTATACCCAAAGGGTTATTTAACTCTGCGGCGGTTGCTTGTCCCCCATCTCCACTATAACCAATAGTTCCGTTACCAGCAACAGTACTTATAATACCACTAACGGCTGCCACTTTACGAATGCGGTTATTAACCCTATCTGCAATATATACATTACCTGCTGCATCTACAGCTACCCCTGCCGGAGAAGATAAGGCTGCTTGATTGGCCGCTCCGCCATCTCCGCTATAACCGGCTACTCCATTGCCTGCTATGGTTGTCATAAAAGAACTGCTTGGTATATCTTTCGGGAAAACAGAATAACCATCTTTAGGAGGTTTAAGACAGCTAAACATTAGTAATACAGAACTTACTAAAACAATATGTTTTATATTTTTATACAAGCCAATCTTTGCTTAAAAGCAGCGCAAATTTAGTTTAATATTGTTCTGCATAAAATTAAAAAGAGCTGCGGATTAGAAATTATAATACGCTCTGAAGCCTACACTTTGTTGGAAGGTAAGTTTGGGACTGTATCCGATATTAATTTTATCGTAAGAAGGATTATATACTAATTGAATAATATATTTACTGCTTAAGGTAAGATTAAGCCCGATACCTGCAAAAGCACCAAAACCAAGTCCTTCGAGGCCATGACCTCTGAAATGACCATAAGCAGGGTAAGGATAATAAAGACTTCCTATATCTGTTGTTAAGCTGTTTATGATAATCTGGTTTTTTAAATACTTGGCCAATATCATATCTGCTCCGCCTTCTACAAAAACATTAAGCAAAGGATTGTCACCCAATATGCGTTGAAAGCCTAATTGATTTATCAGTCTTTCTTCACCACCAATAATGGAAAATGTATTTATATTACTGCTTTGTAAGCCGGTGCCAGTATTAACAGGTACTTGTGTTTCGATAGTAAAATCTCCGTTAACAGTAAGTTTGGTAGCATTAAGATTATAGATGATAGCTGTTTTATTATCAAAACAATAACGGGTGTTTAATCCTACCTGAATAGCCACATTATACTTGAGATTAACCGGCATATCCTGCGGACCAAAAGTCCATGTGCCGGGAGCTATATTTAAAGCTTGTGCTATACGGTCGGTACCACCATAAGCACCACCATAATACTGAAGCGTTTGATTTAAAAAACTATTTGCAAAATTGTTTGGGTTTCCATTAGGGTCAAAACCAAAGCCATTATACAGATTAGTAGTATATTTATTAGCAAAAGCTGTTCCTGCCTGTAATCCAATATGAAATCCTTTGAGGTTTTTAGTAACATCCTGTGTGCCATCATCGGTAGAGGTAGTATCCTGCGAAAAAGCAGACACAGAAGAAAATAAAAACAGAAAAAGATAATTATTTAAAAATGGCTTCATTAACTCTTACTTCAGGTTACCCACCATGTCTTCAGGCTTTACCCACTGGTCGAATTGCTCGTTGGTTACGTACCCCAATTGCAAAGCTGCCTCGCGCAGTGTTTTGTTTTCTTTGTGTGCAGTTTTGGCAATTTTAGCAGCCTTCTCATAACCTATATGCGTGTTAAGTGCAGTAACCAACATCAGAGAATTTTCCATGTGTTGTTTAATAATAGGCAGGTTTGGTAAAATACCCGCAGCACAATGGTCGTTAAATGAAACACAGGCATCGCCTAATAAGCGCGCGCTTTGCAATACGTTAGAGGCAATCAATGGTTTAAAAACATTCAACTCAAAATGCCCGTTCATTCCTCCAACAGAAACCGCTACATCATTACCAATAACCTGTGCACAAACCATCGTAAGTGCCTCGGGTTGGGTTGGGTTTACTTTGCCGGGCATAATAGATGAACCTGGCTCGTTATCAGGAATAATAATTTCTCCGATTCCTGAACGCGGGCCGGAACTTAACATACGTATATCATTTGCTACCTTAAATAAGGCAACAGCCGAGCGTTTCAACGCACCTGATAATTCTACCATGGCGTCATGCGCAGCAAGTGCCTCAAATTTATTGGGTGCAGTAACAAAAGGAAGTTTAGTTAATTCGGCAATTTTTTTAGCCACTAAAACATCATACCCTTTAGGTGTGTTTAAACCGGTACCAACCGCGGTTCCACCCAAAGCTAATTCACGAACCATTTCCATGGCATTCTTAATAGCGCGAATGCTATTAGTTATTTGTTGTGTGTAGCCACTAAATTCCTGACCGAGGGTTAGTGGGGTAGCATCCATAAAGTGGGTGCGACCTGTTTTTACAATGCTTTTAAATTCTTCTGATTTTGCCTTTAAGGTATCGCGTAGTTTTTCCATTCCGGGAATGGTAATTTCTGCTGCCTGCTTATAAGCCGCAATGTGCATGGCAGTAGGGTAAGTATCATTGCTTGATTGCGATTTGTTTACATCATCATTGGGGTGCAGAGTTTTTTTCTCGTCGGTTAGTTTACCACCACTTAATACATGCGCACGATAAGCAATCACCTCATTGGCATTCATATTGCTTTGTGTACCCGAACCTGTTTGCCAGATAACCAAAGGAAACTGGTCGTCTAATTTATGCGCTAAAATCTCATCGCATACTTTGCCAATCATATCGCTTTTATCTTTAGCAAGCACACCCAATTCACAGTTGGCAAGGGCGGCAGCTTTTTTTAAATACGCAAAAGCATAAATAACCTCTTTAGGCATACTCGCCTCGGGCCCTATTTTAAAATTGTTACGACTGCGTTCGGTTTGCGCGCCCCAATATTTATCGGCAGGTACTTTTACCTCGCCCATCGTATCATGTTCAATTCTGTATTCCATTTTAGATAATGTTTCTGTTTGCATGCAACGAAATTAATAAATATTTAGCCACAGATTCAGCAGATTATATAGATTAATTTGTTTTGGGTTAAGCTAATGAAAGTGTTACACAACACTATTTAAATCTTTCAGTAGCTTATTACAACATTATATAAGCTTATTAAAGCTTAACGTAAGTTATTGATGGCATGACGTAGATTACTCACAACCTTTCATTGCATTATATAATGCTGAAGCATGCAAATAAGCACTAAAAGCAGGCATCTCCACACTATCAATAACACCCAAAATGGGGGTGTTAAGCAACTATACGTGTTTCATAACACTATGTAAGGTTTTCATAAGCTTATGAAAATGTTCAAGAAGCTTCTGTAACACTATAATAAGCTTACGTTAACTTCCATGAAACGACTAAAAGTGGTCGAGTAATGACTATAATATTTGAGGTATTAACATAGATGTCATTTTTATTTTGCGGGCAAACACAAATACACCTGTTTTGTTACATTTGCATCTTAAAATCAATGATATGTTAGCAGATATTGATATAGAAAAGTTAAAATACCCTTCGGGTAAGTTTGTGGCTATGGTTTCTTTTGATGAAAAAGAGGTTAAAAAGCAGATTCAGGCACTGGAAATACTACCGGTTTATCTGGCACAAACGGTTAAAGGGCTTACACACGGAGAGCTTTTGTATAAATACCGTCCGGAGGGATGGAATATTAAACAAATTGTGCATCATGTGGCTGATAGTCATTTGAATTTTCATATACGTTTGCGTTTAACAATTACCGAAGAAACGCCTACCGTGAAGCCTTATGATGAAAACACCTGGGCAAAGCTGGTTGATGGGAACAATGATGACCTTTCGGGGTCTTTGCAGATTATAAACGGGGTTCATAAACGTGCCGTAGAATTGTTAAACACGCTGAAGGAGAAAGATTATGAGCGCGCATATTTCCACCCGGAATACAATAAGAAATTTAACCTGCTATGGCTATTGGGTTTATATGCGTGGCATGGCAAACATCATACGGAACAGATAAAAGTTGCGCTGCAACATAAATTTTAAATAAAAGAAACTTGGAAACTAAATACAGAACACATACTTGTGGGGAGTTAAGAATTACAGATGTTGGGAAAACAGTTACGCTTTGTGGCTGGGTACAAACAGTTCGTCCAATGGGTGGACTTTCTTTTGTTGATTTGAGAGATAGATATGGTATTACGCAATTAAGATATAAACAACAGCAGGATAAAGTTAAGTTATTTCCAAGAGAGTGTGTTCTAAAAATAACAGGGGTAATTGTTGAACGAGAAAGTAAGAATAAAAATCTTCTTACCGGAGATATTGAAATTGAAATAATTAATGAGAATGATGTAGAATTATTAAATAGGTCACTAACCCCACCCTTTACCATAGAAGATGAAACCGATGGTGGGGACGAGCTTCGTATGAAATACCGCTACCTTGATTTGCGTCGTAACATAGTAAGAAAGAATTTAGAGTTGCGCCACCGTTTGGCTATTGAAACGCGTAACTATTTAGATAAGCTACATTTCTTAGAAGTAGAAACTCCTGTGCTGATTAAATCTACTCCCGAAGGAGCAAGAGATTTTGTAGTGCCAAGTCGCATGCACGAGGGTGAGTTTTATGCTTTGCCCCAGTCTCCGCAAACCTTTAAGCAATTATTAATGGTTAGTGGTTTCGACCGTTACTATCAGATTGTAAAATGTTTTAGAGATGAAGATTTGCGTGCAGACCGTCAGCCAGAATTTACACAAATAGATTGCGAGATGAGCTTTGTAGAGCAGGAAGATATTTTAAACACGTTTGAAGGGTTGGTTAAGCATTTATTTAAAACCGTTAAGGGTATTGATATTCCTAAGCTTGAGCACATGACCTATGCCGATGCCATGAAGTATTATGGCAACGATAAACCCGATACCCGTTTTGAAATGAAATTTGTGGAGTTGAATGAGGTGGTGAAAGGTAAAGCATTTAAAGTATTTGATGATGCAGAATTGGTAGTGGGTATTTGTGCCAAAGGCGCTGCCGAGTATACCCGCAAGCAGTTGGATGAATTGACAGAGTTTGTGAAGCGTCCGCAAATTGGTGCTAATGGATTAATTTATGCGAGACATAATGCAGACGGAACGATTAAATCATCCGTAGATAAATTTTATAACGAAGAAGAATTAAAAAAGTGGAGTGCAGCATTCAACTCCCAACCCGGTGATTTGCTATTGATACTGGCAGGCACAGCTGATAAGGCACGTAAGGCTTTATCGGAACTTCGTTTAGAGATGGGTACTCGCTTAGGTTTGCGCGATAAAAATAAATTCTCTTGTCTGTGGGTAATTGATTTTCCTTTATTGGAATGGAATGATGGCGACCCTAATGTGTTGGCCTCTTTAGCCGGAAGATGGCATGCCAAGCACCATCCGTTTACTTCTCCAAAACCAGAAGATGTTGAATTACTAAATAGTAATCCAGGAGAGGTGCGAGCTAATGCCTATGATATGGTAATTAATGGTGTTGAGGTTGGCGGCGGTTCTATACGTATTCATAATAAAGAGTTACAAGCCAAGATGTTTGAGATATTGGGCTTTACTAAAGAAGAAGCACAAAACCAATTCGGCTTTTTGATGAATGCCTTTGAATATGGGGCGCCTCCGCATGGCGGTTTAGCATTTGGTTTTGACAGGCTGTGTTCTTTATTTGGCGGTAGTGATGGTATCAGGGATTTTATTGCTTTCCCTAAAAATAATGCGGGTAGAGATGTTATGATTGATAGTCCGAGTATGATAAGTGATGAGCAGTTGAATGAATTACACATAGAAGTAAAGAGCCGAGCGAAGTGAATTGCAAAGCACTCAGCGAAGCAATAAGAAATAAAAACGATGAGCTAAACGAAGCGAATAAATAATTTATGGTAGAATTTTCAGTCATTATCCCTATTTATAATGAAGAATTAAACATTCCGAACTTAGTTACACGCTTACGTCCTGTGGTGGAGAAGATAGGGATGAGCTATGAGTTGGTGTTTGTAAATGATGGCAGCAGAGATAATTCTATCCATCTTATAAAAGCCCTAGCACAAGCAGACGAGCGAGTAAGGTATGTTGATTTCAGCAGAAACTTTGGACATCAGATAGCGGTTAGTGCAGGAGTTGATTTATGTAAAGGCAACATCATAGCCATTATAGATGCTGATTTACAAGACCCCCCTGAGTTGATTGAAGAAATGATTGGCTTGATAAAACAAGGCAATGAGGTGGTGTATGCAAAGCGCAGGTCGAGAAAAGATAAAAGCTTTATTAAGAAAATAGCGTATAAAACTTTCTATAGGTTGCTTGCACGTATTTCAAATGTAGATGTTCCATTAGATACAGGCGACTTTAGAGTTATGACGCGTAAGGTGGCAGAGGTGTTAAAAAACATGCCCGAGCAACATAAATTCTTACGTGGACAAATTGCCTGGCTTGGCTTTAAACAAACCTTTGTAGAGTACGACAGAGATGTGCGTGCGGCAGGAGAACCCGGTTATACCTACAAAAAACTATTTCAGTTAGCCTTTGATGGTATTACCGGATTCTCTAATGTGCCGCTGCGTTTAGCTACCATTATGGGTTTTGTGGTGTCGGGTATTTCGGCACTATTTATTATGTATGCTTTATTCGGGTATCTTTTCTTTAAAGAAGGGATGCCAAAAGGATGGACATCCTTAATGATTGCCATTTCTTTTATTGGGGGTGTACAGCTGATTTGTATAGGTATTATTGGAGAGTATATCAGTAAACTACAAACAGATATCCGTAAACGTCCGCTATATATTATTAATGAAACCAATTGTTAATTGTGCTTCTGCATCCCCTCATATTATTTATCACGTTTAGGTGGATTGATGCTATTGACATTGTTTTAGTAGCCATCTTACTTTATCAACTTTATAATTTAGTAAAAGGAACTCCTGCCGTAAGTGTGTTCTTCGGCATTATATTCATCTATGTTGTATGGATTATAGTGCGCACACTGGATATGAAATTGTTTGGCACCATACTAAGTAAGTTTATCGATGTGGGAGTAATTGCCATTATAGTTGTCTTTCAGCAAGAGTTACGCAGGTTCTTATTGTTTATTGGTAGTAATGAGTTTTTGGGCAGAAGCAAGTTTTTGAGTCGGGTTTTTTATCCTGCAAAAAGTGGTTTTGTGGAGCAATACGCCAAAGTAGATTTTACTCCTTTAATAAAAGCTTGTTTTAAAATGAGTGAAAGTAAAACAGGAGCATTAATTGTACTTACCCGTAACTCTGACTTAGCGGTGTATGTTAATTCAGGTGAAGCCATTGATAGTGGTGTAAGCGAACGCATGCTGGAAAACATTTTCTTTAAGAATTCTCCTTTGCATGATGGCGCGGTAATTATAAGTGGTAAACGAATTATAGCCGCACGTTGTGTGTTACCGGTAACAGAAAAAGAGCAATTCCCTGCGCATTATGGCATGAGACATCGTGCCGCAGTAGGTATTACAGAAAGTACCGATGCGGTTGCGCTGATTGTTTCTGAACAAACAGGCGGAGTTTCTTTATCCGTAAATGGAACGATACGTTCTAACTTAACGCAAGAACAGCTAAAGCAATACTTAGAGCAAGAAATGCGAAGCATTCTGCGAAGCCAAAAATAAATTAATAAAGATGAGCTAAATGGGGAAGGCTTAAGAAATCTTAATTGACTTTAATCTGAATACCACCGTTACCTTTAAGAACGTAATAGATATTGGTTAACCACTTAGTAGAGTCTTTTTCTGACATGGGGTCCGAAAGATATTCTTCAATTACTACACTATGTTCTAAACCTTTTTCTTTCATATAGTCTGCCATTGCCCCGTGTGCGTTCGCCATATTAGAGTACCCTCCATAATAAGCAATTTGCAAAGCCACATCGGTAGCGGGCACATTAAATTTTTCCCAGCCTTTAAGCTCTTGTCCATTAGGCACAGAAATAACCGCGGCGCATTCTGTTTCCTTTTTTTGCTCATCGTAGGTATAAAAAACACCACTTGGCGGGCCTGTATGTTGCAGTTTCTTGGTTACGATATCATTAAATATTTTAGGGAAGTTCTCGGCAAAGAAGCCACTTAGTTTATCAAATGCCACGATTGCTTTTTTGCCATAATAGTTTCTTTCCGGCCAGGCTGACTTCTTTTACCTCATAACCCCGGTATGTTTTAACAACCGGTACAGCCTCCACTACTTGTTTAAGTTTAGCTAAGCCTTTTTCAAAATCTCCACCCAACATCTTATCCATTTTTCCTTTAAAGAATAACATCATACCTCTGCCCATAAAACCAATGTTCATGTCCATTGCCCAAGTAACGTTGGTTGCAGCACCCTCTGCTTTAAAGATGAAGAAAACATCACTCACACCTTTACCTGCAAAGTCAAGTTTTTCAGCTACTGTATCAGTACTAATTTTGGTAAGCTCCATGGTTCCTTTACCCACATCTTTGTTGCCTTCCCATGCATACTTGTGCCCTACATTGCCTGCCACACCTGTAACAGTAATTTTCATGGCAGTATCTTTCTCTGCCCATGGCGACCATTTAGCAAACATATTATAATCGGTTATCTGCGATTTAATGACATCAGCTGATGCATTCATACTTATTGACCTTTGTACTTTTATTACGGAAGGTCCGGCTACGCATAGCACCAGATAAACTACCAATAGACCAATAATTACATACAATACTTTTTTCATGTTTCTTTATTTTAAAGCAAAAGTATACTTTTTATTGTAAGTGCTAAAAGCAATTAACGGAAGTACTTTGTTTCTTGATATGTTTTAATAATTCTTTTTAGCAGAGTGCGTAAAGCATTTACTTTTGCCTCCGTTGAAATTATATAACCACATACTAATTACTTGTTACCTCATACTTGCTACGTGCATTTGTTCTGCACAGGGTTATGAAAAAGAGAGCAAAGATTTCAGAACTAAAAAGAATGTTGATGCGAATACTACTACACGCATGCTCTTCATTTTTGATGATTCTTTCAGTATGTATGGCAAGTGGGGTAATGGAAACAAAACAGATGTGTCTAAAAAACTAATGGGCGAGTTTTTAGATTCGTTAAAGAACACCCCAAAGCTTCAGGTGGCATTGCGCTGCTACGGGCACCAAACACCATACCGCCCTAATCGCAATTGTAAGGATAGTAAGCTGGAAGTACCCTTTGATGTGGCACTTACCAATTGCAAGAAAATAAAAGACCGCATTAATAAACTTACACCTACCGGTACCACGCCTATTGCATACTCGTTGGGAGAAAGTGCTAATGATTTTCCGCCTTGCGAGAATTGCCGCAACATAGTTGTTTTAATTACGGATGGTATTGAAGAGTGTGATGGTGACCCTTGTGCCGTATCGATGGCTTTACAGAAGCAAGGCATCTTCCTTCGTCCGTTTATTATCGGAGTGGGACTGGATGTAAAGTTTGCCGATGTATTTGGCTGCATGGGTAAGTTTTATGATGTGAGTAACGAGGCTAACTTCAAAAATGTAATGAAGCTTGTTTTTATAGAAGCCATTACACAAACAACCGCACAGGTAAACTTAAACGACATTTATAAAAAACCAAGCGAAACCGATGTTACCATGACGTTCTATAATCAGAAAACAGGAGAGATTATGTATAATTACCTGCATACCCTTAATCATCGCGGTAATCCGGATACACTCGTATTAGACCCCGATGTAACCTATAAAATGGTAGTGCATACCATCCCACCGCAGGTAAAAGAAAACATAGTGTTACAAAAAGGCAAGCACAATATCATTCCGATAGATGCCCCACAAGGATACTTAACCGTGCAAACCGAAGGAGCTAATGCTTTTAAATCATTATCTTTTATCGTGAGAAAAAGCGGAGAGATGAATACGCTTAATGTGCAGGAAGTCGGTTTGAGTGATAAATACATTTGCGGCAAATACGATTTGGAGATATTGACGCTACCACGTATTAAACTGCAAAACGTAGAGATAAAGCAAAGCTCTACTAACACCGTTAAAATACCTTCGGCGGGTAGCTTTGGTGTAAACAAGGGTGGCATAGGCATAGGCAGCATTTATGTAGAGAACGGAAAGAAATTAGAATGGGTTTGTAATTTGAATGAGAGTTTGGAAACAGAAGTTTTTTATCTTCAACCCGGTAATTACCGGGTAGAGTTTCGTTTGAAGGCTCAACCCAAATCAGAAAAATCAGTAGAGAAAAAATTTACGATAACATCTAATAAATTAACCCAGCTTAGTATATTTTAATCAGATAGTAAACATATGAATAAAAACTTTCCTTACACCGAAACAAAAGATACCCGCTCGGGTTTTGGCGCAGGCTTGCACGAACTTGGTAAAACTAATCCTAATGTAGTTGCCCTTTGTGCAGATTTAACGGGCTCCCTAAAAATGGATGCTTTCTTAAAAGATTTCCCTGACAGGTTCTTTCAGGTAGGTATTGCCGAAGCTAATATGATGGGCATTGCGGCAGGCTTAACCATTGGCGGTAAAATTCCGTTTACGGGCACTTTTGCTAACTTTAGTACAGGACGTGTGTACGACCAAATTCGCCAATCTATTGCGTATAGTGGTAAGAACGTTAAGATTTGTGCATCGCATGCCGGACTTACCTTGGGTGAGGATGGAGCTACCCACCAAATATTAGAAGACATCGGCTTAATGAAAATGTTGCCGGGCATGACGGTTATTAATCCATGTGATTATAACCAAACAAAAGCCGCAACCATTGCCATTGCAGATTATAAAGGACCTGTTTACCTGCGTTTTGGCAGACCGGCTGTACCTAACTTTAGTCCGGCCAATTATACGTTTGAAGTAGGCAAAGCCATTGTGTTGCAAGAGGGTAAAGACGTTTCTATTTTTGCCACCGGCCACTTGGTTTGGAAAGCCATTGAGGCGATTGAGATATTAGAGCAAAAAGGAATCAGTGCCGAGCTGATAAACATACACACCATTAAACCTTTGGATGATAAAGCCATTCTAAAATCGGTAGCTAAAACCAAATGCGTGGTAAGTGCCGAAGAACATCAAATGAATGGTGGCTTGGGCGATAGCATTGCACAATTGCTTGCACGCAACACACCTGCCCCGCAAGAGTTTGTGGCAGTAAACGACAGCTTTGGCGAAAGTGGCACACCCGATGAACTGATGAAGAAATATGGTTTGGAAGCAACAAACATTGTTGATGCCGCGCTAAAAGCTATTGCCAGAAAGGCGTAGTTTTTTGTAAAACCAAGTAACCTGATTCTATAAAACAAGGAGCATAAAAAAACACCCCGCTGCGCAAACGGAGTGTTACTTGTTAGAGGAAAATGGTATCATCATAATACCATTAAGCTTACTGGACTACCATAATTGCTTAAGGTGTTTCCTTTTACTACCGCAACTCTAAACCAATAGATTTTGCCGGGTGTTAATCCTGCAATCTCGTGTTTTACCACTCAAGCGTAAGTTGTTTGAGCTCACGTGTAATACATCTCACTTCATGCATAAGCTATCTGATGTCACACGTAATACATCTGACGTTAGACGTAAGATGCTTGACCTCAAGCATAACACATCTGGCTTCAAGTATAAGCTATCTGACATTAAGCATAAGCTGTCTGACTTCAAGTGTATTACATCTGAATTAAAGCGCAGTACATCTAGCTTCAAATGAGATATGTTTGACTTGAAGCAGAAAACATTTGAGCTCAAGCATAAGCGGTTTGAGTTCATATATAATACGATGAAGGCTTAACCTAAACTTAATGTTGCGTATTAATGGCTTTTAGTTATTTTTGATAGCACAAAGCCAACAACATGATTAAAAAAATATTCATATGCCTTACCTTTTTTATTATCCACTCTATAGATACTCTTGGTCAATTAACTATTTCTCCTGCTGCAAGTCTTAATAATATTAGGTGGTCGCATCAAAGTCAACTCCTTGCTAATGGGAACGTGATTGTTTTTGGAGGAGATAACGGATATGCATCTTCGCCTTGGTATTACCGCTCGGCTGAAATTTATAACCCTACATTAAACACATGGGTTTTTACAGATAGTCTACATGTTACAAGAAATAATATGGCCTCTGTGCTTTTAAATAATGGAGTAGTAATGGCTATTGGGGGTTATAACCCGTATACAGGAATAATAACCAACACCTGCGAATGGTATGACCCAAATACAGCTGTTTGGACAGCAGCCCCTTCGATGATAAATGCAAGGCAATATCACCAAGCTATTAAATTAGCCAACGGTAAAATATTAGTTGTTAATGGGGGAAACAATACTTGTGAAATATTCGACCCATTACAACAAAATTGGTTTATTACAGGAAATACGAATACCAGCCATGGAGAGGGTTTTACCTTAACCTGTCTTGCAGACGGAAGGGTGCTTGCAGCTGGTGGGCAAGCCACAGGGTATAATGCAGAAATATATGACCCGACAACAGGTGTTTGGACAAATACAACAGATGGTTGGGGTTCAACTACTTTAATGAATGGAAATAGAGAATTTCATGGGGCTATAATGTTAAACAATGGTAAGGTTTTAATTTACGGCTCATCTCAATCTTCAGATCAACTTACTTGTGAATTATTTGACCCTTCTTCGGGTTCGTTTACGACTACCGGTGCACTTCCTATAAACAAAGCGGCAAGTCCGGGCTTATTATTGGATGACGGTACTATATTAACTTATGGTCTTGGAGATTTTTCTCAGCCTTCAAATACTAAAGTTATTGATACGTATTCATCTTCTTCAGGTATCTGGAGTTACAATACATACAATTTTATAGGAACACAGGCTTATACAATTAATCATATTTACACAGGCGAATTGCTTATTGCCGGAGGCTCTGCTTCAAGTGGAAATGGTGCCAGCAGCCAGTGTTTGCGTATTACTCCCGCGCAAGGCGGAAGTTGTGTAAAACCTAATCAAACCCTAAGCCTTACCAATCTTACACCTTCAGTATGTTATGGTAATGGGGCAAATGTGCAAGTAAGTTCCAGCGAAAATAGTGTTATTTATCAGGCTCTGATAAGTGGGATAAAGGTAGGGACATTTGTTGCAGACAACGGAGGAAATATAACACTTTCAATACCTTCCACATCACTTGCTATAGGTACTAACGTAGTTGAGATAATGGCTTATTATAGTGGCTGCAATTCGGTTATACTCAATAATACTGTTACCATTAATGTAAACCAATCAAATACATCAAAGCCAGTTGTTTCAGCTATTGGTACATCAACTTTTTGTGCAGGAGGAAGCGTAACTTTGCAAACTTCTTCGTCGTCAAATGGCTATGTATGGTGTTCGGGGGCAACTACATCTTCACTAACTGTTACTAATAGTGGATATTACTATCTTTTTACGCAGGATATCTCCAGTTGTTTGAGTTTACCATCAGATACAATTTATGTAAATGTTCTTCCATATACTTCCACACTGAGTGTTGGGGCTAATCAAACTACTTGTACAAACAATTTACCCACGCAATTAATAGGAGCTCCTGTAGGTGGAACTTGGACTGGAACTGGGGTTTCAAACACAGGGCTTTTTACGCCCATGACAGCTGGAAGCTTTTATTTAGTTTATCATTATTGTGGATATAAAGATTCGCTACTAATGACCGTAAATGCACCGCCTGATATTACAGGATTCACTATCAATTTGGCAGAAAAAACAGCGTGCACTGGTTTTACCAATAATGTTAGTTTGGCTAATACGGGGGGGGCATTTTACACTTTGTATCTTAATGGAAATTATTTTGGAAGCGGGTATGGCAGTAGTATTATTTGGTATTTAAGCATACTAAATTCTACTCAGGATATAAAAGTTGTTGCCAGTCTAAATTCAAGTTGTGGAACTATAACCGCCACTAAATATGATACGATTACTATTTATAACAGACCTAATGCTGCTATTGTTGCCAAGTGTGATACAGTTTGCTACGGCGATTCGGTAACTGTAACTATAGTAAACTCCGAAGTAGGCGTACGTTATATTGCATATAACTCTAATTACAATACAGTGCCAATAAGCGATACAGCAATAGGTAATGGTAGTAACCTTGTTATTAAACTTTTCAGTATGAGTGCTGGCATTACTCTCCAGATAAATGCCATAAACTCGCACGGCTGTAGTGCTACTTTAGGTTATACACCAATTACAGCAAATAGGCACGACATACCTAATTTTACTACATCAATTACCGCAGGATTTATTGGGGATACTGTTTCTTTCACCAATACCTCAACAGGTGTAAGTAGTTATTTATGGAATATTAATGGTGTTCTTTCTACTGCTATGGTACCGCCACCGATTACATTTGATAGTACTGGCATAAAAAAAATTACTTTAACCGGCTATACGGATATTGCAGGCTGCATTGATAGTATAACTCAAACGGTTCAAATTGTGTTACACTCACCTGCTAACCCGGGGTCAGTTTGCTCTTTTGATTCGCTTCAAGAATCACCTAATACCCAAATAGTGATAACCCTCCCGTATTTGCATTTCATGTTGTAAGAACGGAAACAGTTACATCGCTTATTCGCGTGCAAATACTGATGAAATGGGTGCAGGTTTTAATGGTTCTTTTGATTCGGAACTTAGAAATATAGAAAAATGGCAAGTTACTATGGGAAAAGATACAAAACGGCTTTATTGGTTCTAATGATCAAGATAACTTCTATAGCAATTTTGTAGCCGACATCTAAACAGACCCAATAGGTAATGTTTATTTAGCAGGAAGCTTTGGTGGTGATTATTGGAAATGGGATAGTATAATAATAAATAATAGCGGTGCGGTTATTACAACTGGCTATATTTTAAAACTCATTTAATGGTGTAGCACATTGGATTATAAAAATCTAACCATGCAAATAAAGAGGTATGCCAATGGATTTACAGATATAATATACATGGATGATGAAAATATTTTTGCTTCTGCATACAGACCATATTCGGTAAACTTTTGCAGAATACTACCAATAGTTTTTATGGTAGTGAAGTGACTATTGTTAAAATAAATAAAATATGGAAGTTTCTGAAAGCTTTAAACTCAAAATCAGGTAGATTATGGTGATAATACCAATTTATTGGCAGCTTATAATCCAGGAACAAATGCTTATGTGGGAGGCAGAATAGTAATTTAACTAAATTATTATTACAAATGAATGGGTAAATTTTGGTTTCAGGGAAAAGTGCAAACATGGGGAGAGTTGGGTAGTTTAACATATATAAATAATGCAGGTATTAATACGTGGGTTTATAGCTACATTAGATACAAACTTAGGATGGCAAAGGTTTTTAGAGATAGAGTAGCTCTTATTCAAATAGTATATGGCAAACTGCCAGTGTTGATAAGAACAATACATATTTATGTTTCCGATCTTATATTACAATCCTAATAAATCAACATTAATCGTGTAATTTGATAATTCTCATTTTATTTCAGGTACATCAGGTAGTTTTATAGCAAAATATGATGCTACAGGTAATTTTATATGGGCAAATACAAATTCTCCGATAACACCTGCTGGAATTAGCAGCTTAGAGAATGGCAACACATTGCTCTATGGTTCCTTCTCAGGTACTTATGTAATGAATTCACAAAATGGATTGAGTCATGGTATTCATTCATTAGGAAAGCAGGATGGATTTCTTTGTTCATTTGATGCTAATGGAAACACGCAATGGTTACAAAATGTTGGTGACACAGCTATTGACTACCCTTACTTGATGGTAAAAGAGAATTGTACGAACAGAGTTTATTTTAGCGGCTCAACAAATGGCTTATCATCTTTTGATGGCTCTTCTATTAATCTTCCAAAGTATCATGCTTTTGTAAGCCATTATTCATATGATAATTCCTGCATGGGTAATATCAACCCCTTGCCAAGTATTAATGTAAATAGTGCAATAATTTGTAATGGCGCGTCTGCTATATTAAACGCAACAGGAGCAAGTACATATAGTTGGGTTCCAAATATTGGTTTAAGCTCAACAACAGGTGCAAACATAAATGCAAGCCCTAACACAACAATAATTTATTCTGTTAATGCATCAGACGCTCTTAATTGCCCATATGTGGGTACTACAACTGTAACCGTAAATGCTACGCCTACTTTATCTGTTAACTCTGCAACCATTTGTGCCGGAGACTCAGCTACGCTGACGGTAAGTGGTACTGCCACCTCTTATACGTGGAGTACATCTGCTACTACAACATCTATATCTGTTACACCAACTATAACTACAACGTATACCGTTACAGGTGCAAATGTAAATGGTTGTGTAGATACGGCAACTGCCTCTATTAATATAAAACCCTTACCTATTATTATTGTAAATAATGGTGATGTTTGCGCGGGCTCTTCATTTACTTTAGCTGCCAGCGGTGCAAATACCTATACATATAATAGTGGTAGTGCTGTAGTAACACCTACTACTAATACTACTTATATAATTGCAGGTACAAATACAGTAACTGCCTGTTCTAATATGGCGATATCTACGGTAACTGTAAATACCTTACCAACAATAACAGCTTCAAGCAATACAACTTCGATATGTGTTGGTGAGACAGCTACTCTAACCGCAAACGGTGCTACAACTTATACTTGGAGCAACAATGCTACAACCAATACTGTTGCTATTATACCAACAATTAGTACTACATATACTGTTATGGGTACTGATGGAAATGGCTGCACTAATAATGACACATTATCAATTATAGTGGAGAATTGCATAACGGGTATAAATAATGTGGCAAACCAAAATAACATAAACATTTACCCCAACCCCAACAACGGTACTTTTGTTATAGAGCCAAGCAATAGTACAAAACAAACCATGCAGATGTTTGATGTAAATGGTAAAATGTTATTGAGCCAACCTATAACAGACAAAACAAGTATTGATGCAAGCAACTTAAACGAAGGTGTTTATAATATAAGCCTGCAAAGCAATGAGGGTGTGGTAAATAAGCGCTTGGTTATAGTGAGGTAATTGTACAAGTTTCAGGTAACACAAATAGGTGACGTTATCTGATACCTGAAAATACTACTTGTTATCTGCCTTGGCTTTTGCCTCCAGTTTTCTGCGCCTGCTGCGGTTAAAAGAGTATAGCAAGCCTGCAATAAACGTAAGTACTATAAAGTAAAGAGCCTGCTCTCTGTCGCTTTTTATTAGACAATAAATAGCCAACAAAACAGATATAATAACAAAGGCAAGCCAAAGGTATTCTTTGCCTTTGTAGGCTAAATATAAGTAGTCTTTCTTTGGTTGTTGTTTAGCCATGGTTACTTAGCAATTATAAACTTTTGGGTATAGTGTTTGTCTTTTGTATTTATCTCAACAAAATAAACTCCGTTAGTTAAACTACTCACATCCATACTAAAAGTTCGTGCGTTGGGGGCTGTATGTTGCATAACAAGTCTGCCGCTTATATCATACACATTCGCATTTGATATTGCCTCTCCTTTTGAAAGAGATAGCGTAAGACTTTCGTTGGCAGGATTAGGATATATACTTACCTGATTATTACTGCCTGTTATTTGATTAATGCCCAATGGATAGGTAATGGTAATGTAATAGTCTTCCGTTTCTCCGATATTGGAGTAGTCACATACCGTAGTTGTATCATTTGTATTTCCTCCGGCAACGGTTTTAATACGCATTAGTGTTTTGCCCAAGGTAGCCCCTATAGGAACTGTAAAAGTGGTAATAAACACACTATCAAGCTGCGATACCACAACTCCATCTACCGTCATGGTATCATATTCTGATGGCGATTGCAGACAAATTTGTTTCCACTCACTTGCATCAAGAATGCCGTTTTGATTATAATCTATCCAGAAAGAGGAACACACGTTACCATTGTATCGGGTATATAAATTGTAAGTTGCCCCTTGGCTTAAGGTAGCAGTAGTATTTCCGCTATAAGGGTATAAGGTGTAGTTGTTTGTTGAGCAACCCGTTAATCCGTTAGCTAGTGTAGTTCCGGGAATACCCACAGAATCTATGGCCGTAGGAAAAGTGTCGCAACCTCCTCCTAAATTAGTCGTGCAATAGCAATTTAAGTAATTGCGTAGGGTAATTTGCTGGGTGTTAGAGTAGATTGAATCATGCGCAGAAGTACATTTTACCATACATCTGTACCAAGTAGTACTATCAATACTTGTTAAAAGGACTGTAGAATCTGCACCTATAATATTGACAAAAGATGAACGACCAGTTGTTGAATCCTGCCACTGGTAAGCTAAACCTGTGGCAGGTGTAGTGCCTGATAAAGATAAAACAAGGTTATCATTCAAACAAAGTGTATCGCTATTATTGGTAGATGAAAAAGTTAGCGTTCCGGCACTTGGCATTCCGCTACAGGCAGGAATAGCGTTAATAGTCATTTGCACATTGGGGCGATAATACGAAAGAGTAACTCCCTGAAGTATAGGTGGACTACCGTCTTGATTCCAATACTGAGAAACGGGTAAATTACTTGCGGGTTGATAATGTGTAAAAAACTTACCATATCTGCCTTCATTACCTATTCCGCCCGCATTAGTTTCAAAAATAAACTCAACGGTTTTATTATGTGTAGCATGTGTAAACGGAGTACTAAAAGGTATCGTTATCCATTGATTTTTTGCAAAAGCGGTAGCCGGAATAGTACCAGAATAAACTAATAAAGCACCCTCCTCTTCATTGGCAACAGTTGTTTGTACAGTAAACAGAGAATCGGTACGCTCTCTAACATAAATATTCAAAGGTACATCATCTGGACTATTAACAGAATCGCAATAGACAGCAATAGATGTAATTTGTCCGTACATACCTATCTCGCTATGAGAAAAAATAAAAGCATTACGTTCATATCCAAAGTAAGTTCCCAGTGGTTTGCGGGCTTCTTCGTAATTTGGATTAGTACCATGAATAAGACTAACCGTATCAGTTGGGGGATTGCCAGCAGGAATAGTAAGGGTAATAGTTTGTGCTAAAGCTGCCTGCATAAAAAACACAAACAAACAACTTAAAACAAATTTTATTATTCGGCACATTATGGTTAAATTTAGAAAGCTAACAAAGGTAAAATTTATTTGCTGTAAGTACGGAGCAACGCGTTAAAATAATAGATTTGTTGCGCTTTTAAAATGAGTAACACAGGTTTGAGTGATAGATTAGGAAGGTTTAAAAAATTCTCGGTAGTAACACAAATACTGCTTATAAACGGTGTTGTTTTTTTGTTATGCAACATAGTTGCCAATCTTATTAATCCGCAGTTGGTTACTTATTTTATGATGCCATCTAACGTTGGGCAGCTGGCTTCAAGATTTTATACACCAATTACCTACATGTTTACACACATGGAGATAGGACATATTTTCTTTAATATGATTTACTTTTATTTTATGGGGGAGATTTTCTCATCCATTGTAGGAGAAAAGCGATTATGGTTTGTATATATATGCGGTGGTATTGCAGGAGCGATGCTCTTTTCTTTATTCTTTAACTTATTCATTCCGGGTAATTCTTATTTATTGGGAGCTTCTGCTTCAGTAACAGCCATATCAATTGTAACGGCAATATATGCACCTAACCTCCCCGTGAGTGTTTTCTTTATTGGCTCCTTTCCTTTAAAGTGGGTAGTGTTGGTTTTATTTTTGTTATCTACTATTATAGATATTTCTGTAAACACCGGTGGAAAGGTGGCGCATATAGGTGGTGCATTATTTGGCTTGTTATATGGTCTGCAACTGAAAAAGGGAAATGATTTGATGGAGTTGTTTAAACGTAAGCCAAAAAACAAAAGCAAAAACCTTAAGGTTATTCATAGCATAAAGATGGATGCTGATGAAAAAACGCTTGACGAGATATTAGATAAAATAAACCGCACGGGCTACGAAAGCCTTACCAAAAAAGAAAAAGAGACGCTTCAAAAGATAGCTTCTAAAAAGTAAGCGAAATCACTTATTTTAAACTATATCTGATAATTATCATATTCGCGGATGACATTGTAATGACAAACAAATAGGCTAAATGGAGCATATTTGCGAAAGCGTATGAAGCAAGACCATTTTTACATTATTGCTGCAACACATAAAAAGTTCTCTCTTTCCGAAATAGGTAAGCTTCATTTAGATGACGCCTCAGTAAAAGGTATTCTTACAAAGATTAAAGCCGAGCTTAGCCTAAAGGAACTGGTTTATCTTTCTACCTGCAACCGTGTTGAGTTTTTATTTACTACCAAAAAGATAGTAAATAAAGCCTTCTTAAACAATCTTTATTCTTTATTGAATAATAATTTAAAGAAAACTGAAATAAAAAAGTTTAGCGATTCCTCTCAATTGTTTACGGGTGCTCAAGCTGTTAATCACATTCTAAAAGTAGCTTCTTCTTTGGATTCTTTAGTAGTTGGTGAGCGCGAAATTATTACTCAGTTCCGTCAGGCTTATGAGAAGTGTCTTGGTTATGGAATTACGGGAGAATTTATGCGTCTAATTTCTAAGCACACCATTGAAACCGCAAAACAAATATTTACAGAAACGGATGTTGCCAAAAACCCTGTATCGGTAATGTCTTTAGCTTATCGTATTTTAAAAGAGAAAGAAGTAAAAGAAAATTCTCGTTGCGTATTTGTAGGCGCAGGGCAAACAAATGCCACCATGGCAAAGTATCTGAAGAAACATAATTTCTCTTCTTTTGCTGTGTTTAACCGCTCTTTACCTAAAGCACAACAATTGGCTGTCGAGCTTGGTGCAGAGGCCTTTGATATTAACCAACTAAAAAACTACACCAAGGGTTTTGATGTGTTGATTACCTGCACAGGCTCAAGCATTAATTTGATTACCTCTGAAGTTTATAAACAATTACTGCAAAACGACACCGATAAAAAAATCATTATAGATTTAGCTGTTCCGGTGGATGTGCACCCTGAAGTGCTTAAAAAATTCAATATTGATTATATTTCTGTAAGTGATATTAAAAAGCAAGCTAAGCAAAATGTTTTTTTACGTAAAAAGGAAATTAAGATTTGTGAGAAGATTATTGCTGATAAAGTACTTGAGTTTCAAGATATCTTGAAAGAACGCACCATTGAACTTGCTTTTGGCGAAATCCCACAAAAGATAAAAGAGATTAATAACTTAGCATTAACTGAAGTGTTTGCTAAAGATGTAAAAACCCTTGATGCAAGCTCTAAGCAAACCATTGAGAAAATAATGAGTTACTTGGAAAAGAAATACAACGCGGTTGCTATTACAACTGCTAAAAGAGTTTTCCTTCAGGAAAAGTAATTTTCAACCCTTTACCCTTTTAATTTTTAAATCTATCTTAGCGGCATGCTGACTATAGACATTCATACGCATATTTTACCCGAGAACTTACCTGACTGGGGCAAGAAATTCGGCTACGGAGAATTTACCCGATTAGAACATCATAAACCCTGCTGTGCCAGAATGATGAAAGGCACCAAGTTCTTCCGTGAAATAGAAAGTAATTGCTGGAGTGCCGAAAAGCGTATAGAAGAATGCAATACACATGGAGTAAGCATTCAGGTTCTTTCTACCATACCTGTGTTGTTTAATTATTGGGCAAAACCGCAAGATGGTTTAGAAATAGCTAAGTACGTAAACAATCATATTGCCGAAGTAGTGAGTCTACATCCAACAAAGTTTATTGGCTTGGGTACATTGCCTTTGCAAGATGTTGATTTAGCCATTAAAGAATTAGAGCGTTGTAAAAGTATAGGTTTAGTGGGTGTACAAATAGGCAGTAACGTTAATCAGCAAAACTTAAACGAAGCTATATATCATCCTTTTTACCAAGCTTGCGAAGATTTAGATATGTGCATTTTTGTTCACCCTTGGGAAATGATGGGCGAACAGAATATGCAAAAGTATTGGTTGCCTTGGTTAGTGGGTATGCCGGCCGAAACATCGCGTGCAATATGTTCAATGTTGTTGGGTGGGGTATTTGAAAAGTATAAAAAACTTCGTGTGGCATTTGCACACGGCGGCGGTTCTTTTCCTTTTACACAACCTCGTATTGCACATGGCTATGATTGCCGCCCTGACTTAGTAGCTATTGATAACCACGTACATCCCAATAATTTTAAGGGCAAGTTTTATGTAGATTCTTTAGTACATTCACCAAAGGCTTTAGATTATTTAACAGATGTAATGGGAGAAGATTTTGTTGCTTTAGGTAGCGATTATCCTTTTCCTTTAGGAGAGAATGTGCCGGGTAATTTGATAAAGAAACATATAACAGATAAACATATACAAGAGAAGTTGCTTAGCATTAATGCACTTAAATGGCTGAACTTAAAATTATAAAACGTACATATGATTAAAAAGATATTAATAACATTAGGCCTTATTTTAGTAGTTATACAATTTATCCGTCCGGCAAAGAATATAGGAATGGTTGAAGGACCAAACGACATTACTCATACGGTAACCGTTCCACCCGAAGTGCAAAGCATACTGCAAAAGTCTTGCAATGATTGCCACTCTAATAATACCCAATATCCTTGGTACTATAATATACAACCGGTTGCTTGGTGGTTGGCTGACCATGTAAATGATGGAAAACGTCATCTAAATTTTTCAGAGTTTAGCACCTATAAAAACAAGCGCAAACTAAAAAAGTTGAAAGAAACAAAAGAAGAAGTAGAAGACGGAGAAATGCCCATGGACTCTTACCTGTGGATGCACAACAATGCTAAACTAACTGAAACAGAAAAAGCCAGTCTGTATAAATGGGTAGAAAAAAGTTTAATTACCATAGCAGATACCTTAAAGTAAATCCCTTACGCATCTAAATTACCATAATCTAATTTTTTCCCCTGTATATAAAGTAGCAAGCGTAAGATTAAAATCAAGAAAGGTACGTACATAACCGCTGTAGGTAATTCGAAATGATTAACGATAATAACCGATTTGCGTTTTAATCTTTCAGTAATTAAATACATAGCAGGTACCAGCAACAAAGTAAGTATGGTCGCAAAGCCTAAGCCAAATATCATTGTCCATGATAAAGGACCCCAGAATACTACGTTATCTCCTCCAAAGAATATATGCGGATTTAAGTGTGTAAACAAAGTTTCAAAGTCTATGTTCAATCCAACAGCCAAAGGTATTAAGCCTAATATAGCTGCGGTGGCAGTTAACAATACGGGCGTCATACGTGTGCGACCTGCTTCAACAGTTGCTTCATAAAGACTCATTCCGCCTTCTCGTGCAAACTCGGCAAACTCTACTAACAAGATCCCATTACGTACTACAATTCCGCCAAGAGCAACAATACCTATACCGGTCATTACAATACTCATATCCATTTTAAAGAGAGCTGTACCCAGCAACACACCAATAATACTCAACACAATTTCAGAAAGAATAATTAAAGGTTTACCTAAGGAGTTAAACAATGCTACTAACACTAATAGCATTAAGCCGACAGCGGTAAGCATGGCATTACCCAAAAAGCTTGCCGTTTCTTTCTGATCTTCTTGTTGCCCTGTAAACTTAATGGTAACATCGCCATGAGGTTTGTAACCCGCAGCTACAGATTCCAATTTAGCTACCACTTCGTTGGCATTAAATCCTTCTTTTACATCTGACGACAGCGTAATAACACGCTTGTTGTTCTTACGTTTAATACCTGCAAAGGTATAATCGTAGCGTATGTTACATACGGATGAAAGAGGTACAGAACGCACCTGTCCGCCCATGTTCATATCACGATAGGTTATTTTTAAGTTGCGTAATGCTTCTATATCTATACGCTGATCAAATTTATAACGCAACTGAATAGGATATTCATCATCCACATCTCTAAATTTAGAAGCTTCTATACCATATACAGCACCACGTATTTCGGTTGCTAACAAATAAGTAGAAAGTCCTTCGCGGTTAGCACGCTCTCTGTCTATATCAAAAACGATTTCGGGTTTGTTACTTTCAAAATCGGATTTTAAACTTGCCACACCACCTACTTTCATAGAATCTATAAATTTCTTAAATCCTGCAGCATTGCTAACCAAATCATCAAAGTCATCTCCTGCAACTTCAATGTTTATAGCCTTGGCGGTAGGGGGGCTGCTTTGCTCTTTATTAACGGTAATATCAGCACCGGGTAAATCCCATTTAATATCCTGTAGTTTCAACAGGTAATCTTTAGTAGCAATGCCGTGTCGTTTTTCAAATTCCACAAAGTTGATGGCAATTTTACCACGGTTAGGATATTTGTTTTGATCCTGATCTGCCGGATCTGTTGTGCCAATGGTTACGTTGGTAATGATAGATTCTACAATATCATTATCCTCTCCGATAACCGAGTATACCTTCTTCTCAACCTTGCGCATTAAAGCATTCGTAACAGCGGGGTCAGTTCCTGTCGGTAATTTTACATATACATATACGTTGTTAGGGTCGCCCTGCGGGAAGAAAACAACTTTAGGGCTACGTGCTCCAAAAAAGATAACTGATCCTATAAAAATGCCTACTACAATAAGTAAAGATACCCAAGGAGATTTTAACGAATACTCTAAGGTTCTGGTATAAACTCGTTGAAAGGCCGGCCATGCTTTAAACTGCCAGTACTCGATAACTTTATACAGCCATAAACGATTAAGTATTAAAAAGAAAGCAAGAAACACCACAATGTTAGCAGCCATAATATGCTTGGTTGCATAACACAGCAAAATAACGATACCATATACAATAAGTTGAAGGCGAGCCTTTTTAGTAATCTTACCATGTTCTTTGGATTCTTCTTCGTGTGATTTCATAAAATCTACTGCAAACACCGGGTTGATAATATAAGCTACAAATAAAGAGGCGAGCAAGGCTATAATTAAAGTAACGGGCAGGTAATACATAAACTTACCGATGATACCGGGCCAAAACGCAAGCGGAATAAATGGAGCAAGGGTTGTAATTGTACCTGATAGTACGGGCATAAATACCTCACCGGCAGCCATTTTAGCAGCGGTTTTAATATTTCGTTTGCCATTATCAAATAAACGGTGCGTGTTTTCTATTACCACAATAGCATCATCCACTACAATACCCAAGGCAAGTAAAAAGGCAAACAACACAATCATATTAAATGTAAAGCCAATACTTGGCATAACTAAGAATGCGATGAACATAGATAATGGTACAGAAAGCGCCACAAACAAGGCATTGGTAACACCCATAAAAAACATCAGTACAACAGTTACTAAAATAAAGCCAATAATAATCGTGTTTATCAAATCGTGCAACGTAACTTTTGTTTTCGAGCTTTGGTCTCCGCTTACCGTAACTTCCAATCCTTTAGGAAAGGAGTGAAGTTTCATGTCATCAATTACTTTGTAGATTTTATCAGAAGCATCAATTAAGTTCTCGCCTGAACGTTTAATTACATTCAGCGTAATTACGTTTTTCCCATGTGTACTCGAGTAACTTTCCTGTTCTAAAAAACCATCTTTTACTTCGGCAAAATCTTTAATAAATAATTTAGCTCCCGATGCGGAGGTTACTACAATGTTTTCAATTTCTTTTGGGTCTTTAAACTCACTTTTAATACTTAGTGTTGGTTTCATCCCATTTAATGGAACGTTACCACCTGTAAGCGATAAGTTTTCTGCAGAAATAGCGCGCGACACATCACTTAATGTAAGTTGAGCTGCCTGCAACTTATACATATCAATATTCACCTGAATCTCTCTATCAAGTGCGCCAACAATCTTTACTTCGTTAATTTCCTTTAGCCCTTCAATTCTATCCTGTAAATCTTCGGCATGTTTTTTAAGTTCTTTTAAATCATAGTTGCCGGCAATGTTTATATACATAATAGGAATCTCAGAAAAAGCAATCTCCTTAATCATAGGTTCCTGCGTAAGGTCTTGCGGTAAATCAGAACGCGCATCATCAACCGCATCTTTTACTTTTACTTTAGCCTCTTCAACACTAACACTAGTGTTAAACTCAACTACAATTACCGATACATCTTGCAACGAAGTACTGGTAAACTTTTTAATGCCTGATACTGCTTTTAACTTTTTTTCTATTGGCTTGGTAATGGTGTTCTCAATATTGGTTGGCGAGTTACCTCCGTTAACCGTATTGATATAAATGGTAGGTACTGTTATATCCGGAAAGTTTTCTTTAGGCAGCGAGTTGTAGGTCATTACACCCACTATGCATATAAAGATGGTAATCAAATAGACAGTCATTTTGTTGTCTATCGCCCAACTGGATGGTTTAAATTCTTTAAATTTTTCTAACATAAGAAATTCTTTAGTTTATTTTTTTACAGTTATAGCGTCTCCGTCGTTAAGCATATCGTAGCCGGCTATAATCATCAAGTCGCCTGCGTTTAAACCACTGGTTACCTCTATCATACCGTTGTACTCGCGGTTTGTTTTAATAATCTTTTTTATTGACTTCCCGTTTTGTGCCACAAGTACATAATTATCCGAAGTACCTCGCTGTATATATTTTACGGGGATTATAATTTCAGGAGTGGGGGATTGAAAATCATTTATACGCAACTTAGCTACCATATTGGGATGATACTCTTTTGTATTATCAAGCATAACCTCTACATTAAAAGTTCTACTTAAACTGCTGATAGCACGTGATGCATAAGAAACCTTTGATGTAATAGAATCTTTTGCATCAGGAAAAAGAACCTGTACTTCATTGCCTGTTTTAACACGTGCGGCATAACTTTCAGCCACATCAGCTTTTACCTTAAGATTAGAGAAATTAATTACAGTAATAGCAGATAAGCCGGGTGCTACCATTTGCCCGAGCTTAATATTTACAGCATCAACCGTTCCATCTATCGGAGAAATTATTTTGCTCATACGTAATTGCTCATTTGCAGAGTTTAGCTTTTTCTCTAAACTTTCTTTATTTGTTTTGGCTTGCAGGTATTGTACTTCGGTTCCTATCTTTTGGTCCCAAAGATTTTTCTGTCTGTCATAAACCTGTTTGGCTAAATCTAAATTGGTTTGTAAATCAGATATTTGTTGTTGAATGGCACGTGCATCGGTTAAGGCTAATTCCTGCCCTTTGGTTACATGATCGCCTACCTTTACATTTATTTGCGTGATGGTACCCGGCATTTGTGTTGATAGCGACACGTTTTCATCCGCATCAATACGCCCCTGCACTTCTATATAGGTTTTAAAAATTTGTGGCTCAATAGGCATGGCCACTACTTCAACCATTTTTTCTTTTGTTTTTGTGGTATCTGATTTCTTCAAATCTTCTTCCAGCGAAGTGATTTTGGTTTCCAATTCTGTTCTTTGTTTTTTAAGCTTTTCAAGCTCTGCTTTTTTATCCGGTGCGCTGCACGAAACAATAATAGCCGAAAGAGCGATGTACAGAAATTTGTTTTTCATATAGATTGTTTTGTTATGCTTGGTTTTTAATTCTAAAATCATAGTCTATTTAATAAGTGTGCCGGTTGCTTTCTGATAATCAATTTTTGCAATAATCAAATCATACAATGAGTTATAGTAGTTTGTTTCCGCCGTGTGCAAATCATTTTCGGTGGTATTCATATCAAGGCTGGAGCCAATTCCTTGTTCGTATTTCTTTTTAGTAACATCATATACATTGCGGGCTAAGGCAATGTTTTTCTTTTGTGTTTGAAGCGATACCAAAGCATTTTTGTAATTTACAGTTGCCGTTTGTACCTCTAAGCCTATGGATTGTTTTAATAAGGAAAAACTATTTTGTGTTTTCATTAAATTTACTTTGGATTGCTGAGTGCGCCAGTGTTGTTGCAAACCATCAAAAATGGTAAAGTTGATGGTGGCTCCTATAAAAGCATATGGGAACCAGTTTTTGCTACTAAAATCTAATTGTTGCTTTTGAAACTGTTCGGCAAATATGCCATAGGCCGCTAATGTGGGTATATAAGATAGTTTACCTCTTTTTAAATCCATTTCATTTAATTTCTGTTGAGATTGCAAAACCATAAACTCAGGGCGTTTGGTAATATCAATATTATCGGCACTAATGCTTTTTGCATCTTCTCCGCTTTCAATCTTACTCATATCATCCGTTAGCTGAATAGTTTTTTTTAATTCATAACCCATCTGGAACTTCAACATAATTTCACTTAATTCAACCAAACGCATTGTCTTTTCCTTTTCAGTAAGTAAGTTGTTGTAGTTTACTTCTAATCTGTCCACATCAATTTTTTCGGCAAAGCCATTTTGGTTAAGTGCTAGGGTATTGTCTTTTAGAAGTTTCACGCGGTCAATATTCAAATCCAGAATTTTTATGCGCTCTCTGTTTACCAACACACCATAATAAGCCTTAGAAACGTTTTGTGCGGTTTCTACTTTGCTGCGCAGTTGGCTTTTTTGAGAAAGATTAATCATTTCCTGAGAAGACTTAATACCCATTATATAATCGGTACTTAGTAAAAGCTGGCTAACATTGGCTGTTGCAGTTAAGTTATAGTTTACACCAAACCTAGCAGCAAGGTACTGACCGGCAGGTGCTGTTGGATAAAGTGCTTGGGCGGGAATTAACTGTGTAGGAAGCACCAGGTTGTTTCTTAAATCACCGGAGCCTTTTATTTGTGGCAAGCCCTGTGCAACAACTTCTTTCTTTTTATAGTTGCTAATCTTGGTATCATTATCGGCATTCAGATAGGTGTAGTTATGCGCCAAAGCATAATCTATGGCTGCCTGCAAGGAGAATGCTTTAGTGGCAGTATCTCCCTGGCTGTATAATTGAGCCTGCCCTATGCAAAACAAGGAGGCAATAGCTACTATTAATTTTTTCGTGTTCATATATTTTTATTCTTCTTCGTTTTTGTTTTTATACTTATTAATAAGCTTATGTCCTTTTACGGTTGATATGCCATGCATAAAAATATCCATCACCATTTGGTGAGCCTTGGCATAACTCATTGTGCCCAGGTTAAAGTTATCCTTTGTCATCAGCAAATCCATCTGAGCCACGCGGTATTGGGTTACAAAATTTATATCCAAATCGTTGCGGTAAAGCTCCTGCTTAATACCCTCTTCTATATTTCGGTAAATGCTTTTAAAAATAAAATCCTTTTTAAAGTTGTTAAACTCGCTAGATGCTTTGGTAAACGACTTATGCAAATCGTAAAAAAACACCGGATTAATATCGCTGTATACTTTTTGTATATGATGGTATATAAGTATCATTTCGTGCACCGGGTCTTTAGATTCTGTAACCAATGCCTCAAAATTTGCAGCGTGCTTTTTTAGTTCCACTTCGCAAAGGGCGGTAACAATATCATCCTTCTCGTTAAAAAAGCGGTAAATAGTTTTTTTAGATATGCCCATCTCCTTCGCAATATCATCCATCGTAACGCCCTTTATACCGAACTTGTAGAACAACATCAGGGCGGCTTCCAGTATTTTATCTTTTACTTCCATTTAAAAATCGGAGGCAAAACTATGGAAACTATTTTTGACTTGCAAGTTTCCTTGCAAAAAATCTACCAACGGATATTATTAGTCGATAAAAAGAGTTGGACTTGGCTAAACTCCCATCTTAGCTTTCGGAAAACTAAATTAGTAAATTAAATTGTTTGAGTAACAAACTTAACAATTGGTCAGATTTAACCAATAAAAAAGGAGTTCGAATGAACTCCTTCTTGTTTTATATAAATTAAAGTTATTTTACTTAGCAGACGCTTCGTTATTGCCTGATAATTTTTCGCGGATACGGGCTGCTTTACCTGTACGGTCGCGTAAGTAGAATAGTTTAGCACGACGAACCATACCAACTTTACCAACTTCAATCTTTTCAATAAAAGGAGATGCTAAAGGGAAGATACGTTCTACACCAACACCGTTAGACATTTTACGAACGGTAAAACTAGCTGTAGCTCTTTCATTCTTACGTTGAATAACCACACCAGTAAATAACTGGGTACGTTCTTTTTCTCCCTCTTTAATTTTGTAGTGTACTGTAATAGTATCACCGGCTTTAAAGTTAGGGTGTGTAACCTCTGGGGTTAGTTGTTTTTTTACGAAATCAAGTAATAAACTCATGACTCTTTATTTTTAATTTTAATTCCCAGCATTCGTTACCTTGTGCAACCAGCGGCTAAAAACGGAGGGCAAATATAGTGAAAATTCTTATTCCACCGCCTCTTAGCTAAAAAAGAACGAAATGTCTTATTTTTTAAGCAATTCCTGGGGTTTCAATGCTTTTCCACCCAAAATTACAGTATTTACCATTTTTATATTCTCTATATCATCCAAGGGGTTTTTGTCAAGCAGTACCAAGTTGGCTTTTTTGTTTTTACCTATACTTCCCCACTCTGCTTCTTTATTAAAAAAGCTGGCAGCGTTGTAGGTAGCAATCTTTAAAATGGCATAATTGCTTAAACCCGCTTTTTGATACACCTTCATTTCTTCTTCCATAGCAAAACCCGGGACGTTAAAGGCAGATTCATCCGGACTAAGCAATAGTTTTACATCAGCATCGTTCATACGTTTAAGCAATTTACCAAAATCATAAAGGCTTTGTTTTACCCGGGCAATGGTTTTTAAACGTTCTTCTTCCTTGGTAGGAGTGTTATATTTAGCATAGTAATCGTCATACTCTTTTTCCCATTTGCTTTGTAACTCTAGGCTGATGTATTTCATGCCATTTCTTGCTTTCAAATCATCTGCACCATATTGCATACCCCAGATGTAGTAAAAAGAAAGCGTGGGACACACATAAATTTTTCTCTCTTTCAGTTGGCTCATCACATCAGGAAAATGCAAAGAGTCTTTTCTGTATTCTTTTAAAATAGCCTGGTAATGCTCTACCGATGCCTGATTGGCTTTAATGGCGGTTTGCAAATCCTGATTAAAAACATGTCCTGCCATTTTCAATCCACTTTCTTTACTTATTAGGGCGGTGCTATAGAATAGGGCAGGGGTAAGTCCTGAGAGGTATTTAATAAAATCCCAACCCTCTTTTTTAGTTTGCTTCACAAACTTTTCCAGATCTTTATCGGTAATCGTAGAATCGTTTGGCAAAGCAATAGAAATATATAAATCGGGTGCCAGTATTAGTTTTTTGCTAATGCTGTCGCGCAGGGTTAAGTGCCTTGGCTCTCCGCGCATGCTGCGCAAAGTGGTTACCCCTGCAGCCAAATTAAGTTTAAAGAATTGTGCCATAGGCATGTCTTTTTCATTCGGAAAATGAACGTGCATATCTGCTAAGCCCGGCATCAGGTATTTATCTGTTCCGTCAATATGAGCTTTGGTGTTATCTCTTGTTTGTTCGGGTTTAAAGGGGATGATGCTCTCAATTTTCCTTCTTTAATAATTACCGTTTGGTTTTTAAGAAGGTGTTCTTTTCCTTCAATTGGAATTACATTTACGTTGGTGATGATGAGGTTTTGCGCGCTACTTAGCTTAGCCGCGATGCAAAAAATCAGAAGCATTAGTCTTTTCATAGTAAGTCTGTTTTTAAATTATGTTGACTCTAACAGCAATAATAGTGCCAAAAATTTAAAAAGCAGCCATTCTTTACAAATAAAGAATAAATAAAATATATCGGTTCAACCTTTATGCAGCAAGGAACAATCTTTAATAGGCTTGGTTCTAAACATAAACGGCTTTAAGCAGAATATCAGCGGCTTAGTTTTAAAGGTAAACGGCTTCATCCAAAACGTTAGCGGCTTCACACTAAAGATTAACGGCTTAAGACAGAATATGAGCGGCTTGGTTCTAAACTCCAGCGGCTTCACGCACAAGTTTAGAAGGTTCATGTTTAAGTTACTTTTATTCATGGTAAAATTAGGTTGTTTGCTTGTAAACAATAAAACCCCATTTATCTAAATAGCCTCAAAAGCATTGATTTTACAAGTGCTTCAAAAAAGGTTTCATTTTTAGCCAATTATTTTTAGCTGTTTAACATTATTTATGAGAGCTGTTTTTACATGTTTGGCACGGTTTTTGAGTACACCTGTTTAATTTAAAAACAAGTCAATCATGGCAACCGAAAGAATCTCCAGAAGCATCCCTAAGTATATTACTTATATGCAAACCACCAACGCTTATTTGCTAAAGCCAAGTCCTGCACCATTTACTAACCTAAACTGGCAACGCATAGGTTGGTTACCCGCCGAACTTGCTGCATGGCAAGGTTTTTTAGCTGCCATACTTCCGCTTAATATAGATAAACAACACCGCTCACCTACCAATACGGCTTCTGCCAAAGCTGTAGTAGATAATACACGTGCGTATGATAAAGTAAATCATTTATTAGACCGTATTTCGGCAGCCTCTCCTACCCTTACCAATTTAGATGATTTTACCACCTTCCAAATTAAACACAACCTGCCCGTTTTGGGCAGCGGTTTGCCTACCGAAAAGCGCACAGCAACGCTAAACCAGGTGTGGAGCATAGTAAAAGGCATTGGCGGAGGCATTGTACATTTTGAAGTACGTGCCGATAAAAGCAGTAAACGTGCCGGCAAACTGCTGGGGTTTAATGTGGGTATGGTTTATACAATATTAAATGAAACCGATGCCGTGCCCACTACTACAGACTTGTTAACTACACATACAAGTTCAAGCAAGGCCAACAACATTTTGCCTTTGCCCGAAAACGCGGTAGGCAAACGTTTGGCAATAAGTTTTTATTGGAAACACAAAACCAAACCCAATTTAGACGGGCCAAAAAGCAGCATACAAGTGGTAATTATTGCTTGAAGCAACAAGGCCCTTTGCTGAAAAGAGAGGGATTTTTTTTGTATATTTGATTGATGAAAAGGGCGGTTATTCTTTTAGCTGTTATAATTTTTGCTTTGAATGTAAAGGGGCAAACAAAATATTCTTTACATAAAATGAATATTGAATTTAATTCTAAAAAAACGTATTCATCTGTCAATCACGCTCGCTTAAATAGAATTTACCCAAAACAACTATCTGCAAAAATTAGTTCACTTGATAGCGCAATCTATTGGGGCTATGATACTACAACTAATGTGTGGGAGCCATATTCTAAAACATTAGATTATAGTTTTAATGCAAATAATAATTTAATTGGTGATTCCATTCAATGCTGGTTTGGTCTTCAGCAGAGGAATTTTTGGCAAACTTGTGCACAAGAAGCTTACACCTTTGATACTAATAATAATCTATTAAGTTATAAGGCTTACGATTGGAATGGCGTTTCTTTCAATATATCTTCTGCACAAACGTATACTTATAATACTAATAATGACAGTACAGACTATATATTGCAATATTGGGAAAATAATACTTTGACAAATCGATATCATGCAAATTATAGTTATGATGTTAATCATCATTTAGTAAAAAAATTAGAACAAAATTGGGATACTGCCAACCATGCATGGGTCAATCAAGATTCAATTACTTATACATATACAGGCAATAATTTAACATATTCACAATATCAAACTTTACTACCTGCTTCAAGTACTGCGGCAAGTTATAAGGATACTAACTTTACTTATAATGCAAAAAATCAACTTACCAGTTATACTTCCATTGGTTGGGATTCAAACTCTTCTAATTGGCAACCTTTTTTAAAAGAGATTTTAACTTATGATGCCAATAATAATCTAACAAGTGACGTATATCAAAGTTATGATATCCCATATTGGTTTGGAACTTGGGTAAGTTATGCACAAGATTTATATACTTATGATGCTAATAATAATTTAGTAGAATATTTAACTCAAGAGTGGAATGGCTCTGCTTGGGTTACGCAAGTAAAAAGCATTTACACTTATGATGCTAATAATAATATTTTAAGTGAAGTTGATCAAAGTTATAAGACAAATGGCTCTACATCTGGGCTGTATGGCACACGTTATTATTATAAAAATGACGTAACAGTAAAAAACAATAATAATGATGTAAATATTTATCCAAACCCAAGTGCCGGTATGTTTTTTATAGAAAGCACCAACTTATTAAATAACTATACTGTATATGATGTTACAGGCAGGTTGGTTTTAAATCAGGTAATACAAGAACAACCACCTGCTTTTAATCCATTTGTTGATGTTAACATCAACAGCACAGTCATAGATTTAAGCAGTCTATCTACTGGTATTTACAATATAAACATTAAAAGCAATGAAGGCGTTGTAAATAAAAGGGTAGTTATAGTAAGGTAAATAATCTAAGTTCCTTATAAAATAGGCAACTAGACAATCCTAATTTCTAGGTGTAAAATTTACTACTTTTAACTATTACAACTCGTTTTCGGGCGTTCGATTGTTGCTATGCAATAGAAGGTAAACGCAACAATTAGCTTGTAATAAGGCTCTTTCGCAGCAAGTCTGTTATAGACTAAAGGTATTGTCCAAAACACTCGTTCCCGATAAGGGTTGAAGCGTAATAATCGCTTATTGGTTAATATTTGAAAAAAACACCTTCAATACTTCTATATTAAAAATGCTTTTCTTGTCCCTCTTTGTATATAGATGCCGAAAAAACACCATTAAAACTTCTATATTAAAAATGCAATTCTTGTCCCATTTGGTATATAGATGCCTTATAATGCATAGCGCCATGCTTTTTTATCCGACAACAAATAGTTGTAACCGTTTTTATCCGTATAGAAGCGGTTAAATACCGAGTATTGTTTTGAGGCCGCCGTTACTTTGCAGCATCAAATCATTTAAAAACAATTAAAACACCATGAGAAACAAAGTAACACTAATCGGACATCTGGGTAACAAACCCGAAGTAAAAACCTTTGAGGGCAACAAACAAATGACCCGCGTATCTATTGCTACCAACGAAACCTACAAAAACAAAAAAGGCGAGTGGGTAAAAGATACTACCTGGCACAACGTAATAGCCTGGGGCGCCTTAGCTGAAAGACTGGCTAAATATACCGATAAGGGCAGCGAGGTTGCCATAGAAGGTAAATTGGTAAACAACAACTATACCGATAAAGAAGGTATTAAGCGCTACACTACCGAAATACAAATGAATGAACTGGTATTGCTGGGTGGTAAATAGCTCCTCCGTCATTGCGAGCAAAGCAAAGAAGAAACCCCTGTTTTAACAAGAACAGGGGTTTTCTTTTACATTTTATTCTTAACTATTGGTTTTAAGAGGTTTATTACTAATTTCGCTGCCTAAATAAAGAAATAAACAATGAAAAAAATATTTAAAGCAGCTTCTATCCTTGTTATAGCACTTGGCGTGCAACAAGCTACAGCTCAAAAAATTGCGCACATACAATTAGATTCTTTAATAACCACTATGCCTGAAACCAAACAAGCTCAGGAAGTGGCTCAGGGTTATATGAAAGACCTTGAAAAACAAGTTACCAGCATGCAGTCTGAATTTGATGGTAAATCCGGATTACACAGCTAACGAAGCAAGCTATACCGACTTAGTTAAAAAAACAAAGATGGAAGAACTTCAAACGTTGAACCAACGTATTCAGGATTTCCGTACCCAGGCACAACAAGATTATCAAAAGAAATCGAACGAATTGTCTAAACCAATTTACGAAAAAGCAAAAAAAGCTATTGATATCGTTGCCAAAGAAGGCGGATACAAATATGTATTTGATACAAGTACTGGTGTGGTTTTGTTTCATGAGCAAGGAGATGATCTTTTTGTTCCTGTGAAAAAGAAATTAGAAACTATGCCCCTTGCAGTTTTACCTACAGGAAATGCCCCAACTAACGGTGGTGGCGGTAAAACAACTACTCCGGGTGGCAACAAAACTCCGGGTGGAGGAAATGGTCAAAGAGGCGGAAAGTAATTTTCACCTACGTTAAACATTCAAACCCCTCATTTTTTAAAAATGGGGGGTTTTTATTTTGTAGCCACCCTTCTTTTTTGTAATTTAGTTATAGATTTGCGCAGAAGCCATGGTACACAAACTAATTACATTGCCCATGTTTCCGTTAAATACGGTTATCATACCCGGCGAGGTGCGTGTACTCCATATCTTTGAAGAGCGTTATCAGGAGCTTATTTCGGATTGCATTGCAAATCAGGCAAACTTTGGAATACCCTATATTAAAGGAGGGCAAATCTCTGACTACGGGGTTGAAGTAAGCATAACCAATGTGATACAACAACATACCGATGGTGAGATTGATATTGAGATTAAAGGAATAAAACCTTTTAAGATAATTCAGTATACCAAAGTTTTAAAGCCAAAGTTATATGGCGCAGCTAATATTGAGGAGCATGAGGAAGATACTTTATCTAACCGATACAAGCTTTTCCGTTCCTTCAAAAAGTTCATCAAACAAGCTAAGAACAAAGAGATTCCTGTAGAGAACCTTACTAATGTTTCGGTATATAAAGTAGCACAATTATTAGATTTAACTAATGAAGAGAAATTGCAATTGATTGCTTTCGAGAATTTAAAAGAAAAAGAAGACTTCTTAATTGCTAAAATTAAACTATACTCGCACGCGCTTAAACTGGAGAAAGAATTGCGCAATAATTACAGAATGAACTAAAGAGTTTTACTCCATTGTTTTTAGTTCGGCAACCAATTCGGTAAGTGCTTTTTTAGCATCACCAAAAAACATAGAGCATTTAGGGTCGTAGAACAAAAGGTTATCAATACCTGCATAACCGGCACTCATACTACGTTTGTTTACAATGATGTTCTTAGCCCTGTCAACTTCCAAAATAGGCATGCCATATATAGGTGATGATGGGTCTGTTTTTGCAGCAGGATTCACCACGTCATTTGCACCAACTATAAGCACCACATCTGTTTGTTCAAACTCAGGATTGATATCATCCATCTCCACCAGCTTATCGTAGGATACGTTTGATTCGGCCAACAATACATTCATGTGTCCGGGCATACGACCTGCTACAGGATGTATGGCATACTTAACCTCCACACCGCGTTCTTCTAATAATAATTCCAATTCATGAATAACGTGTTGTGCTTGTGCTACGGCTAATCCATAACCGGGAACAATAACTACTTTTTTAGAGTAGTTCATCAACACCGCTAAATCACTAACCTGAATGTCTTTAATACTTCCTTTTACATCAGGTCCACCTGCCGCTGCTGTGCTTCCGCCAAAAGCACCAAAAATAACACTGCCTAAAGAACGGTTCATGGCTTTACACATTACCACTGTTAACAGCGTTCCGGCACTACCTACCAAAATACCACCCGTAAGCATTACTTTATTATCGTACAAGAATCCACCAAAAGCAGCAGCTAATCCGGTAAATGAATTCAATAAGGAAATTACAACTGGCATATCGGCTCCGCCAATAGGTATGGTAAATAAAATTCCGTACACAATAGCAAGTGCAAGCAATGCATAAATCATAATGCCCGAAAGCTGAAGGTCACTGGTTAGTATAATTCCACCCGAGTAAACCAAAAAAGCCATAAACCCAACGGTAATTATAAGAACAACTAAGTTGATGATGTTGTAGGCAGGTAAACGAACGGGCTTATCCATGGTGCCATTCAGTTTTAAATAAGCAATTACCGAACCCGAAAATGAAATACTACCGATAACTAATCCGGCAAAAATGGCAATTAAAAAACCGTAGGGTGGATGATAGCTACCGGTTAAAGCAGCATTCAATACTACTTTAGGGAACTCGGCATGGTAGTAATGATTAAACTCTATTAATGAAATTAAAGCAGCACAAGCACCCCCCATTCCGTTAAACATAGATACCAGTTCGGGCATTTTTGTCATTTGTACTTTTTTGGCTGTCATCCAACCTATAATGGTTCCTAAAGCAATGGCACCAAAAATCAATCCGTATATCATGCCACTTACTTCGCCCTCATGCAAGAAAATAGTTCCCAATATGGCAATGGTCATACCCACCGCACCTACTAAATTTCCTTTACGGGCGGTTTTTGCATTACCCATCATTTTTAGCCCCATGATGAAGGTTACGGAGCCAATTAAATAACAAATTTCTAAGATGTTATGCTTCATAATATTTTATTTCTTCTTAAACATTTCTAACATACGGTCTGTTACTACAAACCCACCCACCACATTAAGTGTACCCAACAGCACTGCTAAAAAACCCAGGCCAAGCCCAAGATAATTATCAGCCTCTACATGCAGCATCACATAAATGGCACCCACAATTACTACACCGTGTATGGCGTTTGCACCGCTCATTAACGGAGTATGCAATACGGTAGGCACACCGCCTATTACCTCTATACCAACAAAAATGGAAAGCACCACAAAGTATATCATCTCTCTGTTTTGGCTTATAAAATTTAAAATATCGTCCATGGGTTTATTATTTAAAGTCCAAATTTACATTTTTAGACCATATATCAAAGAAAGAAAATCCGCTAAAAAAGCCTTAACTACAAAGGGCTTACATGATTTAACCTAATTTTAACATATAATGACATAATTCCAGTAAAATCAAGGCATTTTAACAAAAGTGAATCTGTAAATTTAACTTTCTGCTATAGAAACTGAAGTTTTCAGCATAGAAACTAAAGATTTCACAGTTATAATATCAAGAAAGCCAAGTACAACTAAAAATTAAGGGGCATAAAATACTTTTTAATAAGCAATAGCAAACAACACCCTTTGCCCCGATTCCAGTCCGCTATAAATACATTTACCTTTTTCTAATTTATTGTTTAAAGGTATGCAGCGTATGGTAGCTTTGGTTTCTTCTTTTATTTTTTGTTCGGTTTCGGCGGTACCATCCCAATGGGCATATACAAAGCCTCCGCGTTCAATAGCTTTTTTAAACTCATCATACGTATCAACACTTTGTGTGCTTTGCTCTCGGCGTGCCAATGCTTTTTTATAGAGGTTATCCTGTATCTCTTTCAGCAGGTTTTCTATATTATTTTCAATGCCTTCAATAGGCAATACTTCTTTGGTCAATTCATCTCTGCGGGCTACCTCAACGGTACCGTTTTGCAAATCGCGCTCGCCAATAGCCATACGCACAGGTATGCCCTTCATTTCATACTCGGCAAATTTCCAACCCGGGCGTTGTGTATCGCGGTTATCGTACTTAACCGAAATGCCTTTGGCTTCCAGCTTTTGTTTGATAGGTGCTACCGCTTCATTTATTTTTGCCAAGCCTTCCTCACCTTTATATATAGGAACAATCACTACTTGCGTATACGCTAACTTTGGAGGAATAACCAAACCATTATCATCGCTATGACTCATAATCAATGCGCCCATCAACCTTGTAGAAACACCCCAGGAGGTTGCCCACACATAATCTAAAGCGCCTTCTTTATTGGTAAACTTTACATCAAAAGCTTTGGCAAAATTTTGTCCGAGAAAGTGAGAGGTACCTGCCTGCAATGCTTTACCATCCTGCAACATAGCCTCTATGCAATAGGTATCTATAGCACCGGCAAAACGTTCATTAGGTGTTTTAACGCCTTTTATAACGGGTACTGCCATAAAATTCTCTGCAAAATTGGCGTATACATTCAGCATGCGTTCGGTTTCTTCTACAGCCTCTTGTGCTGTGGCATGTGCTGTATGCCCCTCTTGCCAAAGAAATTCGGCAGTACGTAAAAACAAACGCGTACGCATTTCCCAACGCACTACATTTGCCCATTGGTTAATTAATAAAGGTAAATCTCTATACGATTGTATCCAGCCTTTATAGGTGTGCCATATAATAGTTTCGGAAGTAGGACGAATAATAAGCTCTTCTTCCAACTTAGCATCAGGGTCAACAATAATTCCGTTCTCCGAATTTTTTAAACGGTAATGAGTGACTACTGCACACTCTTTGGCAAAACCATCCACATGACTCGCCTCTTTACTGAAGAATGATTTTGGGATAAGCAGGGGGAAATAGGCGTTTACATGTCCGGTATCTTTAAACATTTTATCTAATGCTTGCTGAATTTTTTCCCAAATGGCATATCCATTAGGCTTAATAACCATACAGCCTCTTACGGCGCTATGCTCGGCTAAATCTGCTTTGGCAACCAAATCGTTGTACCATTTGCTGAAATCTTCTTTTCGACTCACTAACTCTTTGCTCATAAATTCTGTTAAATATGTTTACTTTGGCATAATTTTTGTAATTTTACTATAGAAATCATACCCATACAAAAGTAGGTTTTAAACAAATAGAAGTCATGAAAAAATTAAGCATAGTATTTATCGGATGTTGTTTAACATTGATAAGCTGCAAAACACGTTACGATAATATGTCTGGTAGCAACAACGATGATGTATATTACAATCCGTCTACAGACCCTAAAACTGTTGCTAAAACACCGGCAAGCAGTAATCAAGTTCAGCAACAAAGCAATAATCAATATCAACAACAAAATAACGGACAACAGTATCAGGCGCAAAATGTAGGATACCAAAATAATCAGCGTCAAAGCAATTATCAAAATCAAGGTTATAACCCTAATGTAGGGAAAGTTGCTGCTACGCATGCAGATAGTATGAATCCTAATTACAAAGACCCTAGTTTTAATTACAACGATTATTATGACAATGCGTATGCTTCGCAAATAAGTCGTTTTCAAAACCCGATTTACGGAACAGGTTATTACGATAGTTATTATACTAACCAATATACGTATACCGGAGACCCTAACACATACGGAAACAGTATTTATAGCAACAACAATTACCCAAGCAACAATTATAATTCCTACAATAATTATGGTGGAGGCATGGGAGGCTATGGAAATAGTATGTACGGAAACAATATGTATGGAAGTAGTATGGGAATGGGTTATGGTGGTATGGGTTACGGAAGTGGCAGTATGATGAGCATGAGTTATGGAATGGGTGGCATGGGAATGGGATATGGGATGGGTAGCATGTATGGCTCAGGTTATGGAATGGGGTATAACCCTTTTGCAATGGGTGGTATGGGTTACGGCATGGGTATGGGCTACAACCCCTATGGTATGGGCATGGGCTACAGTCCTTATGGTATGGGTTACAACCCTTACGGTATGAGCATGGGTTATAGTCCTTATGGCATGGGTTATAATCCTTATGCTTATGGTACAGGATATGGCGGTGGTGGGTATGTCAATCCGTATGATTATAATAGTGTAAACACCTATAATGGTCCGCGTACTTCACCGGGTGGAGGTAATAGTGTAAATACAGGTGGCGGTGTATCAGGTCCTCGTGGCAATATACGTGAAGAAAACACTAATGCTACTCCTAAAATAGCACCAGGTGTATCTCCTTTAACTCCTGAAAGATTTAATCAGGTTTCTATTCCTAAAGAAAACATGACAAGAATTGTTGAGGCAAAAAGCCCAACACGATTTAATTCGGAATACCAACCTGTAAGAGCTACTAATTATGGCGGAGAAAATAATATGCCAAGACAAAATAATTACACCTCTAACCCAACCAGAAGTAATTCTATGGGAAATGAAAACACAAGCCGACCAAGAGAAGTAAGCCAACAACAACCAACCAGATGGTATAACAGTTCAAGTGAAAACAGTACTCCTCGTTCATCAGAAAGCAATAGTGGTTTTTCTCAACCTTCGCGTGGTTATAGTGGTGGCAGCAGCAGTTGGGGTGGTAGCAACAGTGGTGGAAGTTTTGGTGGCAGTCGCGGAGGCGGTGGTAGCTTTGGCGGCGGCGGAGGACATGGTGGCGGAGGCAGACGCTAACTCTATTTCAGATAACAGTTCATTTAATTTTTAATAATAACGTTTTATAAGTAAAATTATGATTAGGAAATTCTTTGCACTTTTTGCAGCACTAACCACTACCGTTGTGGTAGCACAAACCGATATTGATGCTATACGTTATTCTCAAACGCAATCGTATGGTAATGCCCGATTTATGAGTATGGGTGGAGCTTTTGGCTCTTTAGGAGCAAACGTTTCTTGTATGAATTTTAATCCTGCCGGTATAGCTATGTACCGAAAAGGCGAATTTGTTTTTACACCGGGGGTTCAGTTTCAATCAGCTGATGCTACGCATTATGGTACCAATACAACAGATTTTTCATCTAAATTAAATATTTCCAACATCGGTTTTGTGGCTGCCTGGGATCAGCAGCAGGAGGTTACCAGCGCAACAACCAACCCTATAATAATGGCGGTGGTGGATATGGCCCGGGTTATGGCGGCGGAAGACAAAGGCAACAACAACCTCAACCACAAAATAATACACCCAGTTCGCATCGCTGGGCAATTGGTATAGATTATAACCGCATTTCAGATTTTAATTATCATACAACTATCAATGGGTATGTACCTGTTCAAAACTCTATCACAAGCAGTATGGCAAATGCTGCTAATGGGTATACACCTTCTAACTTAAACCAATTTTACGAAGGTTTAGGCTGCAGCACAGGTGTAATTTTTCCTTATTCAACTTCAATTAATCAATATAATGATAGTACGGCAACCAATTACGCCCCTCTAAGTGCTTATACACCGGGTATGGTTTTGCAACAAACAAAAACTATTCAATCATCTGGACGTACCGGAGAGCTTGCTTTTGCGCTGGCGCATAGTTTTAGCGATAAGTTTTATATAGGTGGTACACTTGGGGTTCCCATCATAAGATACAATTATCAATCTACTATAACAGAATATGATTATAAAAATGCCGACCCGCTTTTTCAATCTTTACAATATCAGGAAAACCTTACCACCACCGGTGCCGGTGTAAATGGCAAACTTGGCGGTATCTATCGTTTTAATTCAGGTTTAAAAGTTGGCATATATGGGCAAACCGCCACTCGTTATAAATTAACTGATAACTACCAAAATACATTAACGGCTAATTGGGATTCCAGCCAATATAATAGTACGGCCACTTCTCCTGCCGGAACGTATACCTATAAACTTCGCACACCGGGTAAAGCGGGTGTAAGTGTTTCGTATGTGTTTAAGAAGTTATTGGCCGTTAGTTTAGATGGTGAATATGTAAATTATGCTAATGCCAGATTGAGCGATAGTTATGGCTCTTTTGATGCAGTAAACCAAACTATACAACATAAATATTCGGGAACAGCTAATATTAAAGCCGGTGCCGAATTAAATATGAGACCTGTGGTATTTCGTGTTGGTTTTGCCAGTTATGGTTCGCCATTTGGCGATGTGCTTAGTGGTAAGTTTGTCAGGAACTCCCTCTCTGGTGGGGTAGGATTTAGAGGTGCGCATAAAGTATATCTTGATTTAGGTTTTGTTTATACCATGTGGAGTGAAACCTATTACGTGATAGACCCCTTATATGTAAACCCTTCTAACATCAATTATGCCAAAACGTATATTACTGCAACGCTGGGCATAAAATTTAATTAAAACTCAAGTACCCTAACATTAATGCTTTTCTTTTTTAGTTCATAAACCTTTAATTTATGGGTTTGGTTGAATTAGGCAGACAAAAATTAGCAGGATCAAATAACCCTTGTTCTCTATGTTAAGAAATAACTAAAAGAATTTACTTAATCAACGTAACCGTTCCGTGATATTGATGCTGTTTGCCAAAAATATCATCAAACTGAACCTTCCAAACGTACACATCTTCCTGCAAAACAGGCCTTCCTTCATCGCCACGCATGTGCCCATCCCAAGCTTTGTTTATATCAGTAGCATAATATATCATCATACCCCAACGGTCGAACACCCACATATTATAGGTAGTATTATTAATACCCTCGCCTATGCCTTTAAAGCCTTCGTTTTTTTGATCTCCGTTTGGAGTAAATGCATTAGGGATATAAAAAGTAAAGATGGGATTGATAAGTACGGGTTTGGTAATAGAATCTGTACAGCCATAGCTGTTAACCACCCATTGGGTTACAGGATATGTTTCAAATGTATCAGCAAGGTCAATATTATTATACGAATGCGTAAAACTGGTGCTGTTATCTATAATATTGCTTGTATTAGAATAGGGGTCATTTATATTATATTCAACTCCGTAAGGACCATACAGATATACCGGAGGGTTGGTTGAACCTGAATAAGGTGCGTAATCCTGTGCCTGATTAGCAAAGGTAATAACTGGGCTATCAATATCAGCATCTGTAGGTCCCCATGAAAAATCGGCAACAGGTTTAGGATATACTTCTATATAATGAGGGGGCTTTGTAAGCGTATTTGAACATCCTGCAGCAGATACTACAGTTAATGTAACATCATAATAAGCAGGCATGGTATTAGATAAGTTAGTATAAGTTAGCGACATAGGACCCTGACCAGTGTGTGTAACTGATTGCCCAAGGTTACTGGGGAAACTCCAAGTCCAGCTGGCAATAGAGCCGCTTGATATAGTTGATGCATCAGTAAATGTAGGATTTATGTTGGGGCAGCCGCTTAAGTTAATGCCCGTAAAATTTGCCACAGGGTTAGGATTTACAATTACTGTTTCTTTTACCATAGATGTGCAAGGAGGCATTGAGCTAGAAATTACCATTAGTCCAACCGAATCTACTCCTACAGGACTGATGACATTATTATGTGGGTCTGGACCGGTTGCATCTCCATAATTCCCATCGTTATTCATATCCCAATTCCAAGTGCTTATGCTAAATCCACCGCCTACGGTAGATGTACTTGTAAAATTAGTAGGACTACCATCGCAAGCAGGCGAAGCTACAAAACTGGCAACAGGATTTGGATATACCGTAATATTAAATGTAGAGTTGGGGCCTTGGCAACCATTTAAAGTAGCATTAACCGAAACAGTTGCTACAACGCTTGCATTGGTATTATTAACGGTTACAAAAGGAGGAATATTGCCGGTTGATGTGCCACCTATACCACCCAAGCCCTGCCATGTAAATACTGGCGTTCCGCCTGTAGGTGTGCAAGCAAAGTTTATAGTTGCAGTTAATTGATTAGGGCAATAATCCGGACTGGGTACAGGGTTTACAACAGGTGTAGGTTTTATATTAACAGTATCATTAGCAGGTAAACCAACACAACCATTTAAGGTAGGTGTGTAAGTTATCACGCCTATTTCGTTGTTTCCACTCATGTTTGTTGGTGGTGCAATATATGCAGTAGGTGTTCCTATACCCGATGCAGTGAGCATACCTATACCTGTATGATTAGTTACTGTCCAAGCATACGTAACTCCGGCAGCCGGGTTGGCAGGGTTGGTTACTATAGTAGGCGATGGTACATTATCTCCGGGGCAGACCGTTGAACCTACTGCCGTCATAACCGGTATTGGGTTTACAGTAATACTAAAATCAGAGGGAGTTCCTATACAACCATTGGCCATGGGCGTAACGCTTACTGTGGTAATAGCCATAGTATTTGCGGTATTAGTTGCGTTAAAAGCAGCTACATTAGCTGTACCGGTAGCTGCAATGCCTATATTACCGCCCGTTTGCGGTGCAGTACTCCAGGTAAATGTTTCTGGACTTGGGCAACCCGTAAAAGCTGGTACGTTTACCGCTTGGTTTGCACAAACAGCTATATTAGCCGGTGGTGTTACGGTAGGAGTAGGATATACCGAGATTTTAAGTGAGTAGGAACACCTATACAATAATTAGATACAGGTATTGCATAAAGCCAATCAGAAACCGGATTACAACTTGTGTTTGGTGATATAGTTGTATAACTGGGAAAACATCAAAACCTGCAGTATCTGCAATAGTCATGCCGGTATTTGTAATAGGATATTTCGTTTCCCAATAGGTAAAGGCGGGGCCTCCGTTACCCACTGCCGAGGTAAATGTTTGCGCAGCTGTTGGCATACCAGGGCATATTGAAAAATTAGGTGAAACGCTTACGGTTGGAATACAAAACACAGTATCTCCGGTAAGAGTATTTGTATTGGTACAGCCATTGTTTGTAGTTACTGTTAAGGTAATATTATAAGGGCCACAAGATGCGTAAGTATGTTTAATAGTATCGGGTAAAGTAGTGCTGTTATAAGTAGCTGTTCCCCCATCACCAAAAGTATATTGCCAAGAGGTAATGTTATCATTTAAACAAGAAGGATTTTGAACAAAGGAACTATCTATAAATTCGGAAGCAGTACCTAAACAAGCCTCAAAAGCATTAAAATAAGCAAAAGGGTTATTATGTATATTAACCGTAGTGCTAAAAGAACCCGCACAACCCGTTGTAGCCGTTGCTGTAAGAACTACTGGATAGCAATCAGATGCCGAAAAACCGGGAGGGGCTGTATAAGTATAAACAGGGGCTTGTAAATTACTGGTATCTCCATCGCCAAAATCCCAATGCCAAGCTGAAATGGCAGCAGGATTAGTAGTTGTATTCGTAAAGTTTACAGGAAATCCATCACAGGGGCTATTGGCTGTAAAGTTTAAAGTAGGAAATGTATTTACAACAGCATTACCGGTTGCCGTTGCACTACAAGTACCTACCAAAACCATTAAAGTTACGGGAAAGGTTCCTGATGCAGGATAGGTATGGTTATCTGTTTGAGTGGTAACCGTAGCTGTGTTAGGTGCTGTTCCGCCAAAACTCCAAATGTATGTACCACCTACAGCAGGCGTAGATGCACTTGCATCAAAAAATGAGGCTGTACCCTGACATACAGGGCCTACTGTAAAAGAGGCAGTAGGTAAAGGAGCTACCAAGGCTGTATTGGTGGCAACAGCCGAGCAAGTGCCTATAGATACCGTTAAGGTTACATTAAATGTATTACTAGCCGCATATGTGTGAGTCGGATTATTAACTGCTGAAGTTCCCGCATCCCCAAAATCCCAACTATAGGTTAAACCTGCTGCAGGTGTTGTTACTGTAGTAAATGAACTTGCATTACCCAAACAGACCGGATTTGCACTAAAACTTGCTGTAGGGTTAGAAATTACAGATACTGTTTGAGTACCATTAGCAACACAACCACTGGCTGTTGTAACAGTTAAACTAACTGCATAATTACTTGCTGTTGTGTAGGTGTATGAAGGGTTTTGTAAAGTTGAAGTTCCACACCATCACCAAATGCCCAGCTATAGGTCAACCCTCCTGCCGTAGTATTTGTAAAGTTGGTAATACTTCCCAAACATACCGTGGGAGCTGTAAAGGTTGGTGGTGGAGATGGATTTACAGTAACAGTAGCAACAGCTGTATTTGTACAATTATGTGCACTTGTTCCGGTAACTGTATATGAGACGGTAGAAGCAGGAATAATGGTGCCCGAACTATCTCCTGCATTTGTAAATGTAAAACCTGCTGCCGGATTCCATGTATAATTTAGTGTTCCTGCACTACCAGTACTGGCCGCTGTTAAAGTAGCTGTTCCTCCCGAACAAACAGACATACTATTTACCGAAACTGTAGGATTTGGATAAAGCGTTATAGTTGTGTCTAACTTATAAGAACAAGCGGTTAATGTTTGTGTTACAAGGTTTCCAGCACCATTAATGCTAGTTTTGGTAGGCGTTATGGTTACTGAGTATGTGCCAGATTGATTTACGGTAACAGTACCTGTTGTTCCTCCACTAACGATATTGCCATTGGGTGTAGTCCACTGATAGACTGCACCTCCAAGCGGAGGGGCTATTAAAGAAGTGTTCCCACCTTGGCAGGATGTAAACGGAATAATAATTTGCTGTGGTGCACAAGCACAATCCACATAGGCATAACCAAAATGCCCACCTACTGTACAGCCCGCTACGGTAAAGATAACAGTTACCGCTTGCCCCATATAAGGCAACAGATTTAATGAACTAACCTGCCATGAGGAGGTATAGAAAAGACCCGTGGCAAGGCTACCTGAATAGCCCGGGGGGGCGTGCGTATTGCCACATGCGTCTCCTAAGCCTTGCTGAAAGTAATTCAAACAATTAATTTCTTGTCCAGTATGATCTAAAACCCGTACTTTAAAATAAGGTTGCTGGGTTGTATCGTGATCGCCATTATCCGCATATGCAAACAAGTAGGCGTATTGAAAAGCTGAATTTAATGCAGTAACAGTAAATGTGGTTTGTAATACCTCACCGGCTGATCCTGCTAATAGTAGTTGATCGCCTATATTGGCACCAAAATAAGTTGCTTCGCATGTAGTGGGAACAGTATAGGTAAAATCACCTCCACCATTTCCTGTGCAAGTAGTATTAGCGTCGCCAAGGTTTCTGTTTTCACCACCCATACGAGCACAATTGCCCCCTAAGGGAGATGTAAGCACTATTCCCATATTCGGGTCGGTACTGCCGTTGGAAATAATGGAAAAATAATTACAACTGGGTTCAGTACTATTGAGATTAGTAGGTGGAGGACCAAGGGGACCCACAACGGTTGTAAGAGGGGTATTTGTACCCTCATTATAGCCTTCATAACCTATCCAATTGGTAAAATTTGCATCTTCAAAATCAATATTATTACAACTTGAAGCTAAAACTTGTGGTGGATTGTTTTGGCGATATAATTGTTGTTTTTGTTCGGTTATTACTTGTTTGGTATTTTGCTGACGGATTTTTTCTTCGGCAATTTCATAAGGTAATTTATTAATATGGTATTTTTGTTTTACAAACTGAGCCTCTCTTTGTTTTAGGACGCATTTATATTCATATAAGGCTCCTGAACTACTTTCAAGTTGTTTGCATTTATTATACTCATTTTCAAGAGGAAAGCCATCTAGTGAATCCCCCTTAAAAAAAATTAAATCCTGCTGCTTTACAAATTTGTTATCAGTCTTCTGTGCTTTTACTACTAATGGAGAAAAAATAAAAGAAAGAATGAACGCTAAAAGTAAAGAATAGGCTTTTGTTGTTTTGTAATTCCTTTCCATTCTAAAACAATTAATTAATAATTACCTTCAAAAGTGGTTAAAGATTGTTAGCATCTTCTAGGATGTTCACTTTTACAAAGTACCAAATATAGTGCAAGATCATAAAAAGTCAAGTCTTTTTATGTTAAAAACACTCCAGTTTTGTCTAAAATGATATAAATTCTATTCCCATTCAATAGTAGCAGGGGGTTTAGAGCTAATATCATAAACTACACGATTCACTCCTTTTACTTTATTAATGATTTCATTAGATATTTTAGCAAGGAATTCATAGGGTAAATGACACCAATCTGCAGTCATACCATCAGTAGAAGAAACAGCCCTAAGAGCGACTACTTTTTCGTAGGTGCGTTCATCTCCCATTACTCCAACAGACTGAATAGGTAATAAGATAGCACCTGCCTGCCATACCTGATTGTATAGTCCGTTTGATTTTAAACCTTCTATAAATATAGCATCTACTTCTTGCAATGTTTTTACCTTTTCTTCTGTTATGTCCCCTAATATTCTGATAGCTAAACCCGGGCCAGGAAAAGGATGTCGATTTAGAATTGTATCATCTATATTTAATGCTCTTCCAACACGACGCACCTCATCTTTAAAAAGGCTTCGTAAAGGTTCTACTACCTGAAGTTTCATGTAATCGGGTAAGCCACCTACGTTGTGATGCGATTTAATGGTAGCCGAAGGGCCTTTTACTGAAACGCTCTCAATAACATCAGGGTAGATAGTGCCTTGTGCTAACCATTTAGCATCTTTTACCAACTTAGATTCATCATCAAATACATCTACAAATACTTTACCGATAGCTTTGCGTTTTTTTTCAGGGTCTGAGATGTATTTTAAATCGGCATAAAAACGTTGAGAGGCATCGACCCCTTTTACGTTTAAGCCCATGTGTTTATAAGACTCCAATACCGTTTCAAATTCATTCTTGCGAAGCAATCCATTATCAACAAATATACAATGTAAATTCTTACCAATAGCTTTATGTAATAGTACAGCAGCAACACTACTGTCTACACCTCCTGATAAACCAAGAATAACTTTATCGTTCCCTATCTTATTCTTTAACTCGGAAACGGTTGTTTCTATAAAAGAAGCAGATGTCCAATTGCCTGTACAACCGCAAATATCTATTACAAAGTTTTTGATAAGCGTGGTGCCCTCTTTGGTATGATAAACTTCAGGATGAAATTGTATGCCATAGGTCTTTTCATTTTTCACAGCAAAGCCTGCAACTTTTACATCGTGTGTACTAGCAATAATTTCGTAGTTATCGGGTATTCTAGCGATGCTATCTGCGTGTGACATCCATACGATAGAATCGTCGCTAATGTTTTTAAATAATTCGTTTTTGCTGTTTACATATTCCAAATGCGCTCTTCCATACTCTCGGGTATTGCTTTGCGTTGCAGCTCTCACTCAGGTAATTGCCGAAGATGCCGGCAAACGCAACCGTGGCGACCCCAGTGCCCGTAGCCGAGCCGAGGTTTTGCGCGCAGGCTGGGTCGTCGAGATTGGTCAGGCCGTTGCCATCGTTGTTGACGCCGTCGAAGCACTGGCCGTCCTCGCTTGCCACCGGGAGGATGCCAACTACGGGTACGTAGGGCGTACGATTGGCAGGCGGCAATTGCTGACCATCACCGAGTATGTTTCCGGCTGACATAGGTCCAGCACCGTATCCAGCACAGCTTAGTGCCCGCGCGAAAATAATGGAGCCGTCCAAGGCCATCTGGGCGGCAAATCAGGCTCTCGTGGTTGCCCAATAGGGTCAGTTATTCGTGCGCGGGCACTTACGCTACCGTTGTCGCGAAGCAGGCACGTAGTATCGTAAACATACCAGAAGGCAGAAGCAATCGCGACCACGCCTCCAAGTGGCGTGGCAAAGTGTGCCAACTTTGGAGTCGTATGAACTGTCGCGGTGCCAAATGTGCCGTCGCCAAGTTCGCCAGAGGAGTTACTGCCCAAGGCCCAGAGTGAATGATCCTGCTGGATCGCCCAATAGGATAGGCCATCCGAGACACCCGCAAGTACCTTTCCAACGCCAGCGACAGCACTTGCCGTCTGGTCTGCTTGAGACCAGAAATTGTTGCCCCAGCACGTGAGCGCACCGGTCGGACCGGTCGCGCAGAAACAGCCCATCGAATAGATAGTATCGGAAGTGAGATTGGAAGCAGCCGAAGCAGCCGGTAGGTCGCTGACAGTGTTGACTTCGGTGGCTTGCCCGTTTTCGTACCGATTTCCCGTGCATGAAACCTGCCCGCTGGTGCGAAGGACGCAGGTAGCCCCGCCGCTAACAGCGACAGTTTGTGCTTCAGCTATGTCGAGCATCGCGGTTGGCGTCGCGCTTGCGACCGTTGTGCCATTACCCAATTGGCCATAGGTGTTCTGGCCCCAACATAGAACCTCGCTTTCCGTGGTCCTGAAGCATGCGTGTTGGTAACCAACAGAGATTTGTGTGGCGTTGGCGACTCCGGGCATAGCAACGATAGAATTCGTGCTGGTCCCGCTTCCGATCGGGTCGCCCCAGCAGACCACGGCGCCTGTAGCGCGAACCGCGCAGACTCCACTATAGCCAACCGAGACACTGACGGCGTCATTGAGACCTGTCACAGGCGGCGCGGCGACATTCGATCCCGTGTTGGTTCCAATTCCGAGTTTAGGACCAGAAGCCCCCCAGCAGCGAACGCGCCCTGACTGAAAGAGCGCACAAAAGGTGTCGTAAGCTCCCGAGATATCGATGGCCTTGTCCGCGACACAGGTGTTGCTGCCTGAATCGCACGCCGCTCCCACTGAGCAGGTTCCGGTGCCCGTGCCGCAGCAGGCCTGGGTGAGGTTACCGCAAGGTGAGCAAACATTCGATTGGCAGGATTGACCTGTGCCGCACGGTGAGCCCTCGGGTTGAAACGTCCAGTCCGTCGTCGAGCTAGAGATGGTGCATGCCTGGCAGGCGTTGTTTGTGTTGGTCGTGCCGTCCATGACGCAATTTCCGGCAATCGAGCAGTATCCGGTGCTCGGACAGGTGCTGGCAATGCTTCCGCCGGTTGAATTCATTCCACCTGTGTGAGTGACGCCACCAGTGGCTGGGGCACCACCTGTGCTGCTGGTACCACCGGTCGCTGCATTGCCGCCCGTGGCGATCATCCCACCAGTAGCAGGTGCACCTCCCGTAGTAATTGCCCCACCGACGCTCGTTGTGCCAGCCGCGCTTACGCTGCCGCCTGTAGCCTTGTTTCCGCCGGTTGTCGTGGCACCCGCAGTTGCTGTGTTACCTCCTGTGGTGCTCATCCCACCCACGGCGTTCACGCCGCCCGCGCTCGTGGCACCACCGGCGCTTGTCGCCCCGCCTGTGCTAGCGGTGCCACTCGTAGCGACGCTGCCGCCGGTCGTTGAGTTGCCTCCCGTGCCCGCCCCGGACCCGCCGGTATTCTTGGTTCCACCTATTGAAGCCGCTCCGGCGTTTGTTGCGCCGCCGTTACCAGAACCACCGGTACTGTTGCCGCTGGGAAGGCCGCTGGAGCAAGCGATGTCCAAAGTGCCAACCAAAACAAATAAGCCTTTTAGCCCCAGTTGACTTGATTTCATTACCGAATTTCTCCCGCTAACATGCGTTCTGATTGATGCGCGTCGTGCTGAGCTTGTATGCTGCGCTTGCAGCGATCTCGCGCCTGCGCCTTTGCCGAACCGTCCACGTAAACCCTACCCGCGGCAACCGCGGCAGCAAGGGCTAACTGTCTACCGGGAGCAAGATGAGATTTCATGCGGGGTGCTTGCGGCATTAAGCACCGGTCGTGCCAGTTCGGAATGAGGCTTCCGTCTGATGCCAAAGCTGCCAAAAGCTGGAATTCGAGCAGTAGGCGGCCGAGTCGGACAGGACTGGCTGTCTCTGTCCGGACACCAAGATCGACCGGACACCGGCAGTCAATTTTAACCCGGTCCCATTGATTGCCACGCCATGCGTCGCGAGCAGTCGCCTTTGGAGACAATGTGAAGGGGTCCGTGACGGGCAAGCATCAAAAAGAGGTGCTTTTTCCCAATGGCCAGGCGGGTCGCCCTTTGCCGTGGTATCTTTCAATTTGCCAATTCGTGAACCCTACCCTGACAAAGATAAAGCGGTTGGTGCTAGCTGGCCGGATTTTGTGGACACTTCAAGCTGAAAATCAGCTTTCAGAAGCAGGGTTTGATCGCCAGACGGTCATTGAGGCCATCCTCAGTGCTCAGTTCCTCGAGACCAAGCGCTCTGTCAGTTCACGGCGGCAATTACGCGCAGAGCGCGTGCACATTATCAAAAGCTTTAGCTTCGACGGGGTCTTCGTGTATGTGAAAGGTGTCATCCGCCGCATCAATGGTGTGGAGCAATTTTATATTGTGGTCTCAGCAAAGCGCGCCGAGTAGCGCGGAGAAAACCCATGTTGTCAAATACATGTCCATTGTGCAGAGCGAAAAAGTTACGACGTTGCGTGGAGGACTACGCCACCCGGCGAAAGGGGAGACAAGTGGTGGTTCCCAAGCTCGAGCTTTACCGCTGTGAAGCCTGCGGTGAAGCATTCCTGACTGATAAGGCCATGCAAACCATCGAAGTTCACGCGGCTAGCCGTAGACGCCGCGTAGCGTAACCAAAATTGTCGCCGATTCCTTGGACAGCGCCAATCTGCCAGCTGCCTCATCGACCTTTGGTTTTTTTGTTGGTAGCCCACGGAAACGGCGAGACGCGGGCGGAAAGCCATGACTTGCGAAGTTAGCAGCTCTTCGCCCAATCGCCGACAAGTACCGGCACTATTACGCCGCCGCTACCGCCGTTTCGATGAGGCAGGATATTAGTGCATCCAGCCGGGTATTAGAGAGTTTGATCGAAAGAATCGTAGTGATAGATTCTTGCTAATGGCGGTCTTCTTCGAAGGCTGGCGGTTTCAGTTGAGTCGTTCTTCTTGTTGACTTCTACCCTGGGCAAGTAGGGTCGCTTACCAACGCGTAGCCTGTGATATCGACTGTGCCGGTGTTGCTGCCCTGGAACGGCGAGCGAAGGATATCGAGTCCGTCCGGAGGCGTTGTCTGGCCGTAGGCTGAGCCGCTGCAAGTGCAGGTTTGCAGGGCCTCGTCGCAGATGCACTGCGACACGGGAGCGGCGCGCCAGTAGTTGCTGGTGGCATCCAGTGGCAGACCGGAGTTATTCCAGACATCGAAACCATTCGGGCAGCTGCTCGACGTGCAGCAAAGTCCAGGCTCGGCTTTACCGTTGCATTTGAACGTGTTCAAGTCGGGACTGCCGTTGTTGGTGCCAGCCAAGTTCACGACAGCGTTGGTCGGGTCGGTCGAGGACAAGGGGCTGCGTTGGATGACGCCCGTGTGGTTGTACATCACGCTGTTCCCATACATTGTGAGTCGGCCGATTTCAGCATAGGCTCCTGTGCAGCCGTTGCGTTCGAGATCCCCAGACGAAAACGTAACCTGCGGGGCATTCACGGACAGCGCGGCGTTTGCTCTGAGCGTGATACCATCCTCGGACATGCAGCGAATCGTGCCAGACGCGTTGACCTGGGCGTCGCCCTCCGCGTAAATGCCGAATCGCTCGTTCTTGGGCGATGGGCAGGACCCCGAAGCAGTGCCGAGTGCGACGGGCAGGTTGCTGATTCGGCACCCCATGCCTGCAAAAACTCCATAGTTGGTCGCTCCGGTAACAATTGTCGGAGACGAGTAATAGTACGATGTGGTGTCCAATAACTCGGACAGGGTTTGCGGTTCGGTCGTTCGACTGACAGAGGATGCCCGCGTTGGATGCATTAGCAACCGCAAGACAAAGGAAGGCGCTTCCGCCGTCCAGAACGAGGCCATTAGTCACGTTATTGACGGCCACTGAGGTCACAAAGGGCGGGCTCTGGTTGAGCGTCACGGCTGATACGGCTCCCCCAACCACGTGGATTCCAGTGGCAACCCTCTCGATGGTGATGCCGGCGTAAAGGTCCACGGTGGCGGCCGCTCCGGAACCGTTCTTTCCGACGTAGACGCCGTCACTGGCTCCACCCGGTTCCCCTTGGCAGGTAGTCCCGATGCGCAATTGATTCAGGTCGGCCACCGCCGTGTCGTCCTGAGCGGAGAAAACGGGCGCCCGCCGCGCCGCGGAAGCACACGGCGGTAGCTGAGCTCGATGTAACACTCGCACCTTTACGTAGCCTGATCGGGTACTGCTCGAGCGCACTCGCGTTTCCGAGTGCATCTCCGGTCACGTAGATGGTGCTATTCTGCGTTGCGACTTCGATGCCTTGCCCCACGGTCAAGCAGGGCCCACCAAAGCCCGTTTGCTGCACGCGGCCGCAGCACGCGTTGTCAACACCGATGGTTGGGTCCGCGTTTACGTACGCGACGGCCTGTGTAAAGGTTGGGCACACCTGGCAATCGCCTTGGTAGTACGCCTGCCCGCTTGGACATTCGCAAACACCCTGAGCGCTGCACGTCCCTGTGCTGCTCATTCCACAGCTTTGACCCTGTTTTCCAGAAGCTGGCCCGCTTATCTGGCATGTTTGTACGCCGAGCGTGCAAGAGGTCGTTGCCGTGCCGCAGGGGTCGGGTGACGTGCAGCTGGCGCCTGCGGTGCAGGCTACGCAGCTACCGCTGTTGCAAACCTGATTGGTGCCGCATGAAGTTCCATTTTGCGCGGCTTGACTTGTGTCCGTGCAAACGGCAGAGCCGCTCGTACAATCGACGGTCCAGACGTGGCAGGAATTAGTGGGTGTGCAGATGTCCCCGGTGTTGCAAGGACCCGCGCCTCCCGTGGCGTCCCCACCCGTGCCGGCCCCGCCCGTAGCCGCGCCGCCAGTCGGTGCGCCGCCAGTCGGTGCGCCTCCAGTAGCCGCTCCACCGGTCGCGGCGCCGCCGGTAGCTGGTGAACCACCGGTACTTGCGCTGGTGCTCAAACTGCCTCCAGTTACAGGGCTGCCGCCGGTAGCCAATCCACCGGTGTTTGACACGCCTCCCGTATTCGCCGTTCCACCGAGGCTCGATCTGCCGCCAGTTGCAATAGCGCCGCCGGTGTTCAGCGTGCCGCCCACGCTTGGTGTGCCGCCGGCGTTCGTAGCGCCGCCAAGTGCATTCGTACCGCCAGTTGGCGTCGTGCCAGCGACGTTCGAGGAGCCGCCTGCCGTTGATGTTCCGCCAGTGTTCGTGGCGCCGCCATTCGACGCACCGGCGGCACTTGTCGTTCCGCCGACGGCTTGACTTCCGCCGGTGTTCGACGTGCCCGCCGTATTGCTCAGGCCGCCGGAACCAGTTGCACCGCCCTGACTGCTCTTGGCAGTCGTACCGCCAACGTTGGACGTGGAACCTCCCGAGTGCGCGCTATTTCCCGCTGCGCCGCCGTTGTCGGCGGGCAGTCCGCTCGAGCACGCCAACGGTCCCGTGCCGACAAAAACAAAAAGCACTAGATTGCGAAGGCAAATCTCGATTGCCTTTGTTTGATGGGTCATGCCAACTTGCCTTGTTCTGCCGCACGCGTGTTCGTTGTTATGAGTCTGCCGCGCTAACGCGCATTTCACGGCAGCTCTTGGTGGGATTTGTTCTTGTGGGTCGCCGGGGCCCCGACCCCAGCGACGGCATTGCGAAGGGTTTATTTTGAGATGGTCGGGAATTGACTGGTGGCGGATGAATAGCCCGATTCGACCCTTTGTCATCACCACGTTCCTCCGATACTGCCACCCGCAACGGATGTTCCTACCCACGGCGACACGTTCAAGCGCGCGTTTCCGTAGTGTCCGGTGGGCGCGGATATCAGCAGGATGGCGCCGGTCAACATGACGGCTCCGCCGGCTCCGATGACGACGTAGCCTTTGGTTTTTTCTTTGCTGGAATCAGATTCAGTCTGTTGAGCTTGCGCCTTTTGGCCTTGTAAGTCTTGCTCCAGGGCATCATCGTGTTTGGACTGGCCATCCACCGCGAAAGCAACGCCGACACCGGTCCCGATTAGACCTGCGCCTGCTATCACGTAACCAAACACGCGCTGCACGGTACCGGCGGATGAAGACTCCAAATATTGTTCCCTTCGGGGCAAAGCGCCGTCATTGCGTGCGTTTTGCGTTGCACTCGCCGCCGGTGACGCTGCCGGCGCGATGTTGACAATTGTTGACGAAGTCGGTGGCCTGGTAGCCGCGGGCTCTGCGGGCGCCGCAGCAGCCATTTGAGGCAGCGATTGAAGCTTGAACATCACCTCGACATGGCCTTGACCCGAGACATCAACGTCACTGCGCTCCGTGCGGTACCCGTCGAGCATCGCCTCAACTCGATGATGACCGGCAGCGACTTTGATTGCGTTCTTTTGCGGCGCCTGTCCGACGGGCTCGCCATCCACGCGAATTTCAGCCCCTTCCGGAGTCACATCTAACTTGAGGTCACCCACGCGTTCGCGCTGGGTCTTCGAGCTCCGCCTCGACGCGCGTGCGTTGCTCGGCAGGCACTGACGCACCGCCTTGAATCAAGTACTTCTCATAAGCGTCGATGGCCTGCACCGGGTGCCCAAGTGCCACATGCACCTGGCCCACGTTGTAAAGCGTGCTGTAAACTGGAAAGAGCGTGTAGGATTGCTCGAATTCGGTCAGCGCATCGCCGAACCGCCGCTGGTCGAATAGCTCTACGCCTTGTTTGAAGTGCTGACGTGCCTTGGTTTTTTGGGTTTCATCGGCACGTGCAAGCCCCGTGACGCAGAGAGCCGCGATGAGCAGGTGGATGACGAGCGCATACAGGTTTTTCATTCAGAAGGCTCAGAGTGCTAAGCAGCAGTTGTGCCAGGTTAGAAATTCGGATCTCGACTGATATCGATGGCGCGCGGAGCAGCCGGTGGCAGGGGCGGAAGCGGGGCTGGCGTGATTGCGGGAGCCAGGGGCTTTTCCGGCTGTTTTCCAGCGCGCACCGCCCCAACTGCCCTTGTCGCTGGTCTTGCGGCCATCGAAGTTGGGGCTGTGCTTGAAGCGGCGGGCGCGATGCCACTGTCCGGACGCTCGAGGTGTCCGGACAGTGCGGTTTCCGAAGCCGGAGGTGGCGGCGCTGGACTGACTGCGCTGGGTGTTGGGGCTGCAGCTACCAAAGTTTCGGCGCTCGACTGCTCGGGCACCCCCTGGACTCGAGGAGCGCTGCGCAGCCAAACGAATGCGACGGCAACGACAACTGCCGCAATTCCCAGAAAGAGCGCCCATTTGGTCTTGGAATGGCCTTCGTCGAGCCGAATGCCTCCGCGGGTTTTCGGGGTCAGCGGTGCTGTCGTTGAAGCGGTTTTTTTGGGATTATGTTCCTCACCGGAAGCGAGCGTCTGTTTGCTCGAGTCCGATGCCGGTCGCACTGAAGGATGCGATTGAAACGGTGGTACGGACGTGCCCGCAAAGGGAATCAACGCTTCGCCCAATTCAGCCACGGTTGCAAATCGCTTGCGCACATCCACTCTCATTGCCTGCCGGACAAGCTCGGCAAGCCCACGAGGCAAGCCCTGGCGTTTTGACTCCAGGGGTTCGGGCTCTTTGTGCAAAATACTGTAAATAATCTCCAGATACGTGTCGCCCTCATGAGGGCGCTGACCGCTCAGCAGCTCATAAAGGATGACGCCCAGTGCATAGACATCCGTGCGTTGGTCCACGGTCTTGTCTCCGCGAGCCTGCTCGGGCGACATGTAATACGGCGTACCCATGGCCTGACCCGTGACGGTGCCCGGTTGATCATCGGCTTTGCGTAATTTCGTAATGCCAAAATCTAGGATTTTTACTTGCTCGGTACGGTCCGCTCGTTTGGTCAGAAAGATATTGGCAGGCTTCAAATCTCTGTGAACGATGCCGGCGGGATGAGCCACCGATAGCCCACGACACACCTGAAGAAGAATGTTGACTACGCGGGTTACGGGTAGTGGACCTTCACGACTGAGAAGCTTCTCGCAATCTTCACCGGAGAGGAAATCCATCACTAAGAAGCAAGCGCCGTCGTCGCTTCGCCCAAAGTCGTGCACGGCTGCGATGTTCTCGTGCTCCAGGCTCCCCGCCGCGCGCGCCTCATTTTCAAAGCGTCGCACTATTTCCAAATGAGCAGCAAATTCTGGCAGCAGGAACTTGATGGCGACGCGACGCCCGATGCGAACATGCAGGCCTTCGTAGACCTTTCCCATGCCCCCAGCGCCCAGTTCGCGGATAATCTGATACTTATTCTCAAGTAACGTGCCTAGTCGTGCATCGCTTGCATTTCTGCATGGTTCGTCATTGCCGTGGGCGTTTCCACATATCCAGCAAACGTCCGCTGTCATTTGCCGCCCCCCTCCACGCGCAGACCTGCCACCTCGAAGTCTGGCCTTGCATCCAGGAGTCGGTAGGCACCGATGACGCCTATACCGTCGAGGTCGAGTTGCCAGGGGTGCGCAAGGACCAGATCAATGTCGAGCTCAATGACCGGGAGCTGGTCATCAGCGGCGAGATCCCGGAACCGTCCGAGGAGGACGGCCAGCGCAGGCGGCGGTCGCGCCGTACCGGGCGCTTCGAGTTCCGTACCGTGCTGCCCGGCGAGGTGAACCCGGACGGGGTCAGCGCGAACCTGTCGGACGGCGTCCTCTCGGTGAAGATCCCGAAGGCGGAAGAAGCCAAGCCCCGCCGCATCGAGGTGGCCGGGCTGACCGGCAGCCCTTCCGGGAGCGGCCCCGGTGAGCTTGGGGGACATCGCCGGGGCCGTGCTGCCGCCAATCACCACGGTCAGATCAGCTGCCGGAAGAGCTGGAAGGCGGCGTAGTCCCATTCCACGGGTATGCACCGCCTTGAGCTCGGCGTCGATGAGCTTGAACGTCCGGGCCAGGGCGACGCTGATGCCGCCGAAGAGCAACGGGAGCCGGGCCTCGGTGCTCGTCCAGCGGGCATCCGAGGGTCCGGCCGCGGCCAGGGACTCGAGGATTGGCCGCAGTTCGATCTCCTCTTCGAGCCGCTCGAAGGCGTGCACGCTCTCCTGGAGGCCCTTGGTGACCGGCAGGTCCCACGGCTGGATGATGTCGCGGACGTTGGCCTTCGCGGTGGCCTGGCCGATGATCAGCAGGTCGTAGAGCGCGTCGTTGACGAAATCGAGGTAGCGCTTGATGTCGTCGCGGTCGACGTCGACACCTCCCCGGCCGCGCGGAAGAAGCGCTCGAACTTGGTGAAGCCCATCACGGCCATCGCCGTTACCTCCTAGGTCGGAGGGACGAGTCGTTCGAAGGCGAGCCGGATGGCCATCGCGCCATCGCCGACCGCCGTGGCCACCCGTGGCCGAGCCAGGCGCGGACGTCGCCGACCGCGAAGACGCCGGGCTGGCTGGTCTCCAGCAACGAGGGTGCCAGTCGGCGGCTGCGGCTGCGCGGCCCCGTTCGCCTCCGTCACCCGGCCCGGTCCGGACGAAGCCGTGGTCGTCGAGGTCGACCAGCCCGCTGAGCCAGCCAGTGCGGGGTCATGCCGATGAAGACGAACAGCGCCCGGGCCTCGAGGGTACGCCGCTCGCCGGTCCGGTTGTTCTCGACGGCGACGGCTCCAGCGCCGGGTCGCCGAGCAGTTCCCGCACCTCGGTGCCGAGCAGGACGTGCACGTTCGGGATCCGCGCCGATCTGGTCGATGAGGTACCGGGACATGCACTCGCCCAGATCGTGCTCGCGGACGATGAGGGTGACCTGCGCGGCGTGCCTGGAGAGGAAGACCGCGGCCTGCCCCGCCGAGTTGCCGCCGCCGACGATGGCCACCGGGTCGCCGCGGCACAGCAGCGCCTCCGCCTGTGACGCCGCGTAGTAGATGCTCATCTGCTCGAAGTAGTCCGTCCGCGGCAC
>CAVXOV010000085.1:0-8606 GCA_963763345.1 uncultured Candidatus Saccharibacteria bacterium
TTTTGTTTCTGTGTTTTTAGGAGGCCATTGTGCCAATGTAGTCCATTTGTTTTCTCCTGTAATAAAAATGTTTGCTTCTGCAATTTGCTTGGCATCGCCTTCTCCTTTCAGGTAATAATTAAAGAAAGGTATTTCTATATTCTTATAATAGTAATCATTAACGCCTTTGCCAAACTGCACATTGCCTAAATGACTACCATCGGACTTTGCCCATCCGCCATGAAACCAAGGTCCCATAACCAATCGGTTATTTGTAGCAGGACTTTGCTTTTCAATTACCTTATAGGTATTCCATGTACCCCAACAATCTTCGGCATCAAACAAGCCACCCGTAATAAGTATGGCAGGTTTTATATTTTTTAAATGATACGTAACCGTATGAGCTTTCCAGTAATCATCATAGTTGGGATGGTTCATTTCTTCGTTCCAAAACTTCATGCTATCGCCCATATATTTTTTAGTGATGCTCTTTAGCGAGCCTGCTTTCAGGTAGAAATCATAATTATCGTGGCTGTTGAAATCAAAAAAAGTAGGCTCTTCTGAAGTAGGCTTAGGGCGGGGCTTACCAAAGAAATAATCAAACTCATAGGTATCTAACAAAAAAAAAGCACCGTTGTGATGCACGTCATCTCCTATAAACCAATCGGTAACAGGGGCTTGCGGACTAACCGCCTTCAATGCCGGATGACCGCTTAGCGCAGCCATGGTAGAATAAAACCCCGGATACGAAATGCCACTCACGCCCACATTACCATTATTGGTAGGTATGTTTTTTATCATCCAGTCTATAGCATCGTAGGTATCGGTAGCTTCATCAATCTCTCCAGCTATGGAAGAAAATGTTCCCTTGCCTTTTTGTGGTGTTAATGCCGGATGTGCTTTAGGGTTGTATGGGCGTATATCTTCAAACACACCTTCGCTCATCCAGCGGCCACGCACATCCTGAAACACTACGATGTATTTTTCTTTTAAATACCACATGGTATTTCTGCTCCATACATTGCGAAACTGGTTGGCACCATACGGGGCACATGAGTATGGCGTTCTGCAAAGCATAATAGGGTGCTTTGTTGAAGAATCTTTGGGAATGTAAATAGAGGTAAACAACTTTACGCCATCGCGCATGGGTATGCTTCGTTCTATTTTATAATAATTGGTTACGGTATAAATAGAATCCTGATTAAGCAAGGGTAATTTTTTGGTATTAGCTCGTTCATCTATTAGTGCAGTTTCTCCTTCAAGAATTCCTCCTGGAACAATTTGTGCAGATGCTTCAACTATACTTAGTACAACAGTAAGAAAAAGAATTATTTTTTTTATTGAGAACCTTTTTGCGTTATTATATTTCATCATTAATTATCATTTGTAAGTACTTGGTATAAGATTATTTTAAATACGAATCCCAACAATGGTAACATCATCCACTTGTTCTAGCTCACCCTTCCATGTTTCAAATGCAGTGTTTAAAGATTCTTTTTGTTCTTCCAGTTCTTCACTACAATTAGCCAATAGTTTTTCTTCCAGCTGTTTGTATTTAAATTTCTTCCCTTTATGCCCCCCAAACTGATCGGCATACCCATCTGTAAATAAGTAGAATATTGTGCCGGGCTGATGTTTTATTTTATGTGTTGTAAACGACTTGCGGTAATCGCTTTTACCTATAGGTTGTTTATCTGCAGTAATTTCATGCAGCTTTTTATTTTGGAAATACCATAAAACATTATAGGCTCCACTCCATTGTATTTGTTTTGTTTTCGTATTTATGGCGAGTAAAGAAATATCCATCCCGTCTTTTACATCAGTAGTACTTTTTTCAAAGGTTTCTATAATTAGGTCGGTAACCTTATCAAGTATTTTTCCGGTATCAGATAAATGAAACTCTTTTACAGCCCTGTTTAACGCATTGCTGCATACTACGGATACCATTGCACCCGGAACCCCATGCCCTGTACAATCAGCTGCGGCAATAAAAACAGTATCATTAATTTCCTGCATCCAATAAAAATCGCCCGCAACAATATCTTTTGGTTTGTATAAAATAAACGAATCAGGAAATAATGAGTGTAATTGCTCATCAGACGGTAAAATTGCCTGTTGAATTTTTTTGGCGTAATTAATACTATCGGTAATATCCTTATTCTTCTGTTCAATTTCAATCGCTGCTTTTTTACGTTCTGTAATATCAGCATCAATCAAAACCATGTTCAGCAATTTGCCTTGTTCATCAAAAATGGGAGAAATAGTTGTTTGGAAATACATTTCTTTTCCTTTAATCACACTCTTCGCTTCATACGTAGTTCCTTCTTTTTTACGTAGACATTCATTGATAACTTTTTTAATTTCGGAATAACCACTTGCTTCAAGAATAGTATTACCGTGTTCTTTTTTAAATTCTTCTAACGAACATTTGTAGTTATGTGTAAATGCATCGTTTGCCCATTCAAATTCTAAATCGGCATTGCAAATAACAACCGTGTTTTGAGACTTGCTGGCAACAATAGAGAGTTTTTCCACTTCCTGTTTGGCAACACTTAGTTGTTTGTATGCTTCAGAGTTATTTAAAGCCACTGCTACATAAGAAGCCAAGGTTCTTGCCAGTTCTAAATCATACGTAGAGTAGGCATTTTTCTTAAAGCTTTGCACAGTCATGATACCCACAATTTTATCTTCTACAATTAAGGGAAGATAAATTACCGACTCAGGGAGCTTGCCTGCGGCTGGTTTTGGAATAGTAATATTAGGAATATATTTATTAAAATCTCTTTGATAATCCGCTATAAGTATTTCTTTTCTGTTATCTACACACCAAACAGCAAGCCGGTTTTTATCACTCATCGTCCAACCATGAAAAGGAATTACTTCTCCTTTCTCTATACCGAATTTCATTTCAATAATTTCCGTATCCCGGTTATAATAGCCAATTAAAAATGCGTTGGCATCCATTAGTTTATTTACGTTTTCGTAAACAACTTTTAATACGGTTTCTAAATTTAGGGTAGAAGTAATTTGTTGCCCTATTTTACTTAACAGCGAAAGATTTTTATGCGATTTTTCTATCTGTGCTTTCTGCTCCATAATTTCTGAAGTCTGCATTTTAACTTCAGCTTCCATGTTTTCATACAGGCGGGCATTCTCAATGGCTATAGCAGCATAAGAGGCAAGTGTTCTTATAATATTAAGATGATCGGTAGTATATCTGTTCTTCTCATAGCTTTGGGCGGTAAGCACTCCAATTACTTTATCCTTCACAATCATCGGGCAAAAGATAAGCGATTGAGACATCTCGCCCTGAATAACAATAATTTCTTTTACAAATTTTTTGTGTTCGTTAACATTATCATTGATGAAGATTTCTTTTTTGTTTTTAATACACCATACCGAAAAATTATTGTCGTTATCCATCGAGAAAGATATGGGCTCAGATCGTATTCCTTTATCAAATTCGTATTTAATTTCTATCTCATTTTTATCTGGGTTGCAAATTCTTATCCCAAAACATTCTGCATCCATCAGGCGGTTTACGCTTTGATGCAGCTTGGAGAATATAGTTTCAAAATCGTGTATGGATGTAAGCTGTTGCCCTATATCATCCAACACCTTAATTTTATTATAAGAAACCTGTAGCTTTTCTTTTTGTTGCACAATTTCCTGGGTTCTCTTCTCCACTTCCTTTTCTACGTTTTCATGCAATAAAGCATTTTCAATGGCAATGGAAGTAAACACGGCCAAACTTCTTACTATACTCAGGTGATAATCGGTATAGGCATTTTTCTCAAAACTTTGTACGGTTAATACCCCCAGTGTTTTTTTTTCTTTAGATATAAGCGGATACCAGATAGAAGATGCTGCTATATCGCCAACTACAGGCAATGGAGGAGATCCATCAGGTATATAGTTTTTATATTCGTTTACATAATCATTCACAAAAACTTCTTTCTGGTTATTAAAAGCCCAAACGGGTAATCTTTTATCATCAGTTACATTATAATAAGCAAAGGGCAGGGTTTTCCCTTTTTCCTTACCAAGCGGATAATTCAATCGCTGCTCTTCTTCATTATAAATGCCAATCCAAAAAGACGAAGCATCCATTAACTGGTTTACGTTTTGATAAACCGTTTCTATTATTTTTTCTACAGATAAGCAAGAAGTAATTTGCTGTCCTATTTTACTCAGCAGCTCAATGTTTTTATTGGCGTTTTCTATTTCGGTTTTTTGCTTGATGATTTCCGAAGTACGCAGTTTAACTTCAGCTTCCATATCTTCATACAAACGCGCGTTTTCAAGCGCTATGGCAGCATAAGAAGCCAGCGTTCTTATAATATTGAGGTGGTTGACGGTATATTGGTTTTTCTTATAGCTCTGCACCGTAATTACGCCAATTACCTTATCGTTCATAATCATGGGACAAAAAATCAGCGACTGCGTCATCTCGCCCTGTATCACAATTATTTTCTTTACATACTTTTTATGCTCGTTGGTGTTATCATTAATAAATATTTCTTTACTGTTATTAATACACCATACCGAAAAATTATTGTCGTTATCCATCGAAAAAGAAAAAGGCTCGCATCTCACGCCTTTATCAAATTCGTATTTAACTTCTACTTCGTTTTTATCGGGGTTATAAATTCTAACACCAAAAGCTTCGGCATCCATCAAGCTGCTTACACTTTGGTGCAGTTTCAGGAAAATGGTTTCAAAATCGCGGGTGGAAGTAATCTGCCGACCAACTGTGCCAAGTGCCTGAATATCCTTTTGCAGCGATTCCATAATAGAATTTATCGCACTAAATATACATTTTTATTGCTTAGTGCAAAGCCCACGGCGTAACTACCGGAACGCCCTTCCCTAACTAACCTGATACATCACCTCTTTTATTGCCTTAACCGTGCGGGTAACATTGGGTAACGATTCTTCTATAAGGGTTGGTGCATAAGGCAACGGCACATCAGCAGTAGTAATGCGGCGTATAGGGGCATCTAAGTAATCAAACGCAAGCTTTTGTACCATATAGGTAATCTCCGAAGAGATGCTTGCCAGCGGCCAGGCTTCTTCTACAATAACCAAACGGTTTGTTTTTTTAACCGAAGCAACCACCGTATCATAATCTATAGGGCGCACGGTGCGAAGGTCTACAACCTCGGCACTGATGCCTTCTTTCTGTAGTTCTTCGGCGGCTTTTAAAGCTACTTTAGTAATCTTGCCAAAGGTAACCAGGGTAACATCCGTACCGCTTCTTTTTACATCAGCAACACCAATGGGTATGATATATTCTCCTTCGGGTATCTCGCCTTTATCGCCATACATCTGCTCGCTTTCCATAAAAATAACAGGGTCGTTATCGCGGATGGCAGATTTTAAAAGTCCTTTTGCATCGTATGGGTTAGACGGTACAACCACCTTCAACCCCGGACAGTTGGCATACCAGTTCTCAAACGCCTGACTGTGCTGCGCACCCAGTTGTCCGGCAGACGCGGTTGGTCCGCGAAACACAATAGGCACGTTGTATTGTCCGCCACTCATGCTATACATTTTAGCAGCCGAATTTATTCCCTGGTCAATTGCCACCAGCGAGAAATTGAACGTCATAAACTCTACCACGGGGCGCAAACCATTCATGGCAGCACCAATGGCAATACCCGCAAAACCAAGCTCGGCAATGGGGGTATCAATCACACGCTTAGCGCCAAATTCGGCAAGCATACCTTTACTTACTTTGTAGGCACCGTTATATTCGGCAACCTCTTCACCCATCAAAAATATCTTCTCATCACGGCGCATTTCTTCGCTCATGGCTTCACGCAGGGCTTCTCTAAATTCAACTGTTTTCATTGGTATAGGTTTAGTACAGAAGCAAAAATAACATTTTTCTTTTAGTTAATAGTTATTAGCCAATAGCGAATAGGGGGTATTTGCCTGATACCTATTAACTTTCTATGGGGGCGTTCCCTTTGATTACAAAGGTCGGGCTTTCCGTTCCAAGTCCTCGCCGATTACGGCTGTGGGCTTTTCACTTCAATCCCATAACGCTACTATTTTTTACCAAATGGTATATGTGGGCAGATAGTTCATTCAGGGAATTATTGAAACACACAAAAAGTTTTAAAGAAGTGTCAGAGGAAACATTTGATTGCGTTTATTTAGCAGGTGGGCACGGCACAATGTATGATTTTCCCAACGATACAACCTTACAAACCATTATAAAACAACATTACGAAAACAAAAAACTTGTTTCTGCTGTTTGCCATGGCGTGGGTGGATTGTTAAACGTGAAATTATCTAACGGAGAATATTTAATTAAAGGAAAAACAATTACAGGCTTTAATTGGTTTGAAGAAAGTATTGCCCGCCGGAAAAAAGAAGTACCTTTTAATTTAGAGGAACAACTAAAAGCAAGAGGCAGCAATTATAAAAAAACATTTATTCCTATGGCTTCAAAAGTGGAAGTTGATGAAAATTTAATTACAGGTCAAAACCCTTTTAGCTCTGTGGCCATTGCAAAAAAAGTTATGGAATACTTAAAGAAAAAACCGTAAGCTGTGAACACCTACAACATACTACTTAAAGTTTAACGCCCCTCCAAAAGAGGGGTTTTTTATTTGTAGTGCATGGTAAGTTACAGGTAATTCGTTAAAATAATTTTTATTTGCAAAGTTCTTTAGCGCACTTACAGCAAAGAAATTGTTGGGCAAAAGGTAAAATACTTTAGAGAGAAGAATAACCTTACCCAACAAGAGCTTGGCGATTTGATAAATGCCTGACAGGCAGTATATGTGGAAAATTTGAAAAGCTAAAATAAGCATAAGCTTAGATTACTTAGATAAAATATTATTGCGCTTAAATGCACACAAGAAGATTTTTTAAATACAACAGTTAATCTTTAAAAACAAAACCATGAGCAAACCCAAAAAGAAACCCGAAAACTTTCCTACTAAAGATGAATTATTTGATGCAGGTGTTAAAGCCCTGATGGCGCACCTTGCCATTGCCGACCCTGATAGTGGTTCTACCACCATTACATGGACAAGGTTAAACATTCCGAGTACAGTTTATAACGCCTTGCTTGCGTTGTTTGGTACAACTACTACAAGCAACACATGGTTGTATGTTTTATCCTTTAGAAAAAAAACAAAGCTACCCGCACGGGTACACTAACCACACAAAAAAATACGCTAAAGAAAAAAATGCTGGCTATTATACACTCGCAGCGTACTATTTTAAAAGCTACCAATAAGGCAACACCCGGCACGCTAACACCAACCGATGCCAAAAGCATTTTTATACCCGAGCCAAACCCGCGTACTAACCTTCAGAGAGTTTAGAATTGCCGATGCAGCACCCGTGCTAAGTATGTAAACGGTTAAACAATTTAGAGCATGTGATTGATCCCCACACAACCCCGAAACACCCGAAAGCAAAGGCTTGCCTGATGGTGTGGCATTTATTTGGTTGTTGTGTTTATGTTGGCACAACTGCTCCGACTTGCATGGACGCAGTTCTCGCATCTGAAGTTTTGCACCAAATTTCGCAACGTTAGCAACTTTTTGGCTGCTCAGGCAAAATCAGATGTGTGGTACACCGCTTGCTATATATCACGAGATCGGGCGAAATAAGCAATTTTAGTCCGTTTTTCCCGCACACTACTATAGCTCAAACAGCTTAACTTTTGGAGCAAAAGAACCTTTTTTCGGAACAAAAAAACCTTTCTGCCGAGCAAAAAATACTTTCTACGAAACAAAAAAACCTTTTTTTGGAGTAAAATATACTTTCTGCGAAGTAAAAGAACCTTTTTTTGAAGCAAAAAAACCTTTCTGTGGAGCAAAAAAACCTTTTTTCGGAGTAAATTATCCTTCTTTTGGAGTAAAAAATACTTTCTGCGGAGCAGATAATTGTTGTTTCGCGTTAGGGATTGTAGCAAGCTGCCGTGCAGCGCGAAAAGCCCGACGGCAGTAATCTGCCGGAACGCCCCCAAAAGCCTAATTTTATATTTTATTGTAAATTCGTGGCATGAGCAAGTTCCTTATAGCAGGCTTAGGCAATATTGGTAGATGAATATGCGGAGACGCGCCACAACATTGGCTTTAAAATAGCGGATGAACTGGCTAATGATGCGGGTACTTTGTTCCGTAACGACAGGCTGGCGAGTGTAGCGGAGTTTAAATATAAGGGCAGGCAAATCATTTTAATAAAGCCCACTACGTTTATGAACCTAAGCGGGAAGGCTATTAACTACTGGTTGCAGGCAGAGAAAATACCGGTAGAGAATTTATTGGTGCTGGTAGATGAACTGGCTTTTCCTTTCGGACAAATACGCATACACCCCAAAGGCAGTGATGGCGGGCATAACGGCTTGAAAGACATACAGGCAACGTTGAATACACAAAACTACGCGCGCTTGCGTTTTGGTATTGCCAATGTATTTAGCAAAGGCAAACAGGTAGATTATGTGCTTGGCAAATGGAATGAAGAGGAGCGCAAAACGCTGAATGAACGGATTAAAGTTTCTGCTGATGCCGTAAAATCTTTTGTGTTTGCAGGCTTGCCCATGACTATGAATGCTTTTAACAGCAAATAAGTTGAACAAGAAAATACTATCGCCGGTTGTT
>CAVXOV010000086.1:0-18308 GCA_963763345.1 uncultured Candidatus Saccharibacteria bacterium
AGCTGCTTATTTGAATGAAAAAGGAATATTAACTTTTAGCAAACCAACCGAAACAAATAGCTTTTAAGTAATCACCAGCAACCCTGCCAAGCCCGTGCCTTATACCGAAGACGTGCACTTAAAAAGAACAAGAGAATATATGTCGGACGACCAGCGCTTTGCCGCACGAAGACCCGATGTGCTTGTGTTTAAAACAGATGTATTGGATAAAGATGTTACGCTTGCCGGACCAATTATTGCAGATCTATTGGTAAGTATTTCTACCACCGATGCGGATTTTATAGTAAAGTTGATAGATGTTTTTCCGGATACGTTTAGTTATTCTAAGAATGATAAATACCCTATGGGTGGCTATCAAATGCTGGTGCGGGGCGAAGTTATGCGCGGTAAGTTTCGCAACAGCTTTGAAAAACCCGAAGCCTTTACTCCCGATAAAATTACGGAAGTTAAATATCAGTTACCCGACGTGGCACATACCTTCCAAAAAGGGCATCGCATTATGATACAAATACAAAGCTCCTGGTTTCCTTTGGTGGACAGAAACCCACAACAGTTTGTAGATATATACCACTGCGACGAAAAAGATTTTATTAAATCAAATATCAAAATTTATCATGATGCCGTTAATGCTTCCTCTATTTTACTTCTATATTAAATAAGTAAACAGTCAATAGATTATTTTCTTTTTAATTACTTTTATTGAATAAATGTATATGAAAAAATTTATCAAACGTTTAGTATTACTGGTATTAGTCATTGGATTAGGCTACGGTATAAATTATTGTCGCGTTTCGTTTCCCATTATCAGTGGCTATGGGGCTAAAGATATATGCTCGGCTGTGTTTATTTCACACAGAGACCCAAAAGAAGTAATGGCACAGGAACTTGGTAAGTTTCCATTAAGTTTGGGTGCTTTTGAAGTTGATTATAAAGATTCATCCGTAACAGGCTCTGTGTTTGGTTTTGCCAAATGCAAAGCAATCTATCGCAAAGGGTTGGGCGCTACCTTAGTTACTGAAATAAGTGAAGAAGAAATTCGAAAACAACATTTTGTGTTGGCAAATCCTCCTTCAATTAATCAAGATACCGTTGCCTGGCCCATGGGTAATAAAACAAATGATATACTGCCCGATGAGGTTGACCAGCCCGCTTTAATAACTGCTGTTAAAGCTGCTTTCGAAGAACCCGATACTACCAAACCAAAACGTACCAGAGCTGTAGTAGTGTTATATGATGGTAATATAGTGTACGAGCAATATGCAAAAGGCTATACAAAAGAAAGTAAACTAATAGGCTGGAGCATGACCAAAACAGTAAATGCTGCGCTGATTGGTATGCTTGTAAAAAACGGTAAACTAAGTCTGGATAATCCTGCACCGGTACCTGAATGGAAAGATGAGAAAGACCCACGTCATGCTATTACCCTTAGAGATTTATTGCAACAAAACAGTGGCTTGGATTTTGAAGAAGATTACTCCAAAAGCAGTGATGCAACCAATATGTTGTTCAGGCGTGCGGATATGGGAGCTTATACAGCTTCTCGCCCATTGAAAGACAAACCTGGTTAGTGTTTTATTATTCAAGTGGCAACTCTAATATCTTAGCACGTATCGTAAGACAAACTGTGGGAGAGAATAATTATCATACTTTTCCTTACGATAGTTTGTTTTACCCTTTGGGTATGTATAGTGCTGTTATGGAACCTGATGCCTCGGGTACCTATGTTGGTTCATCCTATATGTATGCAACAGCTAGAGATTGGGCTCGATTTGGATTGTTATATATGAACTACGGTTTGTATAACAATAAACGTATCCTTACGAAGGAATGGGTACAGGAAAGTGTTACCCCGGCTATATCATCTGAAAAGGGAGAATATGGTTTTCAAATTTGGTTAAATGCCGGAGAGCCACATAGCCCAGCTAACAGAACCTATCCGCATGCACCAACTGATTTATATTACTTAGATGGTTTTGAAGGGCAGCGTGTTTTTGTTGTTCCTTCAAAAAGGTTAGTAGTAGTTCGTTTAGGTTTAACGCAATACAGAAACTTCGATTCAGATGCTTTTATAGCTTCTGTTATTGCCTGTGTTAAATAAGAAGATAAAGAAGAGTTAGATTAAACTCTTACACCAATAACCAATACGTCATCTATCTGCTCGTAAGAACCTCTCCAATCTGTAAATACTTTACGTAAGTGTTCATACTGCTCCTGCATAGGTTTGTCTGTTATTTCGGCAAAAGTACGTTGCAGGTTTGCTACCATAAATTTCTTGCCTTTCTCTCCGCCAAACTGATCGGCATAACCATCACTAAACACATATACGCAATCGCCTTTTTGCAATTGAACGGTATGATTGGTAAACTGACGCTTCACTTCAAAATCATGTTCTATACCTCCAATAGGGTTTTTGTCGGGTTTAATAATTTCAGCCTTATCACTGGCACCTTTTCGGTAAATCCATAACGCGCGGTTAGCTCCGGCATAATCAAGTATCATGTTTTCCTTGTTAAAAGAACATAAAGCAATATCCATTCCATCTCTGCGTTCAAACTCCCCTTTATTATGATTAAGCGCTGTTTTTACACCTACGTGCAGGTTGTTTAAAATTTCAGCAGGCTGATAAACATGTTGTTCTCCTACTATCTCATTTAGCAGAGAATTTCCTATAATACTCATAAAAGCACCCGGTACACCATGTCCTGTACAATCAGCAGCTGCAAAAAGATTTTTTCCGTCGCGGTTAGCAAACCAATAAAAATCTCCGCTAACAATATCTTTCGGCATATATAATACAAACGATTCCGGGAAATCTTTCTTTAACCCAGTAATGGCAGGAAGTAATGCCTCTTGTATATTTTTAGCATACTTAATACTATCGGTCATTTCTAAATTCTTGTGCTCAATAGTTGCCTTTTGTTCTATAACTTCTTTATTAATGAGTTCTACTTTTTGTTTCTCTGCACGCAATTCTCTTGTACGAGAGGCAACTTCCTTTTCAAGCTTAACTTTATCAGCGTATAGTTTTTTCGTTTTGTACGTATTGTATCCATATATAGAAGCTATAGCAATTACGATACAGATGGTATAAAACCACCAAGTACGATACCAAGGTGGCAGCACTTTAAATTTAAACTTCAAAGGTTCTTTATTCCAAATGCCATCATTATTCATGGCCTTTAAATAAAAAGTATAATTACCGGGTTGAAGGGATGAATAAGTTACCTCTGTTTTAGATGTTACAGGAACCCAATCTCCATCTACTCCTTCCAATTTAAACTGATACTTTACTTTTTCGGGATTGGTTTGAGATATACCTACATAATCAATTGTTACGTGATTTTTTATATAAGGTAATTGTAATTCGATTGGTAGTCCAGATAAAGAATCTAACCTTTTAGCATATGGAGAAAGATCTACTTTTTCGAAAAACAACTTGATGTCGGTAATTAAACAGGAAGGTTCCTGATAGTTTGTTTTTTCAAAACGAGGATTAAAAGTAGTAACACCTTTTACCGTACCAAACCACAGTTTGCCTTCATCATCTCTAATGGCGGAATTAAAATTACACTCGAGCCCCTTTAAACCTTCTTCCTTACCAAAATGTTTTATGTTTGTTTTTTTGCTGGAAATAAAATCATTTATCTCTAAAGCGTCTATCCCTTTATTAGTGCCAATCCACAAACGGTTTTTAGTATCAAAAACTAAAAAATAAGCTTGGTTAGAAATTAGCCCGTCTTTCTCTCCAATGTTTACAAACTCTTTATGGTTATAATAAAAGACCCCATCTTCTGTGCCAAACCAAAGGTTTCCATCTTTATCTTTTGTTACATTATAAACCGATTTGTTTGTGAACTTATTTTTTGCATTAAATACCTCTGCTGATTTACCGTTGTATTTAATAGCACCATAACTGGCAGTTGCCAACCATAAATTATGATTATTATCTTCTGCCATATTATAAATGGCCAAATCTGCGGTGCCTTTTAATTTATTTACAATCTCAACCGGCTCTTTTTTTCCGCCCTCGCCAAAAATTACTAACCCGTTTCCTGTACCCATATAATGGACACCTTTAGAGCTATGGTATATAGAAAATGTAATTTGATACTGATCTTCTTCTGTCCAATAATAGTCAACTTTATCATTAAACAAAACTCTTAATCCGGTATAGGTTCCCAACCAAAGTTTACCATCCTTATCTTGGGCTATGCAATTAGTTACTGTATTATCTTCATGACTTCCTTTGTAGTTTTTTTTATTTAATAAATATTGTTTTTTTTCCTTTCCATCCAAACACAAAAGCCCCTTGTTACGCATGCCTATCCAGTACTTTTTATCCTTTGTTTGGTATATGCTGGTTATGTTTTCGCCAGGAAGCCCATCTTTCTCGCTATAATTTACCATTGCTTCAGAGCTTAATTTACTTACTCCAAAACCATTTGAAGTGAACCATAGATTCCCTTCCTTATCAATGTATGACGCCATGATAAGGTCGCTAACCAGCCCGTTTTTTAAACTAAATTTTTGATAGGTGTGTCCATTATACTTTATGACACCATCATTTGTGCAAAGCCAAAAAGTATTATTGTTATCTTTACTTATGCTGGTAACCGCCAAAAATTCAAGTGGCACACCGGTTATTTCCTTTTTGTGAATTTTTTTTCCTGCATCAACAAAATACAATCCGGCAACAGTACCTATATAAACATTTCCTTTACTATCCTCATTAAATGAGCGAATATAATTTTCTGTAAGACCCTCCTTTTGGGCATACCATGTATAGGTTTTTTTTTCAGAAGAGTAGCAGCAGGCACCGTTTTGCATCGTACCAAACCAATAGTTACCGGCATTATCTTGATATATGGTAAATACGCCGGAAGACTCTAAAAGCTTATCTCCACTGAGTTTAACCGGTTGTTGTTTCTCGTTCAAATAACAAACACCTTGTTGCGTACCCACCCATACTTTATCTGTTTTATCAACCAAAACACTATATACTGTATTATGTGGTAAGCCATTAGTAGAATCAAATCGTGTGTCTTTAAAATTGCTTTTTATTTGCAAACCATCGTATGTGGCAAAATATAAGTTTTGTTTTTTATCCTCTGTAATAAAATAGATAGTGTTACTTAATAATCCGTTTTCGGGAGTAAAGTTTTGAAAAGTCTTTCCATCAAACATAGAAGCACCTCCCCCACCTGTGCCAAACCACATATATCCTTTGCTATCCTGAAACACACACAATACCTGAGATTGTGCTAAACCATCCTCTACATTATAATTCCTGAAATCATAAGTTTGGGCATTTATTGTTAAGGCTACAAAAAGCAAACCAATATGTAGCCAAAGTTTACGCATGTACTTTTGAGGCGTCTTCTTTAAATTTGTGTTGCTTAATACAATCAACAAAAAACTTTACTTTTTCTTTTTCGGTATCAGGATATAAACCATGTCCTAAATTGGCAATGTATCTGTGCTTGCCAAAAGCATTCAACATATGTTTGGTTTGTTTTTCAATCTCAGCATAATCAGCATAAAGCAAACAAGGGTCGGCATTGCCTTGCAAGGTTTTATTTGCGCCCATTATGTTTCTTGCTTCAAGAGGATTCATACTCCAATCTAATCCAACCACACCGCAAGTAGTATTTTTAATTTCGGGCAAAGCAAAGTGCGCATCTTTGGCAAAAATGGTAACAGGCACTTTTTTGCTTAGCGCATCGCTAATCTTAGCCATATACTTTAAGGAAAACTCGGTATGCATTTCAGGAGATAAAACTCCTGCCCACGAATCGAATATCTGAATGAGATTAGCTCCTGCTTCAACCTGAGCCAATAAATAGTTAATACTGCTTTGCGTTATTTTTTCTAATACCTGATGCGCCAGTTTGGGATTGGTATATAAAAGCTTTTTAGCTTTGCTAAAGGTTTTGCTTCCGCTTCCTTCTACCATGTAGGCAAACAATGTCCAAGGGGCACCACAAAAACCGATTAGCGGCACACGGTTATTTAATTGCTTTTTTGCCAAACGAATGGCATCATATACATATTGCAAATTACTTCCGTCGGTAATTACCAACTTATCCGCACCTTGTTGGGTAGCAATGGTTTTCTCAAACCAAGGGCCTTTGGCTTCTATCATCTGGTAAGGCAAACCCATGGCTTCGGGTATAACCAATATATCCGAGAAAATAATAGCGGCATCAACACCTAAAATATCTACAGGTTGTATGGTAACCTCGGCAGCTAACTCGGCATTTTTTACAAATTCTATAAAGTTTTTGGCTTTAGCTCTAACGGCACGATATTCGGGTAATATCCTGCCGGCCTGACGCATAAGCCAAACTGGAACACGCTCTACCTCTTCTCCTTTGGCAGCACGCAGTAATAAATCGTTTTGTAACATCTGTTCAAAAATAAGCTAAAGAAAGATACAATTTGCGGGTAAAACCAAAAATTAGTACCTTGCGGCTTCAAATTTTAAGAAATTATGTTTTCTAAGGCAAATAATGGTAAAATGACTGATAATACGTCAGTTAACTTAATTGCATCGGGTACGGTTATTACCGGAGATGTAAAAACCGAAGGTGATTTTAGGATAGATGGTACCTTGCACGGTACTTTGGTAGTTAAAGGTAAATTGGTAGTGGGTTCTAACGGACATATACAGGGTGAAATTGAGTGCCAAAATGCAGATGTATCGGGTGAAGTGAAGGGCAAAATAAATGTAACCGAACTATTGGCTTTACGTGCCTCTGCGCGTATTAACGGAGATATTATTACAGGCAAAATTTCTATAGAACCCGAAGCGCAGTTTACAGGCAATTGCAGTATGGGTGGGGTAGTTAAAAACATACAACACACGGCAGATGAGCACGCCTCAAGAAAAAAAGCCGTTGCGGCCAACTGATAAGTCACAAAAAAGCTCCTTACAATATACGGGCATGGCTATACAAATGCTTGTGCCCATCATCATTGGTTTTGTTGGTGGCATGAAACTGGATAACTACCTGCAAAACAAAATACCTGTACTTACACTTTTACTTGGGTTAGGCGGCGTTGCTGCGGGAATATACTTAGCTATTAAAGATTTTTTGAAGAAGTAGGTTCTTCTTAATGCCCGCATAGCTTGCTAACGCCCGCGCCATGTAGTGTCATTTCAATTTAGACAGGTTTATAAACCTGACTTTACCTTAGTTTTGTTAAAAGTGGGCTTTTTTATTTTAAAGAAGCTTCGCTTTAAGCGTTTCCATTAATCTGATAAATTGCCTTTCTTTGCCGATTGGTTTATGAACCCTAAAATAAAATCTATACTACAATTAGTTTTGTTTGCCGCTATTGGGGCGTTTTTGGTTTGGTTATCCATTCACAATATCCCCGACAAAGATGTGGAAACCACCAAACAGTCTTTTAAAGATGCTGATTATCTAATCGTTGCTATTTCTGCCATTATCAGTCTTTTGGCACACTTTGTGCGTGCCTGGCGCTGGAATATGCTTATGCAACCTATCGGACATAGTATAGCTTTTAAAAACTCTTTTTGCGCCGTAATGATTGGCTATATGGTAAACTATGCCGTACCCCGTGCCGGAGAGCTTAGCCGTTGTGGTGTTGCTGCTAAATATGAAAAGATACCTTTTGCCGCTGCCCTCGGAACTGTAATTACAGAGCGTATTGTAGATGTTCTTCTACTATTGGTATTATTCTTTATAACACTTACTGCCCAGTTTAACGAGTTAATCGGACTAACAAACCTATATGTAATGCAACCTCTAACTGCAAAGCTTAGCGGTTTGGCAAACAACAAAATGTATTTGGCGCTTATTGTTATTGTTCTCGTTGCTTTTGTAGGGGCTTTGTTTGCATTCAGAAAAAAGATAAAATCCTTATTAAGTGGCAAGATTGGCAGCATGCTGAAAAGCTTTGGAGATGGTTTAAAATCAGTAAAAGATTTAAAAAACCCGGGGCTGTTTGTTTTTCAAAGTGTTTTAATTTGGGTGTTATATTTTTTAAGTCTTTATGTGTGCTTCTATTGCTTTAATGAAACAAAAACATTGGGCATTAAACCTGCTTTATCAGTTATGCTTTTTGGTACTATCGGAGTAATTGTTAGTCCGGGCGGAATTGGCGCTTACCAGTTAATTGCCACACAGGTGTTAATATTTTATGGTGTAGTAAACAGTGTGGCCATAGCCTTCCCATGGATTGCATGGGGTGTTCAGTTTATCGCTATATTAGTTATTGGGGCATTATGTTTTTTATTCTTACCTTTACTAAACAACAGTCAAGATGATAAGCTACCCGCAAGTACTCCTGCATAAAATTTTAACCAAAGATGCGATTACCAAACGCGCGAACATTTGGCGTATGTTTAATAAAAAAATTGTTTTTACAAACGGATGCTTTGATATTCTTCACCAAGGACATATAGATTATTTAAGTAAAGCCCGCGACTTAGGTAATGTTTTAATTGTAGGTTTAAACACCGATGCCTCGGTTAAACGTTTAAATAAATCTCCTGAAAGACCCATAAACAAAGAGCAATCAAGAGCTTTTGTTTTAGCCTCTTTAGTATTGATTGATGCCGTTGTGTTGTTTGATGAAGATACCCCTTACGATTTAATAAAAACCGTTCAACCTGATGTGTTGGTAAAAGGCGCCGATTATAAACCCGAAGATGTTGTGGGAGCTAATATTGTAAAAGCCCGTGGCGGAGAGGTTATAACGATTGAACTTACCGAAGGCTTTTCAACTACAGAGCTGATTAAAAGAATTAAATCGTAATTTCGGACTCAGAAATTTACAGCTACTGTGGCAAACCCACTTAAAAAATTAGCCTCACAAACCGTTGTTTACGGCTTAAGTACCATCTTACCAAGATTCTTAAATTACTGGTTAGTTCCGTTTTTTACCTACAAGTTTACCAACCCCGCCGATTTTGGTATTAATACTGAGATATATGCTTACATCTCTTTCCTGAACGTAATTCTTACCTATGGCATGGAAACCGCCTTCTTTAATTTTGTAAACAAGAATGAAAACAAGAACATAGTTTATAGCACTGCGCTAATTTCTTTGTTAAGTACGTCAACCCTGTTCCTATTAATAGGGTTATTTTCTTCAAACTTTATTGCAGTTAACCTTAATTATGCCAACAATGTAAACTTCATTCAATGGATGGTATTAATTATTGCCAGCGATGCTATTATGGCAATTCCTTTTGCCCGCCTGCGTGCCGAACAAAAAGCCATCAAGTTTGCAGCTATTAAAATTGCCAATATCTTAGTGAATATTGGTGTAAACATTTTCTTTATTCATTTCTGTAAGAATGCCCATGAGAATGATATGGCAAATCAAACAACATCTACGCTTGGTGGCTTATATAACCCTGAAATAGGAATAGGCTACGCCTTTCTTGCCAATTTAATTGCCAATGTTTTTAGTTTGTTACTCCTAACAAAAGAATTTATGGGCTTTTCTTTTTCGTTTGATAAAGCGCTTTGGTTGCAAATGCTGAAGTACGCCCTTCCTTTACTGATAGTGGGATTAGCCGGAATGATAAACGAAACCTTTGACCGTATTATATTAAAGAAACTATTACCCGCAGATATTGGTATGCACGAGTTGGGTGTGTATGGTGCTTGTTATAAGATATCTATTCTCATGACTATTTTTATTCAGGCGTTTAAGTTTGCCGCAGAGCCTTTCTTTTTTAGTCACGCTAAAAATGAAGATTCCAGAAAGCTGAACGCTTTAGTAATGAAGTACTTTATCATCTTCTGCTCATTCTTGTTTCTGGCAACCATGATGAACATTACCTGGATAAAATATTTTGTGAGCGAGAATTATTGGGCTGGTCTTCATGTAGTACCCATTTTATTATTGGCTAATTTGTTTCTGGGCATTTATTATAACCTGTCTGTTTGGTACAAACTAACCGGACAAACCAAGTTCGGGGCTTACATTACTTTGTTGGGTGCAGCCATTACACTTATTATAAACTTTGCTTTTATTCCAACCTATAGTTATATGGCTTCTGCCTGGGCAACCCTGCTTTCTTATGCCGGTATGATGGTGGTTTCCTATTTTCTTTCTCAAAAATATTATAAAACAAATTACAACCTGCGCAGCTTTGTTTTCTTTTTTGGCTTTGCTTTGGTGTTTTATTTTGTTTCCCTGCTTTGGCAAGGACGTTTATCTTCTATTATCGAATTAGCATTAAATAATATGTTGCTTTTATTTTATTGCTGGTTGTTTATTAAATTTGAACTCCCAAATTTTAAAAGATTAAATGCTGCCGGTTAAAATCATAAATAAAAGTAAGCACGCGCTGCCAAACTATGCCACGCATCAAAGCGCGGGAATGGATTTACGTGCGGAACTTTCTGAATCCATCGAATTAAAACCTTTGCAACGCGCTTTGGTTCCCACCGCCTTGTTTATAGAATTGCCACAGGGTTACGAAGCGCAAATTCGTCCGCGTAGTGGCTTGGCTTTTAAGAACGGAATAAGTGTTTTAAATTCACCCGGAACTATTGATGCGGATTATCGCGGAGAAATAAAAGTGATACTGGTTAATTTATCTAACGAGACATTTATTATTAACGATGGCGAACGCATTGCCCAGATGATAATTGCGCGACACGAAACCGTAGAATGGAAAGTGGTAGATACTCTTGAAGACACTATTCGTGGTGAAGGTGGTTTTGGGCATACCGGAAAGAAATAACATCCTTTGATAATTATGAAAACAGTTGATTCTATAAATTTTAAAAACGAACGCGCTGTAATACGTGTGGACTTTAATGTTCCTTTAAATGAACAGTTTGAAGTAACTGATGAAACCCGTATTCGTGCAGCTATCCCAACTATAAAAAAGATTTTGAAAGATGGTGGAAGTGTTGTTTTAATGTCGCACTTAGGCAGGCCGAAAGACGGACCAAGTGATAAGTTTTCTTTAAAACATATTGTAAAAAATGTTTCTGCTGCATTAGGTGTTGAGGTAACGTTTGTAAACGATTGCATTTCTGATGAAGCTTTTAAAGCATCATCTGCTTTAAAAGCAGGAGAAGTTTTGTTGTTGGAAAATTTGCGTTTCTATAAAGAAGAAGAAAAAGGAGACGAAGCCTTTGCACAAAAACTGGCTAAGCATGGAACTGTTTATGTAAATGATGCCTTTGGAACCGCGCACCGCGCACATGCCTCCACAACCATTATTGCCAACTATTTTAACGAAGCACATAAATGTTTTGGTTATGTAATGGCAGGTGAGGTAGCAAGCATTAGTAAAATATTGCATCATTCTGAAAAACCATTTACGGCCATTATTGGCGGAGCCAAAGTTTCGGACAAGATTTTAATTATTGAGCAACTGATGAATAAAGCCCAGCACATTATAATTGGCGGGGGTATGGCATTTACCTTTGTAAAAGCTATGGGCGGTAAAATCGGTAAATCGCTTTGTGAAGATGACAGATTAGAACCCGCTAAAAGTCTTTTGGATAAAGCCAAACAAAAGGGCGTGCAATTATACTTACCTGTTGATGCCATTATTGCCGACAACTTTTCTAATGATGCTAACCATAAAAGTTCGGCTATTAATACTATTCCTGATGGATGGATGGGCTTGGATATTGGTGCCGAATCTGCCAAACAGTTTAGCGGGGTTATTCAAAAGTCTAAAACCATTTTATGGAATGGACCAATGGGAGTTTTTGAAATGAGCAACTTTGAAGCCGGAACAAAGGCGGTTGCCGAAAGTATTGTAAAGGCAACATCAAACGGAGCGTATAGTTTAATAGGTGGTGGCGACTCGGTTGCTGCTATTAATAAATACCACATGGCAGATAAAGTAAGCTACGTTTCAACAGGTGGTGGCGCTTTGTTGGAATATATCGAGCAAGGAAGTTTGCCCGGCGTTAAAGCAATTGAAAGATAATTAAAATAAAAAGAAATGGTGCTACCTGTTGTAGTGTATGGCGACCCTGTTTTAAGAAAAGTAGGTGTTGATATTGATAAAAATCATGAAGGGCTTGAGACCCTTATTGCAAATATGTTTGAGACGATGTACCAAGCCAATGGAGTGGGCATTGCTGCCCCGCAAATTGGTAAAGCTATTCGTTTGTTTGTGATTGACACCGCTCCTTTTGCCGAGGTTGATGAAGAAGACGAAGAGAAAGAAGAAAAGCTTAGCAAGAAAGAAATAGAGTTTCTTAAAAACTTTAAACGTGTTTTTATAAACGCGAAAATCATAGAAGAAAAAGGAGAGGAGTGGCTTTTTAACGAAGGTTGTTTGAGCATTCCTAAAATAAGAGAAGATGTTTTGCGCAAACCAACAGTTACGGTTGAGTATTACGACCAGCACTTTAAAAAGCATACCGAAACATTGGAAGGACTTGCCGCGAGAGTTGTTCAGCATGAATACGATCATATAGAAGGAAAATTATTTACCGATAAAATCTCTCCGTTTAAAAGAAAGCTATTAGCCGGAAAACTAAATGATATTAGTAACGGAAAATTTAAAGCAGATTATAAAACCAAAGTATATAAAAAATAGAAAATGATGAGTAAACTGTTTTCTGTTTCGGTTTTAATGGTTGTATGTTGTTTTGTGTTTTCTTCCTGTAATCAACAAGAGGCAGAAACAACTCAGGCTATAGATAAAGCTAATGATACTATAAAGGGTAAGTTAACGGAGCTTCCTCCGCCACCTCCAGCAGTTGAAGTGCCCTCACAGGTTGAGCTGCAAAAGCAAATACAGGAAATGGAAAAGGAGCTTTACAAGTCGGAGGCATTGGATGTTACCAAGGGTAAGCAAATGATTCGCTTATATGATACCTATCATAAAAACTATCCTAAAGACTGGGAGTGTCCTGATTATTTATTTAAAGCAGGAGAGATAAGCGAAAACATGAATCAATATAATCGCGCGGCGCAGTTTTATAAAATGTGTTGTTATGAGTATAACGATAATTTTAAATACAGGTCATTATGCTTATTCAGACTGGCAAATGTTTACGATACTAAGCTGAACGATTATATACACGCCAAAGAAGTATATACGCAGATAAAAGAACAATATCCCAAAACTCAGTTGGCCAAGGATGCTGATGCGGCAATCAGAATGATGGGCAAGTCTGATGCGGATATTGTGCGCGAGTTTGAAAGAAAGAATGCAGCGAATAAATAAAATCGTATTTTTGCAGTAATGGTAGAGCGCGTTATCAATTGGTTCGAACAACAGGCATTTGGTGTTTGCGAATGGCTTGGGCAAAAGCTGGGCATAGCTTCTACTAATGTGCGCATGTATTTTATCTACCTTTCTTTCTTTACCTTTGGTTCTCCGGTTATTATTTATTTTGTAATGGCTTTTTTGTTGGAGTATAAAGAATTCTTTAAACCAAAAAAACACCGACGTCCTAACGTGTGGGATTTTTAAACTTCAATTACACCTCTTTTACTAAAAATCGGTAAGGAAGTTTAGCGTCTTCTTCTGCATAGTCTACCCCAATACGTGGCGTAATGGTAATCTGTTTTTTTGTAAACGTTATCCCCGCGTCTTCAATCCAAATAGTATCTTTAGTTAAATCTACCCCGTTAAGTTGGGTGCTGATGCCCAGCGCCTGAGATACCGTGCCCGGTCCGCCCGATGTGTTTATAGCAAGCTTTGTATGCTTTCTTCTTTTTAAGATATGCTCAATTCCATCCACAGGTTTTATGGCACAAATTAATACCGCGTGTGGCACATCTTTTATATTAGTAACCACATTAAACAAATGGTGCAAACCATAACATAAATACACATAGCCCTTGCCGCCCTCATGATACATCAACTCATTGCGCGGTGTGCGTTTATTATTATACGCGTGAGACGCCTTATCATTAGCGCCTGCATAAGCTTCGGTTTCTGTAATAATACCTGCAGTGTAAACCCCATTTATATGGGTGCAAAGTTTTTTGCCCAATAAGTTGCAGGCTATAGCTACCGCATCTTGCTGCAGGTAATATGCTTTATTTAGTTTTTTCATTTATTCCGCCATTGCGAGGGTCACGATACTAATAAATTTATTGTGATTCTAAGAAAAATCTTTATTGTTTAGTGAGGTTTTCATTATTTGCAACAACAAACTTGCCTACAAAAAACACGTGTCTGGCTAATTAATTATTTGTTGATAAAAAAATTTGTGTACTTTAAACCTCTCATTTTTGGTGTGTGGCAAAGTTTATCTTTAAAAAAGTGTTTTACGGGTTTGTGGTGCTTCTCGGCGTAATCACAACCATTTTCTTTTTATTTAATGTGCTTCCCGGAGACCCCGCAACCGTATTGCTTGGACAACGCGCCAACAAAGATGCGGTAGAGGCTATTAACAGAGATTTGGGCAGAGACAAACCCATACTTACCCAATATTTTATTTACCTGAACGACTTATCCATTATTTCTTTTCACAACGAGAATGATAAGAAGAGTGGTTTTTATTTAGATAAAGAGAAATACTCTTATAAATACTTATGTTCTTTTGGCGAGGGGGGCTGCATGGTTGCAAAGTATCCCTATTTCCGTCGTTCATATATAACCAAAAGAAAGGTCTCTGAAATTATTATTGAGACCCTGCCCGAGACCGCTGTTTTGGCGCTAAGTTCAATAATACTGGCAACCATTGTAGGTATATTCTTAGGTATTATTGCTGCTATAAAAAAAGACACGTTTTTTGATAGACTGGCCCTTGTGCTCTCTGCACTTGGAATGTCTGCGCCTTTCTTTTTTTGTGGGGGTAATTATTGCCTGGTTGTTTGGCTACATTCTTGCTGATTATACGGGACTTCGAACAATAGGTAGTCTGTATGAATATGATGACTATTCCGGTGAGAAATATTTAAGTTTAAAGAATTTGATATTACCTACCATCACACTTGGCATGCGTCCCTTGGCCATTGTGGTGCAACTAATGCGAAGCTCATTATTGGATGTTCTCTCTCAGGATTATATTCGTACAGCTAAAGCAAAGGGTTTAACCTTTTACAAAATAATTATCCGTCACGCGCTTAAAAATGCATTGAACCCTGTTGTTACAGCTATATCGGGTTGGTTTGCCGGATTGATGGCGGGGGCAGTGTTTGTAGAAATTGTATTTAGCTGGAAAGGTATTGGCTATGAGGTTTTTGATGCGCTCACAAAAAACGATTTACCCGTAGTTATGGGTGCAACCCTTGTTTTTGCTACATTCTTTGTGGTTATTAATATTTTTGTAGACATCATTTACGGTATTCTCGATCCCCGTATCAGAGTAAAATAATTTTTATGCGTAAGAAAATTGTTGCTGCCAATTGGAAAATGAATAAGACTTTACAAGAAGCTCAAGCTCTTGTAAAAACTATTCTTTTGGGCATAGACAATAAAAACGATGTTTCTAAAATAATCATACCCCCCGCCTTATTCATCACCGAACTTGCTCACTTAACAAAAGAAAATCCTTCTTTTTCCATAGGTGCACAAAATTGTTATTATGCCGAAAGCGGTGCTTTTACGGGTGAGTTAAGCGCTTCTGCTATTGCTTCTTGTGGGGCTACGTACCTCATTATTGGTCACTCAGAACGACGCTACTTGTTTAACGAAACCGTTGAACAATTAAAACTAAAAATAAATCTGGCGCTAAAACATAAACTAATTCCTATTTATTGTGTGGGCGAAAAATTAAACGAACGCCAAACCAACCATTACTTTACTGCCGTAAAAAATCAAATACAGGAAGTTCTTTTTCATTTATCAGAAAAGGATATTGAAAATGTTATCATTGCCTACGAGCCCATTTGGGCAATCGGCACGGGCTTAACCGCCACCCCCGAACAAGCGCAGGAAATGCATTCCTTTATTCGGTTTGCAATTATGGAAAAATATGGTGCCAATGTTTCCAAAAAAATTAATATCTTGTACGGTGGTAGTTGCAATGCCAAAAACGCTAAAGAATTATTTGCCTGCGCAGATGTGGATGGTGGCTTAATTGGCGGAGCATCCTTAGTTGCTGAAGAGTTTTTACAAATCACTAATTCATTTTAAAATGGAATATGTTTGTGTCTCTTTTACCGTAAACCCTGCCGAACCCGGTAGTGAGATATTAGCCTCTGCCCTATCTGAAGAAAATTTCGAAAGCTTTGTACATAACGATACCGGCTTCGAAGCGTTCATTCAACAACCTTTGTTTAACGAAACTATTCTGCAAAACCTTTCCGAACAGTTCCCTCAAATAAAATTTACCCACAGCATACAAAAAATAAAAAACCAAAACTGGAACGAAACCTGGGAAAAGAACTTTCCTCCCGTAGTAATAGAAACCCTTTGCCGTATACGCGCCCCTTTTCACCCAGTCTCTTCCCCTCCCCTGCTCGATATTATTATCGAACCTAAAATGTCTTTCGGCACGGGGCATCACCAAAAGCAACCTGGCTTATGGCAAAAGCTTTGTTTGGTTTAAACCTAAGCAACAAATCTGTTTTAGATGTGGGTTGCGGCACAGGCATTCTTTCCATCATTGCAAAAAAACTGGGTGCCCAGCACGTTATAGGTATTGATATTGATGAGTGGAGCATAGAAAACTCACGCGAAAACCGCAAAGCAAACGGCTACCATAAAGAGGCTATAGATTTTTACCAGGGCACCATCAATAGCATTGAGAACGATACCTTTGATGTGATGCTTGCCAACATCAACAAAAATATATTGCTTAAAGAAATTAGCAAATACGCAGCCCACCTAAACCCCGGTGGCACCTTGCTAATCAGTGGTTTTTTTGATAACAATTGTCCCGAACTATTGCAGCAGCAGAAAAAACCAACCTCAAAAACACAGGTAAAGAACTTAAAAACGAGTGGGCGATTTTATCCTTCCAAAAATAAGTTTTATGCAAATGCCCCTCAGGCTTATCATACTGTTTTGTTTCTCTTTTTGTTTCTCCTTCGCGCAACCCTATGTAGATATTATTAATACAAGCGCACAGTCTGTCAATACTACTTATAAAGATACAATAAAAAGCAAAAACCAAACCAACAACTATTACCTTAACCTTACCATACCTTTAGTAATAGATTTTTCTCAAAACACCATTATACTTCGCTTTTATGGCGAGCAACTTCAATCAACCATTAAAAACAATTTGTACCCCGAAACCAACAACCTCTACTCTACCCTTTTATTCTTAGGCCTGCAACACGAAACCAAAAACAAAAAGTGGAAAGCGTTGGGTTTGGTTATGCCCAAACTAAGTTCCGATTTTAAAAACCCCATCAGCACCTACGATATGCAGTTGGGAGGCTATGGCTTGGTTACTTACACACACAACCCTAAACTAAAAATTAAACTTGGCTTGTATTATAACCGCGAATATTTTGGCAATTTCTTTGTACCCCTTGGTGGGGTAGACTGGCGAGTTACCGACAGGTTCCAAATGTATGGTGTGCTGCCTACCTCCTATAGGTTGGAGTATGCCCTCATCAAACAAAAACTATATGCCGGTTTTGCTTTCAAATCATATACCCGATCGTATAGAATAAGCGATGCCAACCACAACTATGTAAAAAACTCCGAACTGCAGGCCAAGCTATTTGTAGATGTGTACATAAAAAAACGCTTTGTGCTTTTTGCCGAGTTTGGCCGTACCATTAACTACAGCCCGCAGGCTTATGAGTATGGCACCAAAACAGAATTGCTAAGCTACCCCATTTACACCAAAATACAGGATGCTTTTTTAGTACAAGCTGGTTTAGCTTACCGGATACGGACTGATTTTAAGTGACCCTTCGTTTAATTATATCCCCTTTTATTTATTAATTTGGCTCATTAAATATTTTCCATGAGCGATATAAAGCAAGTATAGACGAGCTTGTAAAGTTTAGAAATGAAAGAGATTGGGAACAATTTCATGACTCAAAAAACCTTGCTACTGCAATTTCAATTGAAGCTGCGGAATTAAACGAATTGTTTTTGTGGAAGGACATAAAAGGTTCTGAAGGTGTTGATAAAGCAAAAATTAAAGAAGAATTGGCCGATGTCTTAGCCTTTTCGTTTCTTTTGGCAAATAAACATGGGTTTGATATAAAGCAGATTATGCTTGAGAAAATAAAAAAGAACGGAGAGAAATATCCGGTTGATAAAGCGAAAGGAACTGCCAAAAAGTATGATGAGTTATGAGCTTATCATTCGAATTATCCATTGAAGTTTCCGAACAATATGATTTCAATAAGGAATCATTAACCAAGATAGAACAAAACCCTTGGGTAAAAAATCAATGGCCTTTAGTATATTTTATTCAAAATAA
>CAVXOV010000087.1:0-19770 GCA_963763345.1 uncultured Candidatus Saccharibacteria bacterium
GAGCCATCAAACTTATACCGAACTCGACCATTTAAAAAGTAAGGCTACTTTTTTAGCTCCATCGCCTTTAATGAAAAACAAAAGCAAGGATGCCAGTAAAGGAAATAATATCAGAAAACCAATTACATATCTTTCTCTATTTTATTAAACTAAAAAACAGTATAGTAATAATTCCAACTACCATGGCCATAATGTAAAAACCAATACGACCGGTTTGCAAGTTGCGAATTGCTGAGGCAGACCATTTGGTAACATCGCCTGTTCCGTTTACAATTCCATCCAATATTTGTTTGTCAAAGAATTTATAAAACACCTGTGATAAGGCATCTAAAGGTTTGCGTATAATGGCATCATAAAACTCATCTACATAAAACTTATGGAAGATAATTCTTTGGAAAGGCTTCATATCAGCTTCTTTCTCAGCAGGTAATACTTTATACTTCATAAACATTTGGTAAGCAAAGTATATAGTTGAAATAGCCACGCCCACTGCAATAATCATCAAGGTCCATTCTGTTTCATGCGATAAAATACTTGGGTTTTTACGAATGATGATAGGATCTAAATTTTCACTCATCCAGTTCTTCATGCCCCAGAACTCCGGCAAACCAAGCAATCCGCCAAAAACAGTAAGCGCAGCTAATACCATTAAAGGAATGGTCATAGATTTGGAGATTCATGTAAATGATGTTCTTGTTCGTGTGTGCCGCGAAACTTACCATAGAAAGTAAGGTACAACATGCGGAACATATAAAAAGCAGTACCTAACGAAGCAATGCTTCCTACAAACCAAAGCAGTTGGCTATGCTCATAAGTATGCGCCAAAATCTCATCTTTAGAAAAGAAACCTGCAAACGGAGGAACACCACTAATGGCAATCGTTCCTATCAGCATCGTAAGAAAAGTAATGGGCAATGCTTTTTTCAAACCGCCCATTTTACTGATGTTTTGTTCGCCACCCATAGCATGAATAACAGAACCTGCCCCTAAGAATAATAAGGCTTTAAAGAAAGCATGCGTAGTTACATGAAACACCGCGCTGCTATATGCACCTACACCTAATGCCAAAAACATTAAACCCAATTGCGAAACGGTTGAATAAGCCAATACCTTTTTAATATCCGTTTGAAGAAGGGCAATAACTGCTGCAAACAAAGCGGTAAGAGCACCCACTACAGCTACAACTTCGCTGGCTGTTTCTGATATGGAATAAAATATATTTGAACGCACTACCATATAAATACCGGCAGTAACCATGGTTGCCGCATGTATTAAAGCAGATACGGGAGTCGGGCCCGCCATGGCATCGGGTAACCAGGTATAAAGTGGTAACTGTGCGCTTTTACCCATAGCGCCAACAAATAATAAAAGAGCAATTGCTGTAACAGTAGCTGTTGGCACAGAAGCAGCTTTGCCGAATACTTCGCCAAAAGTAATGCTGCCAAAATTTACAAAGATTAAAATAATGCCTAACAGAAAACCTAAATCGCCAATGCGGTTCATTATAAAAGCTTTATTGGCAGCTTTGTTATAAGCATCATTCTTAAACCAAAAGCCAATAAGCAAGTAAGAACACAAACCAACACCTTCCCAACCCACAAACATTATCAGGTAGTTATTGCCAAGAACCAGCAATAACATAAAGAAGATGAATAAATTCAGGTAGGTAAAGAAGCGCGAGAAGCCTTCGTCCTCATGCATATATCCGGTAGAATATACATGGATTAAAAATCCGATACCTGTAATGATAAGTAAAAATAAACAAGAAAGAGGATCAACTAAAAAGGAGAAAGGAATTTTAAGCGCACCCGAATTAATCCATGAAAACAATTCAACCACATTTGATTTTGCTGCGAAGCGCTAACCTCCATAAAAATTAAAACAGCCACCACAAAAGAAGCCAGTACAGAAATGCAGGCAATGGCACCCGACATACTTTTGCTCATTTTCTTACCAAAGAACCCATTGATTATAAAACCAATCAACGGAAACAGAGGAACAAGACCAATTAACTTTATCATAAACGCTTAATGCTTTAGCTTACTTAACAAATCAATATCAATACTTTTAATGTTTCTGTAAATCATACTCAAAATAGCAAGTCCAACAGCAACCTCAGCTGCAGCCACCGCCATAATAAAAAATACAAATACTTGTCCGTTTGCATCGTTATGCAAGGTAGAAAAAGCTACCAATAAAAGATTAACAGCATTCAGCATTAACTCAATGCACATAAAAACAATAATGGCATTTCTGCGGGCCATAACACCTACCGCACCAATAATAAACAGGATAGCGCTAAGCATGATGTAATAATTAATTGGAATTGTATTAATCATATCTTATTTAATTTCTTTTTTGCCTAACATAATTGCACCCACCATAGCTGCCAATAATAAAACAGAAGCTATTTCAAAAGGGAATAAAAACTCTCCGAATAAAACCTTACCCAAATTCTTTACCAAACCTATTTGAGAAGCGCCTGCCTGATGTAATTGTAATTGCTCTGCGCCTTTTAAACTGCCTACCAAAACAACCAATAGAACTCCTCCAATACAACCTGCAATAATTTTTGAGATAAGTGTTTTTTGTGGTTCAGTATCTTCATTCAAATTCATCAACATGATTACGAAAAGAAACAACACCATAATTGCGCCTGCATAAACCACAATATGTACTACTGCCAAGAATTGCGCATTTAACACTAGATAATGCCCTGCGATGCAAAAGAAAGTTAGTACCAGATATAACACACTGTTTACCGGATTACGTGTAAACACTACCATAAGGGCAAACATAATAGCAAGAAACGAAAGTATTCCGAAAAGCCACTGAGTAATTGTATATCCTAACATATAATGATTAATGTTTTTCTTTTAGTTTCTTTCCGTCAAAAAGTTCGTTGTGTTTTAATCCGGGTGTCTTCTTAAATTCCAACACTTCAGGTGTTTGACGTTTTGTAACATCTATCCTTTCCGTCATCTTCTCAACCAACTTGTCTTTTCCGTAAATAAAATCTTCACGCTCAAATTCAGTATCCACAATTCTGTCTGTTAAGAAAATAGCTTCTTTCGGACAAGCTTCTTCACACAAACCACAAAAAATACAACGCAGCATATTTATTTCATACTTAGCAGCATACTTTTCTTCGCGGTATAAATGCTCTTCTCCTTTTTTGCGCTCCCCACTTTCCATGGTAATCGCTTCGGCAGGACAAGCAACAGCACACATACCGCAGGAAGTACAACGCTCTGCACCATTATCATCGCGCTTTAAAACATGTTGCCCGCGATATACAGGTGCCATGATTCGTTTTTGCTCAGGGTAACGGATAGTAGCAGACTTCTTAAAAAGGTGACTAAGCGTAATGCTCATTCCTTTGAAAACAGCAGGCAAATAAAGTTTCTCCATAACGGATTGCTCTTTATTTGAAACTACTTTGCTTCTATTCGTAAGTTGTAAAGCCATTGAATTATTTATTAAAATAATACGCTACCACTGTTGTTATTGCTAAGTTCACTAAAGATAATGGAATTAAAACCTTCCAACCTAAATTCATTAACTGGTCGTAACGGAAACGCGGCAATGTCCAACGAACCCACATAAACAAACAGATGAATAGTACGATTTTTGTAAAGTAAGCTCCGAAGCCAATTAAAGAAATCCATATAGAACCTTCCTGCAAGCCCATGGCATTATATAATTCGTGTGCAAATGGGAAGTTATACCCGCCAAAATAAAAGGCAGCCATTACCGCTGATGAAATAAACATATTGATGTATTCAGCAAATAAGTATAATCCCAGTTTCATAGAAGAATATTCTGTATGATAACCGCCCACTAATTCACTTTCGCATTCTGCTAAGTCAAAAGGAGCACGGTTTGTTTCTGCCAATGCGCAGACAAAGAATATTAAGAAGCCTAATGGCTGATACACAAAATTGCAAACACCTGCATCTTGTTTCTCTACAATTTCATGTAGGCTTAGTGTACCACCTGAAGTAATTATTAAAGCGATAACGGCAATACCCATGGCAATTTCGTAACTAATCATTTGCGATGATGCACGAATAGCGCCCAGTAAGGCAAACTTATTGTTAGAAGCCCAACCCCCAATCATAATGCCATATACACCGATAGAAACAACTCCCAGTAAATACAATACACCAATGTTTATATCTGTAATTTGAAAAGCAAAATTTCTTCCGCCAAGCACGAAATCTTTACCCCATGGGATTACAACCGAAGTCATACAGGCGGTAACCATAAACAAACAAGGACCTAATATGAAAAGGAATTTATTAGAAACATTCGGAATGATTTCTTCTTTAAAGAACATCTTTCCTCCATCAGCTAAAGGTTGTAATAAACCAAACGGGCCTGCTCTGTTTGGACCCACACGGTCTTGCAGGAAGGAAGCAAACTTGCGTTCCCACCAGGTTGAATATGCTGCTACACCTAAAGAAATCCCGAAGATAACTACACATAAAACCGCTTTATATATTACAAATGCTAACATACTTTAGGGACGTTTATCATAATTCATAAAACCTAATGCCTTTTGATGCTTTAATATCTCCACCTCTTTTTCATTCAAATGCTCGTATTTATTTTGAGATATAACCGAGTGATGAGAAATTGGAGATGGCCCTTCAATTACCCAATCTGATTTTCTCTTATGTTCAAAACGACAATCATTGCAAATAAAATCATCTGCCTCACCCCACTGGTCTTTACGGGCAGTAACACGCAACACATCTTCTCCCTTAAACCATAAACGAACTTTACCGGTACACTTATCACACTTACGGTGCGCTTCAACAGGTTTGGTAAACCATACACGTTGTTTAAAACGGAAAGTTTTATCAGTCAATGCGCCCACCGGACAAACATCTATCACGTTACCCGAAAAATCATTTTCAATTACATTCTCTATATAGGTAGAAATCTCTGCAGCATCGCCACGGTGCATAACACCATGCACGCGGTTATCTGTAATCTGGTCGGCAACCTTTACGCAACGGAAACACATAATACAACGCGTCATGTGAAGCTTGATATATTTCCCAATATCAATCATATCAAACTCACGACGCTTAAACTCATAACGTGTTTTTACAGAGCCGTTATTATATCCTAAATCCTGTAAATGGCACTCACCTGCCTGGTCGCAAACAGGGCAATCAAGCGGATGATTAATTAATAAAAACTCAACCACACCTTTTCTTGCTTCTAATAAATCCGGAGAAGTAAAATTCTGTACTTCCATACCATCCATCACCTCTGTACGGCAAGAAGCAACTGGCTTTGGCATTGGAGTAGGGTTTGCAGCACTGCCTTTAGTTACCTTAACAATACAGGTACGGCAATAGCCACCGCTTGTTTTTAGCTTTGTGTAATAACACATGGCCGGAGGCGCCACCTTAGGCCCAATCATACGTGCAGCTTGCAGTATGGTGGTTCCTTTGGGTACGTCTATTTCTATTCCGTCTATTGTAACTTTCATTTAGGCAACAACATTTTTATTTAACCTACTGTAATGACTCACATCATCAAACTTTTTCTTCTTAGCAATATCAATAAACTCTTGTTTAAAGTGGCGTATGGCAGCAGCTACAGGCCATGCAGCAGCTTCGCCTAGCGGACAAATAGTTTTTCCTTCTATCTTGCTTTGTATATCCCACAACAAATCAACATCACTTTCGTTAGCTGTTCCGTTAATAAACTTTTGTAATATTTTTTCCATCCAACCTGTTCCTTCGCGGCAGGGAGAACATTGTCCGCAAGATTCGTGATGATAAAAACGAGTGAACGTATATAAGTTCTTTACAATACTGGTGTCTTCATCCATTACAATAAAACCACCTGAACCCAACATAGTTCCTGTTATGAATCCTCCATCGCCTAAACTTTCATAAGTCATTAAGCGAGGCTCGCCTTTAGCAGTTTTTAAAATCAACTCAGCCGGAAGAATAGGAACCGAAGAACCTCCTGCTACAACTGCTTTTAGTTTCTTCCCATTACGTATACCTCCGCAATATTCTTCGCTAAAAATAAATTCTTCAACCGGTAATCCTAATTCCAATTCATACACACCCGGTTTGTTGATATGCCCTGATGCAGAAATTAATTTTGTTCCGGTTGATTTACCAACACCAATTTTAGCGTATTCTTCTCCTCCATTGTTTACAATAGGAACAACAGCAGCAATAGTCTCTACATTATTTACAACAGTAGGGCAACCCCATAAACCTGCTATGGCAGGAAATGGAGGTTTAATACGCGGGTTACCACGTTTACCTTCCAGTGATTCTAATAAAGCAGTTTCTTCTCCACAAATGTATGCACCAGCGCCAATCTGCATATGCAAATCAAGCGAGTAATTAGTGCCTAAAATATTTTCTCCCAACCATCCGGCAGCATAAGCTTCTTTAATGGCCTTTTCTAAAATGCGGTGTACATAAAAATATTCTCCGCGAATGTAGATGTATGAATTGCGTGCGCCTAAAGCATACGAAGCAGTAATCATTCCCTCAATTAAAGCATGAGGATGACGCTCCATTAAATATCTGTCTTTAAAAGTACCGGGTTCAGATTCATCGGCATTGCATACTAAGTAACGGGGTACACCTTCGGGCTTTGCTAAAAAAGACCATTTTAATCCGGTTGGGAAACCAGCACCACCCCTGCCACGCAAGCCCGATTTTTTAACCTCTTCGGTTACCTGTTCAGGCGTCATGGTTTTTAAAGCTTTCTCCACAGAAGCATATCCGCCATGCGCACGATACACATCAAGCGTATGAATATTTGGAACGTGGTCGTTATGTATTAAAAGTTTTTTGCCCATTTACCAGAATGCTATAATGTATTTTGATAATCTAAATCTGTGTAACTTCTTTGTCTTCCTTCTGAACGATACTTCTCAATTAAAGAATCTACTTTCTCATAGGTTAAATTCTCATGATACGATGCGCCACATTGTAACATAGGCGCTGTGCCACAAGAACCTAAACACTCTACCGTCTTCAAGGTAAACATGCCATCTTTGGTAGTTTCTCCGTCTTTAATATTTAATTTTTTCTCAATATACTTTACAATATCCTCTGCACCACACAACCAGCAAGAGGAAGTACGACAAACCTCCAACGTACATTTACCAACCGGTTTTAGGTTGAACATAGAATAGAAAGAAGCCACCTCAAAAACCTCAACAGGTTTTATTTTTAAAAACTCAGCTACATAATCCATTGCTTCCGGACTAAGCCATCCGCCAAATTCAGCTTGTGCAATATGTAAAATAGGTATAACAGCAGATTTCTTTTTATCGGCAGGATAACGCGCCAATATTTCCTGCGCAGCAATCATGGCATTTTCACCAAAGTGAAGAGACTTTCTTTTTTCTTTATCAAAATGTTGTGCTCCGTGTACTTGTGCGCTCATCTTTCTAATACAATTTTATGCGTCCAGTTCGCCTGCAATTACGTTCATACTACTCATGGTTATAATCGCATCACTTAACATGCTTCCTTTAATCATTTCAGGATATGCCTGGTAATAAATAAAACATGGTCTGCGGAAATGCAAACGATAAGGTGTTCTGCCACCATCGCTAACCAAATAAAAACCTAACTCACCATTACCGCCTTCTACACAATGATATACTTCTCCGGCAGGAATATCGGTCTCACCCATCACTATTTTAAAGTGATAGATAAGCGCTTCCATATTATTATAAACTTCTTGTTTAGGGGGTAAATAAAAATCAGGGATGTTGGCATGTGTAGGACCATCGGTTGGCATGTTCTTTAAAGCCTGCTCAATAATCTTTAATGATTGCCACATTTCTTCCTGACGAACCATAAACCTGTCGTAGGTATCTCCACTGGTTCCTACAGGAATAATGAAATCAAAATCCTGATAAGATGAATACGGATTTGCCACACGCACATCGTAATCAACACCGGCTGCACGAAGGTTAGGACCAGTAAAGCTATACTCCAAAGCCATCTCGGCAGTAATAGAACCGCAGTTAACCGTGCGATCCATGAAAATTCTATTACGTTCTAACAGATTAGCAAACTCTTGTAATGCTTTAGGATATTCTTTTACAAAGTTGCGAATCTTATCCCAGGTCTTAGCAGGGAAATCGTTATCAAAGCCACCAATACGACCAATGTTAGTAGTTAAACGAGCACCGCAAATATCTTCGAAGATGTCGTAAATTTTTTCTCTCCACTGGAAGATGTATAAGAAGCCTGTCATAGCCCCGGTATCAACACCAATTACGGAGTTGCATATTAAATGGTCGGCAATACGCGAAAGCTCCATAATGATAACACGCATATATTCTGCGCGTTTTGGAAGCTCTGCTTTAATCAGTTTTTCAACCGTCATGTACCAACCAAAGTTATTGATGGGCGACGAACAGTAATTTAATCTATCGGTAATGGGAGTAATTTGAGCATAAGGACGGCGTTCTGCCAGTTTCTCAAAAGCACGGTGAATATAACCAACGGTAGGAGTAGCTTCATGAATAATCTCTCCATCCATTTTTAATACATTCTGAAAGATGCCGTGCGTAGCGGGGTGCGTAGGACCCAGATTAAGAGTATGATATTCTTTCTCCATAGTATCTTCTGCCGGAGGAATTATATTTTTAATTTCTTTCTTACTCATTATCAAATACTGTTATCGTCCGAACATTTTATCACTCTTATCATCACGGGTCTGGTCTTCCAATGGATATTCTTTTCTTAGCGGATAAATATTCATCTCATCAACATTCAAAATACGTTTCAGATTAGGATGCCCTTTAAATATTATTCCGAAGAAATCATAAGTCTCACGTTCCATCCAGTTGGCAGCTTTAAACAAAGGTCGGTAGCTGTAGGTAATTTCAGGATGTCGCCATCGGAAGAAAGCCTTTAACGCGTATGCGTATATTTTTACTCAGGTTGTGCAAGTGATAAACAACACCTAAGTGTTTCTTCACTTCAGGGATAATGAAAGCCACGTTAAATCTGGTAAGGAAATGGAAGTTTAAGTTCTTCATCACTTATAAAAAATGACAACACTATCGATGTATATGCTCTTTACTGATTACAAAAGCAAGCATATCGTAAAGCAATTCGGCAGACTCAATGCTGTCATGGAATTTTTCTGTTAAGCTTGGTATTTACAAGCTTTAATTGTTCTGCTTTCATCCATTATTCAATTCCGTAGTGTTCAATAGTGCTTTGATATTCGGCGAGTTCGCGTCTACGAACAGGATTCGTTCTGTACCAGCTCCTGTATCTTCATAAATGCCATCAATAATTTGTTCCGGACGTGGAGGGCAACCCGGCACATAAACATCTACCGGAATAATTCGGTCTATACCCTGCAACACACTATAGGTATCAAATATACCGCCGCTGCAGGCGCAAGCACCTACCGAAATAACCCATCTTGGTTCTGCCATTTGCTCATAAACCTGACGCAAGATTGGACCCATTTTCTTAGCAATGGTACCCATCACCATCAGCAATCTGCCTGACGGGGAGAAAAACTTAAACGCTCTGAACCAAATCGAGCCAAATCATAATTGCTGGCCATGGTAGCCATAAACTCTATACCGCAACAAGAGGTAGCAAACGGCAAGGGCCATAAAGAATTAGCGCGAGCCAAACCTATAACATCTTCTAACTTAGTAGCAAAAAAACCGGGTCCTTCAAGTCCCTCGGGGCTTTTGGCTATTTCCAGTTTTGTGCGTTTTGTTAATTCGTTACTCATTTTAATGCTTTAAATAAACGCTTAATCTTCCCACTTCAATGCTTTTTTGGCAATCATATAATAAAAGCCTACCAGCAACAATGCCACAAACGAAAACATTTCTATAATACCCAAACCGCCCAACTCCTTAAAGTTTACTGCCCAGGGGTACATAAAGATAACCTCCACATCAAACAACACAAACAGGATGGCAACCAAAAAGTATTTTATGGAAAATGGCAAACGGGCGTTACCTTCGGGTGCTATACCGCACTCGAAACTATCTAACTTAATTTTTGTTTTGCGTTTAGGACCCAAAAGGTGGGTGGCTACCATGGTGGTTACCACAAAACCTGCGGCAACCAAAAACATTAATACTACGGGTAAATAATCAATAGGAGAGCTTGCAGCCATATTGTTGATTTTGAAATCGGGACAAATTTAGCATCTCCTTTTGAAAAGCGAAACTTTATTAGATAATTCTTCTGTTAAGGTTGTTTAATTACATAGAGCCTTCTATGTGATTATGTTTTTGGCTGTTCCGGCGTTGTCATGCTGAGCCTAGTCGAAGCATTTAAAGCGCAGATTTCTCGACTTCGCTCGAAATGACAGTATCGTTTAACTAATAACCACCCTAAAGACCCCAATGTATGGACCAAATATACCTTTTTTGCTTTTCTCTCTAAGGGTAAAAAGGGCTGCCATGCCCTCTTGGGCTGCGGCAAACTCGGCATTGGGGGCGGGGATAAAATCATGGTCTAGCATGGTTATTTAGTTTTAAAGATTAACGGATTAGTTTTAAGGACGTTCGCTGAAACTTTGCGGACACGTCCTGATGGTAACTGGGCATGTCCTGAGCAAACGAGGGAACGTCCTGACGAAACGAGGACACGTCCTGAAGGTAACTGGACATGTCCTGATAAAAGGAGGGAATGTCCTGCACAAACGAGGACACGTCCTGACGAAGGAGGACACGTCCTGAAACTTTAAGGGGATGCCCTGAAACTTGTTTGCTAAGCCCTACTATATGATTTGATATTTGGCTCATTATTTCTATTTGTTATAGCTAAGATACTACATTGAAAAAGCGAGAAGGAGATTATTTAACGAACGGTAGGATTTTTTTATTAAACGGTATGGTTTTTTCGATAAGCAGTCGTTTTATTTTTTAAACGGTTTTTATAAAAATGCACTTTTAAGGCTTGTTTTGGTATATTTGCTTTGAAATGAAGGGAATATTGCTTTTTCTTTTGATAGTTTTTTGTGTACAGATAAATGCACAAACACCGAATGATACAACTATTAAAGATTCAACCATTGTAAAAATGAAACTCCCAAATAATATGTGTAATAAGTCTTCTAAAAAAGATACAGATTCATCAAGGGTATGGACAATGAGGGGAAAATATATTAGTTATAATGAGATAACACATAGGTTACTTCTATTTAAATCATCAGCATTAATGTACGATAAATCAACTAGAGGTGCTAAATTTGGTGCAGTATCTACGATAGTTGGAATCTTAGCTTTTGGTATTTATGGGCTTATGAATGATTACACCCCACCGCCTACTATGACAAACGCATCTAAGGTTACCGGTAGTGTTGCGATTGTAGGCTTGGCAACCGGATTATCAACTCTACTTATTTATGCGATTAAACAGCATTATCAATTCAAGAAGGCAATCAAGTTATATAATCAAGAAGTTATTAAGCAGAATAACCCTTAGCGTTAAGGATTACAACCAAAATCCTTTTGCGCCCTTACCCCAATAATTAAATTTTTGCAATTCGGGTGTTTTTTTATCTTTGCACCCCTTAATTTTATGTAAGAGTATGAGCGTATTAGAAAAAATTAGAAACAAAACAGGCCTACTAGTAGGTATTATTGCCCTTGCCTTAGTAATATTTGTTTTAGAAAGCGCCCTTAGTTCGGGTCGTTCGTTGTTTGGTACTAACGAGCGTACCGTAGGCACCATTGCCGGCAAGAATATAGATTATAACGAGTTTCAGGCTAAGCTTGGTGTTGCCATACAAAACTACGAGCAAAATGGCCAAAAGGTTGATGATGCCACCAAACAAACTTTAGTTGACCAAGTGTGGAATGAGTTTGTGGCAGAAGATGTACTAAAAGTAGCTTACAAAACAGTTGGTGTAGATGTTGGCGAAGATGAGATGTACGACCTGATGGTTACACACCCGCACCAAATTGTAGTTTCTCAGCTTAGCGATAAACAAACCGGTAAGGCATATCCTAACTTTGCTAAGCCCGATGGCACACTTGACCCCGCTAAACTTGCAGGCTTTGTACAACAAATGACACCTGAGCAAGAAGCTTATTGGAAAAAGGTAGAAGACTTTGTGCACGATACCCGCTTGGCAGAAAAGTATAATGGCTTACTTAAAAAAGGCTTATATACTACAGAAGCAGAAGCTAAAGCAGACTTTGAAAAACAAAGCACAAACTATAGTGTTAGTTATGTAGCTAAGCGTTATAGCACTGTATCCGATTCGGCAGTGAAATTAAGCGATGATGATATTCAGGCTTATTATAACGAACACGCTTACCAGTTTAAAAACCCCGAAACTACCCGTAAGATTGATTACGTGGCTTTTGATGCCTTCCCAACAGCGGATGATATTGCTGATTTGAAAAAGCAAATGACCGACATTGCTACCGATTGGAAAACTAAAAAAACACTCAGCGAAGATTCTGCCTTAATGCAAGCTGAGAATGATGAAAGCAAGCTTGATTTTGGTTTGTTTAAAAAGAACATGGTTAGTCCGGAAGTAGATTCTTCTATTTTTACTGCCGAAAAAGGTACTGTTTACGGTCCTTATCAGGAGAACAGAGTAATTAAGGTTATTAAATTAGAAGGTAAAGTTGATGTGCTTGATTCGGCAAAAGTACGCCACATACTTATTTCTTATACCGGTTCGGGCGCAGCAGATAAAGATTTGAAACGCACTAAACCACAGGCTAAGAAAATGGCAGATAGCTTACTTGCGCTTCTTAAAAAAGATGTAAAACTATTCCCTGAGTATGTAAAGAACTTCTCTGATGATGGTGGTAAAGAGACTTCCTCCGGGCAAAAAAGAAGATGAAGATTACCCCGGAAAAGGTGGAGATTATGGTTGGATGAACGAAAAGAGTGGGTTTGTACAACCCTTTAAAGACTTTGGTTTAGAAGGTAAAAAAGGAGAACTGGGTGTGGTAGAATCGCAATTTGGTTACCATATTATGGAAGTAATGGATGTAAGTAAAGGCGCTTCTTTAAAATATAAATTGGCAACCATTCAACGCAAAATACAACCCAGCGATAAAACACTTAACGATATTAACCTTAAGGCAAGCGAGTTTGCAGGAAAATATAATACTGCCGAGCTTTTTGATAACGGAATTGTAGAAAACAAACTTAATAAACGCTTAGCTGATAACATTAAAGAAGGTGATAAACAAATACCAGGTATGGAAAACCCTAAGGAGTTAATCCGTTGGATTTATCAGGCTAAAAAGGGAGATGTTTCTTCTGCATTCCAATTCGGAACTCGTTTTGTAGTGGCTAAAGTGAGCGAGGTAAAAGAAAAAGGTATTGCTCCGCTTGAGCAGGTAAAAGATGAGGTAACACTTTTTGCAAAAAAGGAAAAGAAAGCAGAGGGCTTTATAAAAGAGTTTGATGCAAATCTTGCAGGAACTAAAACTACGGATGACTTAGCTTCTAAAATGAAGTTGCAGGTTGAGAGTATGAATGGATTATCTTTTGGTAGTTACGCCGTTACCGGATTAGGTAAAGAAGATGCTATGTGTGGCGCAGTAGGGGTTGTAAAACCAAACACACTATCTAAGGTGTTAAAAGGGCAAAATGCGGTGTATGTAATTTATATTACCGATAAAAAATCAGCGGCAGGAGCGTACTCTAAAGCTATACAAAATGCTACCAATACGGGTCTTTCTTCTCGCGTAGATTATGAAGCCATGGAAGCTCTTAAATCTATGGCTAACATAGACGACCATAAAGCTAAGTTCGATTTTTAAGCACAAGTATTGAGTAGTATAGATATTACTACCCGATGCCTACTCTTAATTTACCTGTTTCCTTTAAATGTATCTTTGCTTCGCGTGAGAATTAAATTCATCATACCCGTTGTTGCATTACTTGTTTTTTCCTGTAAAACTGAAAAGACAGAAAGTACTGATAGCAAAGACAAACCTATTGCCCGTGTATTTGAAAAGAAGCTTTATATGGAAGAGATTAAATTAATCCTTCCTAAAAACAGCAGCCCAAAGGATAGTGAACTATTTGTGAAATCGTATATTCAGCAATGGATAACAGATGAGTTGATATTGCATCAGGCAGAAGTCAATTTATCCGAAGATGATAAAGACATTCAAAAAGAAATTGATGAATACCGCAAGAACTTATTGGTTTACAGGTATGAAACTGAGTTAGTACATCAAAAATTAGATACTGCCGTTAGTACGCAAGATATAGAGGCTTATTATAATGAGCATAAACAAAATTTTATGCTTAAAGACAATATTGTGAAAGTAACCTATGTTAAAATAAATAAAAAGATACCTAATGCCGATAAAGTGAAGAAATGGTACACTTCGAAAGACATAGGAGACCAAGATAATCTTAAAAAATATTGCATACAATATGCCGATAATTTCTTTTTGGATGATAACACATGGCTTTTATTAGATGATGTAATGAAAGAAATTCCGTTGCATGATTACAATCCCGAATTGCTTTTAAAAACCAGTCGACAAATAGAACTAAGTGATACTTTATTCAATTATTACCTGAACATAAAAGAATTTAAAATTAAGAATACAGCCTCTCCATTAAGTTTTGAAAAAGAAAATATCCGGCAGATAATTATAAACAAACGTAAACTAAGCTTGATTGAACAAATGAAACAGTCTGTTTTTAGTCAAGCCAAAGAAAGTAATAACTTTGAAGTTTATTAATCATTCATGAAGAGGTATTTTATCTATATCGTTTTGTTCCATTTGTCTATATTGACATTTGCTCAACAGAATATTGATAAAACCATTGGTGTGGTAGGAAAATATATTGTGTTGCGTTCTGAATTAGAGAGAGAAGTTAAAGGAATGGCTGCCAATGGTGGTAAAATTACTGATTCCTTACGTTGCGCCATGTTTGATGAATTGCTGTATCAGAAGTTATTATTAGCTCAGGCTGAAAAAGATAGTGTGCATGTAAAAGAAGAGCAGGTTGATGGGGAGATGGACCGCAGGATGAATTACTATTTAGGACAATTTGGTTCGGAAGAAAAATTTGAAGCCTTTTACGGAAAAACTGTTAAGCAGTATAAAGAAGAAATGCGCGATGATATCCGAAATATATTGGTAGCACAACAAATGCAAAGCAAAGTAACAAGTGAAATTAAAGTTTCTCCTGCTGATGTGCGAGCGTATTACAGTTCTATTCCTTCGGATAGTTTGCCTTTAATAAATACAGAGGTTGAAATTTGTCAATTGGTTAAAAAACCTTCGGTAACTGATGAAGCAAAAAAAGAAGCACGCGCAAAATTAGAAGGTTATCGTCAACGTGTGCTGAATGGTGAAAGCATGAGTGTAATAGCAACACTTTATACCGAAGACCAGGCTCTGCTAAAACAGGTGGGCGCTATGATGGTATTGCACGAGGGCAATTTGTGCCTGAGTTTGAAGCCGTTGCTTTTAGGTTAAAACCTAATGAAGTATCGGAGATATTTGAGTCTGCTTTCGGGTTTCATTTTATACAACTTATTGCTCGCAGGGGAGAGTTAGTTGATGTGCGTCATATTTTAGTAGTTGCAAAAGTATCTCCGCAGGATATTACAGATGCTAAAACTGCCTTAGACACCATTTATCAAAAGATACAGGATGGCAGGCTTACTTTTTGTAATGCCTGTGCCAAATTTAGTGATGATAAGGATACTAAGAATAACTGTGGTGCTATACAAAACAAGGAGGCAGCAAGTACTCGTTTTGAAATTGAAGAACTTGGTAGTAAGGATGAAAAATTGGTGTTTATGCTTGATAAAATGCAGGTAGGAGAAGTAAGTAAACCTATTTTAGATCAGACCTCTGATAAGCCGGCCTTTAAAATAATATATTTAAAAAGCCGTACAGAGCCACATAAAGCTAATTTAAAAGATGATTATCAGCGCCTACAGAATATGGCACAGGCTGATAAACAAAAAACAACGGTAGACACTTGGATTAATAAGAAGCTACGTTCTACTTATGTCCGTATAGATGATGATTATAAGGGGTGTACATTTCATCGTAATTGGAAAGACCCCAATCCTGTATTAAAATAAGTAGATAAAAATCTCTTTATTTTTATTAATAATCCCTCATTTTAGTGGTAAATTTGTACTAAATATTACAACATGCTGGTACAACAATTATACACACAGTGTTTGGCACAAGGTGCTTATTTTATTATGAGCGAAGGCGAAGCAGCTATTATAGATCCGCTTCGTGAAACGCAACCTTACTTAAATTTACTCTCGCAAAATAAAGCTTCTTTAAAGTATATTTTCGAAACACATTTTCATGCTGATTTTGTTTCTGGGCATGTTGATTTAGCGAACAAGACAGGTGCAGAAATAGTGTATGGTCCGCAGGCGCAAACGTCTTACAAAAGTCATGTTGCAAAAGATAATGAAGAGTTTAAAGTAGGTAAGCTTACTATTAAGGTATTACATACCCCCGGACATACTTTAGAATCCACCACTTACTTATTGCTGGATGAAAACAAAAAACCACATTGCATTTTTACCGGAGACACCTTGTTTATTGGCGATGTTGGTCGCCCCGATTTAGCTATTAAATCTAATCTTACGCAAGAAGATTTAGCGGGCATGTTATATGATTCTTTGCGAAACAAAATCATGACCTTACCTGATGAGGTGTTGGTTTATCCAGCCCATGGTGCCGGTTCTGCTTGTGGCAAAAACATGAGCAAAGAAACCTTTGATACCTTGGGTAATCAAAAGAAAACAAACTATGCACTTGCCAATATTTCTAAACAGGAGTTTATTAAAGAACTTACTACAGGCATTTTGCCTCCTCCGCAATACTTTGCGAAGAACGCTTCTTTAAATAAAGAAGGGTACCATTCTTTTGATGAAGTCATGCAAAAGGGCAACAAGCCTTTATCAGTGGTTGATTTTGAAAACCAAATAAAGAATGGCGCATTGATTTTAGATGTGCGTAAGTCAAACGAATTTGCACAAGGTCATGTACCCAATGCTTTGTTTATTGGTATTGATGGGCAATTTGCCCCTTGGGTTGGTTCTATTATAACAGATTTAAAACAACCTATTATCTTAGTTACTCCACGAGGTAGGGAAGAAGAAACGGTTATGCGCCTGTCTCGTGTGGGCTATGATAATTGTTTGGGTTATTTACAAGGTGGTTTTGATGCTTGGAAACAAGCAGGCAAGCCTGTGGACACGATTACTTCTATAAGTGCAGAGGAGTTTTCTAAAGTTTATGGTAAAGAAAATACTGCTGTGCTGGATGTTAGAAAACCCGGTGAGTATGATGCCAAGCATTTGAATAAAGTAAATCCTCTTCCACTTGATTTTATTAATGATTGGCAGGATACACTTGATAAAAACAAGAACTACTACATACATTGTGCAGGAGGTTACCGCAGTATGATTGCAGCTTCTATTTTAAAAACTAAAGGATATAAAAACCTGATTGATATTGCAGGTGGCTTCGGAGCCATTACAAAAACAGCTATTCCGGCAGAAGCTTATGCAGTTACTTGTGCAAATGCTTAAAATGAAATCATGAAGAAGACAAAGCTATACAGTGTTTTATACAACAAATGCCCTTATTGCCACGAAGGCGGTTTCTTTTTAAGCAACAATCCTTACAATCCTAAAACATTTGATAAGCAACATGAGCACTGCCCTGTATGCCATGGCAGTTATATGCCCGAGAATGGCTTTTATTATGGAGCCATGTATGTAAGTTATGGTTTGGATATTGCTTTAGGGGTTGCGCTGTTTATTTTAAGCAATGTTGTTTTCAGTTGGGGAACAAATATTTTCTTAATCTTATTTGTAGGTTCTCTTTTACTTTTATGGCCTATCATTTTTAGAAAGGCACGTTTGATATGGATAAACCTTTTTATAAAATACGATAAAACAAAAGCCGCTAATAAGGCATGATGGTTTATTTAATTGGTATGCCTGCTGCGGGAAAGAGTAGCATTGGGAAACAATTAGCAAAAAGGATAAACTTTACCTTTATTGATTTAGATGAGTTTATTTCTGCCAAAGAAGAAGTAAGCATTAAACAATTGTTTCAGGACAAAGGAGAAGCTTATTTCAGAGAACTGGAAAGCAAACACCTTAAAGAAGTCTCTCAAACAAAAGAAAACATGGTTGTTTCATTAGGTGGAGGAACTCCTTGTTTTTATGATAACATGGATGTGATACTTTCTTCAGGGAAGGTTTTTTATATCAATGCTCCTGATTATGTAATTATTTCAAGGATTATCCGAGGTGTAACAAAACGTCCATTGTTTGTGGGGTTGAATGAAAATGAACTAAGCGATAAAATTAATCTCTTGCTAAAAGAAAGAGAACCTTTTTATTTGAAAGCACATCATCAAATTGATACGAAGACCAGAAGTAAGAAAGATGTTGTGGAGGAAATCTATAGTTATATTAAAGAGAGCTAAAGCCTAACACAACACTACCTTATACTTAGCAGCCATTTTTTGTATTTGTTCCTCGCTAATGTGGTGTATGTTTTTATTACCATGTCGGTTTTCTACTGTAAGAACAAAGATGCTATAGTTATATTTTGAAGCCAGTTTAAAATAGGGTTCCATCTCCCACTCTAAGGTAAAGGTATTATCTATAAAAATCTTTTCGAAACCTTGCTTGATGCTTTGCTCCGTTTGTTCTTCGCATTGTTTGTAGGCAAGGTGGTTCTTGTCAAACTCAAAGTTATATGCTCCGGTAGTATCATCCGTAAAATAAGAATCAATGGAATGTACAGGGTATTTACCTTCTTCGCTTAATAGTTTTGCCAAGGTTGTTTTTCCGCTACCGGGCAATCCTCTCAATAAAATAAGCGAAGGCATTACTTAAAACTCAATCAGTATCTGACCTTTCTCTACCGCTATACCTTTTTTAACAGGCACTTTCTTCACAATTCCATCCGCAGGAGATTTTAAAATATTCTCCATTTTCATGGCTTCTAAAATAATAAGCGCATCTCCTTTTTTTACGTCCTGTCCTTCTTCTACCAATATGTTTAATACCATACCGGGCATAGGTGCTTTGATGTTTGATACCTTTTTAGACATAGCCTTATCCAATCCAAGCTCATGTAAAAGGGCATCGTACTTATCTTTTACGCTAAGGTTGTATAAGGTGTTGTTTACTTTTATTTGAAGGGTTTTTTCAGCTACGTTATGATTTACAATTTCTACGTTATAAGACTTGTTGTCTTTCAACACATGAAAGGTTCTTGGGTTTATTTCAATCATGTCGAAGGCATAGTCCTTGCCATCTAGCTGCCATACTCCTTGCGCTTTCTCGAAATTGAAATTGAATTTATTCTCTACGTTTACTTTATACATGATGTACTAAATAAAAGCGTTAAGACCAGTGATATCCTGTCCGGTAATAAGCAAATGTATATCGTGTGTGCCTTCGTAAGTAATTACACTTTCTAAATTCATCATGTGGCGCATAATAGGATACTCGCCCGTAATACCCATACCGCCGTGTATCTGACGGGCTTCTCTTGCAATTTGCAATGCCATGTTTACGTTGTTACGTTTAGCCATGGATATTTGCTGAGGGGTAGCACGGTGTTCATTTTTCAACACACCCAAACGCCAAACTAGCAGTTGCGCTTTGGTAATTTCGGTAATCATTTCGGCTAATTTCTTTTGGGTTAACTGGAAACCACCAATAGGCCTGCCAAACTGTATGCGCTCTTTGCTGTAACGCAAAGCGCTATCGTAA
>CAVXOV010000088.1:0-53464 GCA_963763345.1 uncultured Candidatus Saccharibacteria bacterium
AGATAGGGTTGGTAACGAATTTACAGTTACCATAGCCATTGCACTACTCATACAATTGTTAGCATCCGTTCCGGTTACGGTATAGCTACAGATGTAGTTGGACTTGGTGTGATAGAAGCCATAGCAGCTCCTGTACTCCAACTGTATGAAGTGGCACTGCCACTCGCCGTTAAAGTGGTTGTGGTTCCTGCACAAACCGTTGTGCTGTTTACCGATACAGTTGGTAATGAGTTTACGGTTACTGAAGCTGTTGCTGTGTTTACACAATTGTTAGCATCTGTTCCGGTTACGGTATAACTTACAGATGTGGTTGGACTTGGTGTGATAGATGTAGTAACATCACCCGTGCTCCAGCTATAAGTTGAAGCTCCTGTTCCGGTTAAAGTAAAAGTAGTTCCTACACAAACCGTTGCACTGTTTACCGATACGGTTGGTAATGGGTTTACCGTAATCATAGCTACTGCACTATTCATACAATTGTTAGCGTCTGTTCCGGTAATGGTATACGTAGCGGAAAGGGTTGGGGTTTCGGTTATGGATGCAGTGGCATCTCCTGTACTCCAACTGTATGAAGTTGATGTTCCACTAGCTGTTAAAGTAGTAGTGGTTGCACCGGCACACACAGAAGCACTATTTACAGATAGGGTTGGTAACGAATTTACAGTTACCATAGCCATTGCACTACTCATACAATTGTTAGCATCCGTTCCGGTTACGGTATAGCTTACAGATGTAGTTGGACTTGGTGTGATAGAAGCCATAGCAGCTCCTGTACTCCAACTGTATGAAGTGGCACTGCCACTCGCCGTTAAAGTGGTTGTGGTTCCTGCACAAACCGTTGTGCTGTTTACCGATACAGTTGGTAATGAGTTTACGGTTACTGAAGCTGTTGCTGTGTTTACACAATTGTTAGCATCTGTTCCGGTTACGGTATAACTTACAGATGTGGTTGGACTTGGTGTGATAGATGTAGTAACATCACCCGTGCTCCAGCTATAAGTTGAAGCTCCTGTTCCGGTTAAAGTAAAAGTAGTTCCTACACAAACCGTTGCACTGTTTACCGATACGGTTGGTAATGGGTTTACCGTAATCATAGCTACTGCACTATTCATACAATTGTTAGCGTCTGTTCCGGTAATGGTATACGTAGCGGAAAGGGTTGGGGTTTCGGTTATGGATGCAGTGGCATCTCCTGTACTCCAACTGTATGAAGTTGATGTTCCACTAGCTGTTAAAGTAGTAGTGGTTGCACCGGCACACACAGAAGCACTATTTACAGATAGGGTTGGTAACGAATTTACAGTTACCATAGCCATTACACTACTCATACAATTGTTAGCATCCGTTCCGGTTACGGTATAGCTTACAGATGTAGTTGGACTTGGTGTGATAGAAGCCATAGCAGCTCCTGTACTCCAACTGTATGAAGTGGCACTGCCACTCGCCGTTAAAGTGGTTGTGGTTCCTGCACAAACCGTTGTGCTGTTTACCGATACAGTTGGTAATGAGTTTACGGTTACTGAAGCTGTTGCTGTGTTTACACAATTGTTAGCATCTGTTCCGGTTACGGTATAACTTACAGATGTGGTTGGACTTGGTGTGATAGATGTAGTAACATCACCCGTGCTCCAGCTATAAGTTGAAGCTCCTGTTCCGGTTAAAGTAAAAGTAGTTCCTACACAAACCGTTGCACTGTTTACTGATACAGTTGGTAATGGGTTTACGGTAATCGTTATTTTTTTGTGTGCTATACATGCTCCGGTAGTTCCAGTTACCGTATAGGTATCTGTTGTGCTTGGGGTCATGCTCACCGTAGAGGTTGTTACACCACCGGCATTAGCACTCCAAGTGTACGAAGATGCCCCATTAGCAGTTAATCCCACAGCATTACCTATACATATAATATTACTGCCCAAGTTACTTATTGTTACAGTAGGCGTTGGGCTTACCGTAATTGTACCTATCGTTTTATTACTGCAAGTGCCAATAGTACCCGTTAGAGTAAATGTTATGCTTGCATTTAAGTTTGCCGAAATGACATTTAATGTAGTTGTGCCTGCACTTGATGCCCAAGTATAGGATGTTGCTCCATGAGCCGTTAAAGTAGTGGTGGTATTTGAACAAATACTTGAGTCACCACTAAAACTTACCGGTGGGTAAACAATAGCACCGCAAGAAACACCTGTGGCAACACCACCCGGCGTAACCCAGTTGCCTGAAGTTCCTGTTAAAGCAAAGTTATTAAGTATTCCATTATACCCGTTTCCTGAAGAATCGGCAAGTGTGGTAATTGTTGGATTATTATTTGCTGCAACTCCTTCATTAAATTTATAATAAGCAAATAAATTTGCTCTGTCTGAAGAGGCTAACTCGCAATTCATGTTATTATTAATTTGACACAGCGTTCTTACACTGCTCCATACTCTAACCTCATCCATATTTCCTATAAAACCTTCTCCACTGCCTGCAGGTTCATAACCCATAACAACAGCATTGGTTATCGTACTATTTAAATGCGGCCCGGTAACTCCTGTTTGTGTTGCCTGTAAAACACCATTTATATAAATCATCAGGTTATTGCCATCCCAAACACCGGCAACGTGTTGCCATACGTTAGCTGTAGCGGTTCCTACCGGAGAAGTAACGGATTGAAATCCTGAACCGGGGTCAGCAAAGAAAGCGTATGTATTTTGTTGTTGTCTTAGCAAAAACTGCATATTCCCGGCAGGACTCGCATAATTACCTATTATTTCGCCGAAACCACTAGCAGAAATAGTAGCTGGGTTTACCCACGCTTCTACTGTTAGAACACTAAAAGTACCCATTGTAGTAGTCATTGATGTGCCCATGTTAATTTGGTCGTTTGATGTGCCATCAAAATTTAAAGCAGCACCCGCTTGTGCGTTGGCTCGTTCAAAGCTTCCTAAAAAGAAAGCTGCGATCATAATCGATAATAATTGTTTTTTCATGTTTTCCGTTTTTAATTAAAAGTATCTTACCAATTACATCTCTTAAAAATGTAATTTTCATGGCGAAAATAGATAATTTAGCCAAGGTATAAGGTTAAATTTAGGTTAATAGTAGTATTTTATCTCTTTATTAAGTTAAATTAACGACTAAAGCCTTCTTTTTTAACTTTTAACTCGTCGCATTTCATTTAAAACTAAACACATAACAATTCCTTATATTTGCTACTTAAATTGATTGCACACATGGAAACAAAAAACATTGCACATACCTTAGAAAAGATATATAAAGATGCGGGAGATTTTTTGCCGCTAAATGGTACCGACTATGTAGAGTTTTATGTAGGTAATGCCAAACAAGCGGCGCACTACTACAAAACAGCTTTTGGCTTTCAAAGCTACGCTTATAGCGGCTTAGAAACGGGCAATAAAGAAACCGCTTCGTATGTTTTAAAGCAAGATAAAATACGTTTGGTATTAACATCGCCGTTAAATTCAAAGCACCCCATCAATCAGCACATAGCCAAGCATGGCGATGCCGTAAAAGTAATTGCACTTTGGGTAGATGACGCTACACACTCTTTTAACGAAACAGTGAAACGTGGTGCCAAGCCTTTTATGAAACCCACTGTAGAAAAAGATGAGCATGGCGAAGTGGTTCGTAGCGGTATTTATACGTATGGAGAAACGGTTCACATGTTTGTAGAGCGCAAAAACTACAACGGATTGTTTTTGCCTACATATAAAGAATGGAAGAGCGATTACAACCCAAAATCAACCGGATTAAAATACATAGACCACATGGTGGGCAACGTGGGTTGGAACGAAATGAACATTTGGGTTGAGTGGTACCAAAAAGTAATGGGCTTTATCAACCTGCTTACCTTTGATGATAAACAAATTCATACCGAATACAGCGCCTTGATGAGCAAGGTAATGGCTAACGGAAACGGCAGAATTAAATTCCCGATAAACGAACCTGCCGAAGGAAAAAAGAAATCGCAGATAGAAGAGTATATTGAATTTTACGAAGGTTCGGGTTGCCAGCACATTGCTGTTGCTACAGATGATATACTATTTACGGTACGTGATATGAAAAGCAGAGGCGTAGAGTTTTTATCGGCTCCGCCAAAAGCATATTACGATGATGTGAAAGTGCGTGTGCCTAACGTAAAAGAAGATATTGAGTTGCTTGCTAAAGAGGGCATTTTAATTGATTGCGATGAAGACGGGTATTTGCTGCAAATATTTACCAAGCCGGTAGAAGACCGCCCTACACTTTTCTTTGAGGTGATTGAACGCCATGGTGCCAAAGGCTTTGGTGCAGGTAACTTTAAAGCATTGTTTGAATCCATAGAAAGAGAGCAGGCTTTAAGAGGTACTTTAGATAAGTAATTCTTTAGTTATACAGGTTTAAAACCTTTGCATAACAGCTTTTACATGCTCTTTGTATTTGTGTTTTTTAACTACACGATAATTATAATCTCTGATGATTTGCCTTACATCCAACCACACACCATACGAATAATAGAGTCCGTTAAAATTAAGATTGGCATTTTTTTCGGAAGTAAATCGATAACCTACCATACCAATAATGCCAATCCATTTGGTGGGTTTAAAGGCAAGCAAGGGCCCCACACCACCAACTAATATGCCGGCTTTCTTTTCGGTAACAAATTTGTTGTTGCTACCATCCGGATTAATGGTATAGTACTTATAATTATATTCTCCGATGCCTAATTCTGCCTGAAGGTCTATCTCCCAATAGCGTTTATCTAAGGCTACATATTGGTAAAAAAATGTGCCGTAATCCATATTAAGCGTTCTGTTTAAGGAAACATTCTTGTCGAGTTTAGTTTTAACCTTTTGCTGAGAGCTTAAGGTTATAATATAGCCCCCGATACCAAAAACATGTTTTTCGTTTACCAATACACCAAACTGAAGCCCGTTGATATTAATAGATTGATTGCGTATAAAAGAATTTCTTTGGTCTAAATTAACATAAGGCCTGTATTTTTGAAACCTGTATATGTGTGTGCTATCTGCTATTAATTGGGCTTTTAACGAATCGAGCAGATGGGTTTGTTTGGCACTTGGGCTTTGAGCAAAACCATCATTAGACAAAAGAAATAAGACTTGATAAATAAGTAGTATGTAACAAAGCTTTTTCACAACGAAACAAATATAATCTTTTTGATAATTATTGTTTTTGTTGCTGTGAGTTGTAGCTTATTTACTTACAATAATCTTTTGCGTACTAATACTTGCGCCACTTGTAACAGTAATAAAATAAACACCTGCCTCTACATCAGCTACGCTAATGGTGCTATGTTGTGTGTTGAAGGACATTTGTTTAACCACATTACCCAACATGTTTGTCATTACCAATGTGCTACCCTCGCTATTACCCGCAAATGAAACCTGCAAATTATTAGTAGTGGGGTTTGGGTAAATGTTTATTTGTTCTTTATTTGTAAATTGTTTTATGCCGATAGTAGCTACCCCACTAAGCTTATATACATAATTAGCCATTTGATCAGCAACATATAAATTTCCTGCTGCATCAGTAGATACGCCATAAGGACTATTAAAAAAACCCGCTCCTAAAATACTGGTGATGATGCCATTGGCATCTACTTTTCGAACAGCCAAGTTCCCGTTATCAGCAATGTAAATATTTCCAAAGGCATCCACGGCAACAGAAGTAGGATAACTTAATTCCGCAGCTGTAGCAGGCCCTCCGTCACCGCTATAACCCGCTGTTCCAGTTCCGGCTAGGGTGCTAATAATTCCATTAGTATTTACTTTACGTACACGTTTATTAATATTATCAGCAATATATATATTACCCGCTGCATCTATAGCAACTCCATTTGGATATCTTAAGCCAGCATTTGTAGCCAATCCACCATCACCCGAATAAATGCCTATACCTGTACCAGCAATAGTCGTAACAGCACTACCGGAAGTATTAATTTTAGCAATTCTTTGATTATATGTATCTGCAACAAATACATTACCAGCAGCATCTACAGCAACTCCGGCAGGGTACTGAAACCCATAGCCAAATGTTGAAATAATGCCATTGCTGTTTACCATACGTATCGCATTGTTGTAAGTATCGGCAATATATATATTTCCTGCAGCATCTACAGCAACTCCGTTCGGACCATTTAACTCTGCAGTAGATGCGGGTCCTCCGTCGCCACTATAACCTATCGTTCCGGTTCCGGCTATAGTACTAATAATACCCGCTATATCTACTTTTCTAATTACATCATTTCCGGTATCTGCTATAAATACATTACCCGCAAGGTCAATAGCAACTCCGTTTGGCATGTTTAATCCTGCCGCAGTTGCTGGCCCTCCGTCTCCACTATAACAACAGGTATATGTAGTTGCCCCCAAGCCATTTCCGGCAACAGTATCTATTGTAATTTGCGCTTGTGTTTGCTTGGCTATACCTGTAATAACAATAAGAGAAAGTAAAAGTTTTTTCATGCGGTGTTTGTTTATTCAAATATAAGTAAAAGAGTGCAAATGCTAAAAAATGTTATTTTATCTCAAAACAAAACACTTTGGCACGGTTTTTGTAGAGGGTATAGTATTGTTCTTTAAATTAATGCTAAACAGGTTTCAGCACACAGTATTAGGGTTTCACTGAACAGTGAAAAGGTTTCATTAAACAGCGAAAGAGTTTCATTAACCACTGAAAGGGTTTCACCGAACAGTGAAAGAGCTTCACTGCACACCGAAAAGGTTTCACTGAACAGTGAGAGAGTTTCACTGCACACCGAAAAGGTTTCACTGAACAGTGAGAGAGTTTCACTGAATACTGAAAAGGTTTCACTAAGCAGTGAAAGGTTTTCGCTGAACACTGAAGGAACTTCACTGAACAGTATAGGAGTTTCACTAAGCACTGAAAAGACTTAATCAAAAGGAGTAGAAAGAATAATTTAATTAATAACTATAAAAACAAAACACCATGAAAACACAAACATCGCTCATCCCCCGCAGCATCTCAGGATTCAACGGGTACATCACCAAAACAACAGCTTTTCTTATCCTGTTAACAGGCGGTACCGCCAACTGGACAAGATATAACTGGACAAACGCCAACCTCCTTTTTTGGCAAGGCATCTTAGCATCGTGGCAACCGCTGTATGCAACCTATCTGGATAAGAAGCAGCGCACCACCGCGGTTAAAGACCAGCTACACGCACTGATTACGCAACTGGTTGAATATGATAAGCCCAACAAACTTATCTTAAAAATAAAAGCTACCGTGGGCGCTACCGTTGCCGATTGCGAAACCTTTAACGTGCCGCTTAGTTATGCGTTGGTAACTACACCCGCAACAAGCGGTAGTGTTACTGCAAAAAAATCGCCTACCGATGAATTGGTTTACCCAAAAATAAAACCCGTAGGTGGTGGTGTTATAAAATGTGCCTGCTACCCGCTAAACGGCAAAGGGCGTGCGCATAAGTTGGAAGGCTTTGATTTGGTAGAATATGCCTGGGGTGTATTTGCAGCAGGCACTACCGGCTTACCAACCGACGCTAACGATTCGCGTTTAACCCAAGGGCACAGCTCTCATGCCGATTTTTTACTACCCACTGGCACTAACAACGCCAATAAAACTCTCATTATCTTTTTCCGTTGGGCAAAAAGCAAACATCCTAATTTGGATGGCCCCTGGAACGGTGCGTTTACTACGCCTGTGCTATAGATAGTTTCTAAAAAAAAGAAAGCCTTCTTGCTAAAACAAGAGGGCTTTTTTGTTTTGCCTCGTTCCTCAAAAACAAAAAATTATCTTTGCCCCATGTTGTTTGCAAATGTGGCTGCGCCCACAGCTTTAAAAAACCGTTTGTTAGAAATGGCTTCTACCAAACGCATTGCGCACGCCCTGCTTTTTTTGGGTACCGATGGTGGTGCGCAGTTGCCCTTAGCGGTTGCTTTCTCTCAATATTTGTTTTGCCATAACCCCACCCCTACCGATAGTTGCAACACTTGCCCATCTTGTTTACAAATAAACAAACTGGCTCATCCCGACTTGAATTTGGTTTTTCCTATAGCCCTCAGCAAAGATGTTAGGCACAGTGATCATTTGGTTACAGAGTTTAGAGAAGCCTTTTTAGCCTTTCCTTATTTAAACCTGAACGATTGGTTTAATACCATTGATGCCGAAAACAAACAACCCATTATTGCTAAAGACGAAAGCATAGAAATACTACGCAAACTAAGTTATACCAGTTACGAAGGGCGCGGAAAAATAATGCTGATTTGGATGCCCGAAAAAATGAACAGCGATGCAGCTAACAAAATATTAAAGATACTGGAAGAACCACCCGAAGACACTTTTTTCTTTTTAGTATCAAGCACGGCTGATGCCTTGTTGCCAACTATTATCTCGCGCACGCAATTAATAAAAGTAAACACACCCACTACAAACGAAATAGCTACGGTGTTGGCGGCTGATTTTAATTTATCGCAAGGGCATGCGCAGCAAGTAGCAGAATTAGCACAACAAAACTCGCGCGAAGCGTTTTTATTGGCAGATGAAAGCATTGCTTCTACCGAAAACTTTGTTTTGTTTCAAACCTTTATGCGTTGTTGCCTGCGCTTTGATGCATTTAAAATATCGGCCTGGGTAGATGAATTTGCACGCCTTGGCAGAGAAAAACAAAAGCAATTTATGGTGTATGCTTTGCATACGTTTAGGAATTGTATTTTAATGAAACACCTGCCGCAAGCTGTCTCTGGCACCGATGAAGAGAAAGAGTTTCTGCAAAAATTCCATCCCTATATAAACACCCAAAATCAGGAAGGATTGACCGAAGAATTCAGCAAAGCATTCTATCATATTGAACGAAACGTGAGCCCGAAAATTCTGTTTATGGATGTGGCTTTAAAAACAAACGAGTTGCTTAATAAAAAATAATTATTTTTACACCACTAAAAATATAATTTATGGGAAAAGGAGATCAACGTTCTAAACGCGGAAAAATTCACATCGGTAGTCATGGAGTTACCCGTTTGCGCAAAAAGAAAGCAGCTAAAAAAGCTGTAGGAGCAACTAAAAAAGTTGCTAAAAAAGCTGCGCCTAAAAAAGCTGCTAAAAAAGCCGCTAAGTAGTTTTTAATCAAAACAAGATAGAAATGCCGTAAGTAATCATTACGGCATTTTTTAATTGCTTGGTTTTATTTTGTAGTTTGGCTGTGGTAAATGTCTTTTAAAAGAATCATATTGGTTTGTATTAGTTGTTTTGCACTAAACGCGGCTGCACAAACAACATTTACGGTTAATGCGGGCACCTATCAAAAAATTTGCCCTGGCAACAAAGTTATTTTAGGCGGGCATCCTACTGCGCAAGGCGGTACACCACCATACACCTATGTTTGGACACCTACGGTTTCTTTAAATTATCCCGACACTGCAAACCCCACAGCTTCTCCAAGCGTAACTACTACCTACGCCGTTGTTGTAACCGATTCTCTTGCCAAAAACATACTATCGGCTACCGTTACGGTTTATGTATATCCGTATTATGTTACCGTAAGCCCTTTAGATACTACCATAAAAGAAGGGCAAACCATTACCTTGCACGCACACACCACCGGAGATTCTGCTGTTTACTGGAGTCCGAGTGGCAACATCTATAATCCAAATACTTTGAACCCTGATGTTTTTCCTGTAAACACAACCACATACACGGCAATGGTAGGTTTCCCCCATGGTTGTGTCTTCTACGAGCACGTTACAGTTACCGTAATACCGGACAATAATTTATTTTTTTATAACAGCTTTACGCCCAACGGAGATGGTGCCAATGATTATTTTTATGTCGGAAATATTGGTCTATATCCCAACAATACGCTTCAAATTTATAACCGTTACGGACAATTGATTTATAATGAAACAAGCTATAACAATGATTGGGACGGAAAATATTTAGGAACTGAATTACCCTGCGGAACCTACTTTTATATTTTAGATACACACGACAAACCCGGAAAGTTTAAGGGAGAAGTAACCCTAATCAGATAATGATTTTGTTGTTCCGTTTATCTGCACTACCTTTATAGTATGGAAGAGATAATAAACAAAGTTGCCCAAAGCGGCATTGTAACCATAGATTTGGAAGAGTTTTATGATGAAACGCCTCGTACTTTATTTGATATAAAACCATTATTGTTTCAAGAACTTATTTTAAAAGAAAAAGATTTTAGGGCGCATATTAAAACCCACGATTGGAGTATTTACAAAGATAAATATGTGGCACTAACTTGTACCGCAGATGCCATTGTGCCCACGTGGGCATATATGTTATTAACGCTAAGCTTACAACCCTTTGCAAAAAGAATCGTTTTTGGAAACTTAGAAACCCTTGAAACTATTTTGTTTCAGGAAAAAATAAATATACTTGATACAACACCTTATAAAGATGCGCGCATCGTAATAAAAGGATGTGGAGATAAACCCGTACCTGTTGCTGCCTATGTGGCTCTTACCGAAAAAATAAAACCCGTTGCTAAAAGTATTATGTATGGCGAACCATGCAGCACGGTACCCTTATACAAACAACCTGCACAACACTAAGTGATGCGTATAGATATTATTACCATTCACCCTGATTTACTGGAAAGTCCTTTTAAACACAGCATACTAAAACGTGCCGCACAAAAAGGATTGGTAGAGGTAAACCTGATAAACTTAAGAGATTACAGTACACACAAACAGAAGCAAGTAGATGATTATGCATTTGGCGGAGGTGCGGGTATGGTAATGATGATAGAGCCTATTGCGGCTTGCATTAATGATTTAAAAAGTAAGAGAACTTATGATGAAATAATTTATACTTCTCCCGACGGAGAACTTTTACAACAAAAAACCTGCAACTATTTTTCTACACTTAAAAATATTATTGTGCTTTGTGGACATTATAAAGGCATTGATGAACGTGTGCGTGAACATTTGATTACAAAAGAGATTTCTATAGGAGATTATGTGCTTAGCGGTGGTGAGCTTGCTGCCGCCGTCATGTGCGATAGCATCATTCGTTTATTACCAGGGGTATTAAATGACGAGACCTCAGCGCTTACTGATTCTTTTCAGGATGATTTATTAGCACCACCTGTTTATACCAGACCACAAGAGTTTAACGGATGGAAAATTCCGGAAATTTTAATGAGTGGCCATTCGGCAGAAATAGAAAAATGGCGCTATGAACGAAGTCTTGAAAGAACCCAACAACGCAGACCCGATTTGTTTAAGAAAAATAATTAGTGGGTAAAACTTCGTAGACAAAAATAGGCAATATAACCTGCTACTACTCCTATTCCTCCTCCAAGTAATGATTGACGCCTTCTTTTAGCACGAGCCTCGCGTTCATATCCTAAAATATAAACATCGTGTTTTAAGTTGTCGGGGTTAGAAACTGTACTATGTTTTATTCGAACCTTAGGAATCCCAACCGTGGAAAAGAAAGCCAGCGGTAAAACCGGTCCTAAAAAAACTCCTATATCGGCTCCAAGACCAGATGCACCACCTGCCATTCCAAAAAGTATTCCTCCTATAAGAGCACCTGTTGGTTTAAATCCCTTTTTAGCATCACGCTCACCTTGCATAAACAACCACATTTCATCTCTGGTATACCAATTCTTTATAGAATCTTGTTGGTAGTAATAATTCAGGCTCCCATTACTATATTTAACAGCAAACAAGCTTTCGTTGTCAATAGTTATTTTTTTACTTGCATTTTCAGGGTCACTGATAGTTACCGCAACATCATTTGTATCAAGAACAGAAGAAATAATAATTCCTCCGTTCATTAGCAGGAGGGTATCTGCCTGCTTTTGTTGGGCTAATGAAATAAATGAAATAAAAAGGAAGAGAGTAGTTAGTTGTTGTCTCATCAATTAATCTGCGCGGAAATATTCGTCTTGGTCTTTGCTATAAAAGAAACTCAAAGCCATATACTTTTTTATATAAGCTTTTAAATCTGCTGAAGTAGTAAATTTCTCGTCTATGTTTTCAGTTATCGGAATTAAGGTTGTTTTGGCTCCGCTTGCAGATTGCTCTATTTTATATAAATAATACAATTTAGTTGAAGAACTCTCATCAGAAACATTCATAAACTTAACCCCATCTATAATAGATAAAAAACCATTATATACGGTTGGTGCGTCACTTGGGTTTTTGCTTTTCTTTTCAAACTTGTAATTAAAATCATCTTTCTTGGTAACGTTATAGTAATAATCGTTTGAGCTTTTTGCTTCCCATTTGCCAAGCAATTTTTCGTCAATTTTTACGTTTGCTTGGTCAATAGGCACATCACTACCGTATGGACAAGCAGTTAATAATAGAGTCAATCCAGAAAACATGATAAATTGTAGGGCTAATTTTTTCATTGCTGTGGTTTTATTTTTCGTGAATATACAAACATTATTTTACTTACATACATGACATATTTCAGCTTGGAAGCGCCCTTTATTTTACTAAATTTGCTCCTCTAAATTCTTTTCCATGACTGACAAATTTGTAACCCGCCACAACGGCCCACGTGCTTTTGAAGTAAATGAAATGCTTACTAAAATTGGTGTTTCTTCTGTTGATGAATTAATCAACCAAACCGTTCCTGACAACATACGTTTAAAGAAACCGCTTAAAGTTGATCCGGCTATGACCGAGTTTCAATATAATAAACACCTGCGTGCGCTTGCTAAAAAGAACAAAGTGTTTCGTAGTTACATAGGTTTAGGATATTATAATACGATTGTGCCTGCGGTTACACAACGCAATATATTAGAAAACCCGGGTTGGTATACTGCCTATACACCTTATCAGGCTGAGATTTCGCAAGGGCGTTTAGAGGCTTTGTTAAACTTTCAGACTATGGTAATGGATTTAACCGCCATGCCAATTGCCAACGCTTCTTTATTGGATGAGGCTACTGCTGCGGCTGAGGCAATGTTTATGTTTCATAATAATCGTAGCAAAAACAAACATACTGCCGAGAAGTTCTTTGTTTCTAATACATGTTTCCCACAAACTATTGATGTAGTTAAAACACGTGCTGTGCCTGTTGGTATTGAAGTAGTGGTGGGTGATGCAAGCACAATCAATTTTGATGATTCTTTCTTTGGGGCATTAATTCAGTATCCTGATATTAACGGAGAGATAAATAATTACAAAGCATTTGTTGCTGCCGCACACGGTAAAGAAATACAAGTTTGTGTAGCAACCGATTTATTAGCGCTTGCTTTATTAACCCCTCCGGGCGAGTGGGGTGTAGATTGCGTGGTTGGTAACTCGCAACGCTTTGGTGTGCCGCTTGGTTATGGCGGACCGCACGCGGCTTTTTTTGCCTGCAAAGAAGATTACAAGCGCTTGCTTCCAGGAAGAATAATCGGGGTGAGTGTGGATGCAGAAGGAAACCCTGCATTACGCATGGCACTTCAAACACGCGAACAACACATTAAACGTGAAAGAGCTACTTCTAATATTTGTACTGCCCAAGCTCTGTTGGCTATTATGGCAAGCATGTATGCGGTGTATCATGGGGCAGAAGGAATCAAATCTATTGCCGAGCAAGTACATTCTAACACCGTTGCTGTTGCAGAAGAGTTAAAGAAGTTGGGTTATACCGTTAAAACTAAATTGTTCTTCGATACAATAGTAGTTGAATGTGATGCCGCAAAGGTTCGTTCTATTGCAGAAGCCAACGAAATTAACTTCCGTTATATAGACGCAAACCATGTTGGTATTTCTTTGGACCAAACCGCAGAAGCCAATGATGTGATAGATGTAATAAAGGTTTTTGTAAAAGCCTCGGGTAAAGAGCATACTACATTTAACCTTCATCATGCAAATATTATCAGTGCTTCTTTTGCTAACCGCACTTCTAAATACTTAACACACCCTACCTTTAATTCATACCATAGCGAAACAGAGATGATGCGCTACATCAAGCGTTTAGAGAATAAAGATTTATCATTAGTTCACTCTATGATTTCTTTGGGTTCTTGTACCATGAAGCTGAATGCTGCTTCTGAATTGTTGCCTATTACATGGCCTGAGTTTGCCAACATGCACCCGTTTGTGCCTATTGAACAAGCTAAGGGCTATCAACAAATTATAAAAGAACTTACCAAAGATTTAAGCAATATTACAGGTTTTGCTTCTATGAGCATGCAGCCTAATAGTGGTGCGCAGGGCGAGTACGCGGGCTTAATGGTCATCCGTGCTTATCATATCGCGAATGGAAATCCGCATCGTAATGTGGTATTGATTCCTTCTTCTGCACATGGTACCAATCCTGCTTCTGCTGCATTGGCAGGCATGACAATTGTAATTGTTAAATGCGATAACAAAGGAAATATTGATGTTGCCGATTTACAAGCTAAAGCCGAGCAATATAAAGACACACTTAGTTGTTTGATGGTTACCTATCCTTCTACGCATGGCGTGTATGAAGAGGGTATTAAAAAGATCACCAAGATAATTCATGATAACGGCGGACAGGTTTATATGGATGGTGCTAATATGAATGCACAGGTAGGATTAACATCTCCCGGTAATATAGGCGCTGATGTTTGTCATTTGAATTTGCACAAAACCTTTGCTATTCCGCATGGTGGTGGTGGTCCGGGCATGGGACCTATTGGTGTGGCAAAACACTTGGTAGATTTTCTTGCCTTCACATAGCGTAGTTAAAACTGGTGGCTCTAAAGCAATCAGCGCGGTATCGGCTGCTCCTTACGGAAGCTCGTTAATATTGCTAATTTCTTATGGATATATTAAAATGCTTGGTGCTGATGGTTTAACAGAAGCAACCAAAACAGCGATACTAAATGCCAACTACATGAAAGAGGTTTTAAAAGACCACTACCCTACCCTATACACCAACAAGAACGGGCGTTGCGCGCACGAAATGATTTTAGATTGCGCCGCACTTAAACGCGATGCCGGTGTTGAGGTGGGCGATATTGCCAAACGTTTGATGGATTATGGTTTCCATGCACCTACGGTTTCTTTTCCGGTGCATGATACCTTGATGGTTGAACCAACCGAGAGCGAAAGCAAAGCCGAGCTTGACCGCTTTTGCGAAGCCATGATTTCTATTAGAAAAGAAATACAAGAAATTGCCGAGGGTGCTTTTGATAAAAACGATAACGTGTTGAAGAACGCACCACACACCGCCAAACTGGTTATAAGCGATAATTGGAACAAAACCTATAACCGCGAGAAAGCCGCTTACCCTTTGAAGTGGGTTAAAACAAATAAATTCTGGCCAAGCGTTGCCCGTGTAGATAATGCCTTTGGCGATAGAAATTTAGTTTGCTCTTGCCTGCCTATAGAAGCTTATATGGAAGTGAAGCCAGAGTTAGTTTAAATACGCTTTTCTTAGAAAGAGAAAGCAACACCAGCCGAAATATTTATCATGCCAATAGACATGTGTATAGGACCGTTGTGTGTGGTGGTGGTATTAATACTGGGAATAGTAGGAACAGAGGAAGAAAATATAGATAAAATACTGGAAGAGGTTTCTAGGGTATGTACGGTATAACTTGGGTATTTCATGTTTGAACCCGAGTAAGCAACGTTTAGCATTATGCCAAAATGATTGCCAAGCATATACTTTGCGCCCACACCGCCGCAATATCCAAAAGCATTGCCCGATTTGTATTTAGTATCTTTAGAGGCGCTTATCCCCAAAAGACCAGAGACCGATAAGCTTGCTTTAATGTCTGGGAAAGAGGAGGTCATTAGCCCTGCCAATGCGCGTGCTTCAATAAAAAACTTTTTCCCTATAGGAATAGAAACATAAGGCCCTGCCATGTATTGCCCCACATAAAATGGACCAGATGGAACCGGAGTATAAGATAATCCGGAAATATATACGGTAGGGGGGTTACATGAATTAATATTACCCCCCACCATAACCATAGCGCCTATAACTTTATAAATCTTATAGCCTACTGTTGCATTAAAGTGAATGCCTGTTTGCGCAGAACCATTTACGTGCATAGAATCGCTGGCAGCACCGCTGGCAGCAAACCCTCCTAGGGGTATGGTGATGCCCGCTGCTAAGCCAATACTAAATTTGTTATCCTTATTCCCACCTTCGGCAATTAAAGAAAAAGGTTTTTTAATGGGGTTATTATCATCCAAATTACCTGCATAAATAGCAAAAGAAACAGATGTCGCAAGTATAGTAACAAGTAAAAAAGTTCTTTTCATGATATTGTTTTAATTAAAATTAAGATGCGGCAACGCAAATATATGATTTATAATTTTTATACTAACACCTTAGCTAGCGGAAGCATTAAAACAAGGATTTTGCATCCATCGATCTAAAACAACTTGAAAAATTAAAAAGCAAAACACTATACTTTAGTAGATGTACGATAGGCCGTGCCTTTAAATAAAGCAATCAGTTCCCCTTTTTCGTTGGTGGTTTTAATATCATACAAGCCGGTTTTCTTACCTAAGTATATTTCTTTAGCTTCCACAGCAAGCAAATCTCCTAATTTGGCAGGGCGTGTAAAACTTATGGTAAAATCCAGAGCAACCGTAAAAACACCATGCGAGTTGCAGGCAAAAGCAAATGCAGAATCTGCTGCCGAAAATAAAATACCGCCATGTATGTTGGAAAAGCCATTCAGCATCTCGTCTTTTACCTTGTAATGCAATTTGCAATAACCTATTCCTACTTCATCTATTTGCAAGCCCATCCATTTAGAAAAAGCGTCCCATTCCAACATTGTATCTAAAACTTGTTGCGGTGTTTTGTATGTTTCTTCCTGCATAATCTTTGAATTAATGTGTGTAAAGTAACACTTAATTCTTCATTTCAAATTCATATAGTACCTTTAAGCCGTGATTACTTTTTGCGACAAACATAAAGAATACCTCCGCAAAAAATCTCAGCGTAAACTAAGCGGCGATTATACCTTTACTTTTTACGAGGGCATAGTTGAGGTTGATGAACTTGTCTGGAATGAAGTGCTTGCCAACCAGGATTTCTTTTTAAATACCAATTACCTGCAACTGATAGAAAAAATACACCATCCGCATATTGTGCACCGCTATGCCATTGTATATAAAAACAAAAGGCCGGTGTTTATATGCTGCTTTCAGGTGATAGATTTTACGGCTGATGTATTTGGTGAGCTGGTAGAATCGCAAATAACTGACCTAACCACACAAAAAACAAAACTGTTTGATAAGTATATAGATAAATACAAAGACCATGTAGTAATGCGCGTGGTTACCTGTGGTAATAATTTTATCAGCGGCGAGCATTGTTTTGCTTATTCGAAGGATATAAAAAGAGAAGATGTTTTTTTTGTTTTAGAAAAAATCAGTCAAATTGTATCTAAAGAAGAAAAACTGCGCGGTACAATTTCTGCCACGCTTATAAAAGATTTTTATATCAAACAGCTTCCAAAAGAAAAAACGCTGGAAGAAAATAAGTTTATTGAGTTTAGAGTTGAACCCGATATGCGTATTGAAATACCAGATAACCTGCAGGATGTAAACGACTATATAGCTTTATTTGCTAAAAAATATAGAAACCGAGCTAAGCACATTTTTAAGGACGGAGCAGCAGTAAGTAAAAAGAACTTGAGTGTGGATGAGGTAAAGTCATACAATAAGGAAATCTATTCCTTGTATGAGAATGTGTTTAATAAAGCAAAGTTTAAACTGGTAAAATTGGCTCCCAATTACTTTTATGAAATGAAGAAGAGCTTTGCAGATACTTTTTTTGTAAGCGGCTATTTTTTAGAGAACAAACTGGTTGCTTTTGATTCGGGTTATTATTTGCCCGATGATATTTTAGAGGCACACTGCATAGGTATAGACTATGAAGTGAATAAGGAACATGAGTTATATCAGAATATTCTGTATCATTTTATCGAACTGGCAATTAAGAACAAAAAGAAACACCTTAATTTAGGTAGAACTGCCTCTGAGATTAAAAGTACCGTGGGCGCCAAGGCACATGAATTGGTTTGTTATATAAAACCACAGAACACGGTAAGCAAAGTAATATTAAACCCTTTTATCAATTTTTTGCAACCAACCGAGTGGATACCTCGAAATCCCTTTAAAGAAGAGTAATTTACACTAAAAAAATAAATGTTGGTTTATTTAAACTAATTATTATTTTTGTTCAGATTTTAGAACCTATGATGTTAGACCTCTTTGATTTCTATGATAAAATGGAGCGTAATAACATATTGCTCTCTTTTAAAGGCGACATCACATCTGATTTATTAACCTCTATTTTGCAGATTATGGAAAGCAAAATGGATAACTTTCAGGAGGAACCTAAAACTAAGAAAAAGGTGTACAATGTGTTGGTAGAGTGTTTGCAAAATCTGTATCACCACATGGATGAGGCACCTGTTGATAGCGGAGAAAATGGTCGCTCTGCTATATTTATGATAGGAAAACTGGATGGGGCTTATAATGTTATTACAGGCAACTACATATTAAACGAGAACGTAACAGGGCTTAAAAGCAGGTTAGACGAGGTAAACTCATTAACAAAAGAAGAATTAAAAGATTATTACAAACAGATACTAAATAACGGAGAAATGTCGCTTAAAGGCGGTGGAGGTTTAGGAATGGTAGATATTGCCCGCAAAACAGGTCAGAAACTACACTACACCTTTCAGCCCATTGACGAGAAAGTATCTTTTTTTAGTTTAAATATAAAAGTAACGCTAAACCAACAATAAAGCAGCTATGGAAAAGTTCACACTTGAAGGAACACCAAAAACACCAACTATCAACTTCGATTTAGGAAGTGGTGTATTAGAAATTAAAGGTCGTTCGATACCTGAAAACTCAATTGAGTTTTATAAGCCATTGGTAGATAACCTTGAGAAGTACGGCTTAAGTCCAAAACCTGCTACCACAGTAAATGTGCAGTTGGAGTACTTTAACACGAGTTCTTCTAAATGTATATTAGATGTATTTAAAAAATTAGAAGCCATACACAAAGGCGGTAGTTCAGTAACCATTAACTGGCATTATGAAGAAGATGATGAGGATATGTTAGAAGCCGGTGAAGATTACCAAGCTATTATCAGCGTACCATTTAAAATGGTGCAGGTAGCTGAGTAATACGTTTAATAAAATATACTAAAAACACTTAATCACCTTTGTGTGGTTAGGTGTTTTTTATTTTATATCATTAAGAATGCTGCGTGTTCTTAAAAATGTCGGAGAGTATTTTTTTATCGGCATCGGTTAGTGTAATTCCTCTGCGCTGCATTACTTTTTGAGCAACTTCAAAAGCTTTTGGTAATTCATACATGTCAAAGCTATCTCCTCCCCCCCAAGAGAAAGAAGGGACGTGTGTAGCGGGGAATCCCCCTCCAAAAACATTTGCATTAACGCCTACCACAGTTCCTGTGTTAAGCATCGTATTAATACTTGTTTTACTATGATCGCCCATAATTAATCCACAAAACTGTAGCCCAGTATCAATCATTTTGCGTTTGGTGTAATTATATGCCTTTACATCAGCATAATTATTCTTTAGGTTAGAGTTGTTAGTGTCTGCACCCAGGTTGCACCACTCGCCTAAAACCGAGTTACCTAAAAAGCCATCGTGCCCTTTGTTGCTGTATCCAAAAATTACCGAGTTACTTATTTCTCCACCCACTTTGCTTTGTGGTCCGATAGTAGTAGGCCCGTATATCTTTGCTCCCATTTTTATTTCGCTGTGTTCTCCCAAAGAAAAACTTCCCGCGAATGTGGCAACCTTCCATGATGGTGGCGTCTTTACCAATATATACAAAGCCTCCAAGGGGGTTAATAGTAGCGCATTCAACGCTTGCTCCGTTTTCTATAAATACTTTTCCTTTGCCAATTACGGTATTGCTTTTTGAAAGGGGTTTTGATTTTCTTCCTTCTGTTAGAAGAATATAATCAAAGATAAGTTGATTCTCATTCATTCTAAAAATATCCCAAGGATATTGAATGATAGTAGGTTTGCTTTTAGAATATATCTTGGTAAAGTTGTTATGAAACTCGCCGCTGTCGGTATCTCCGCAATAAGCCAAAGGAATATTACCCGAGGTATAACACCTGAAACATTTTGAGCTTCTTAATTTCACGGAACAAGGTCTCGTCCGGACAAACCCTTCCGTTTATAAACAGGGTAGGGTACTTTTCTTTTATCTTTAAAGGGGAACTTAACCGATAAATAATTCTGTGTTTTGTAAGAGAAATCTTTTTTAAAGAGGAACTCCCACTTTTCTTTTATGGTGAGTATGCCAATTCTAATCTCGCAGGCAGGTCTTGTAAAAGTAAGCGGCAACAAATCGCTCCAGGCGGAGTCGTCAAACAAAACGTAGTTCATCATGCCATCTGGCTTTCTTTAATTAATTCTTTTATATCCTGAATTATTTTCTTGGCGAGGTTCTCTGCGGTTGACATGCTTGCGCTTTCTGAATAGATACGAATAATAGGCTCGGTGTTTGATTTACGTAAGTGAACCCACTCTTTGTCAAATTCTATTTTAACGCCGTCAACCGTATTAACGGGTTGCTTTTTGTATTTTGTTTTTATCTTTTCTAAAATAAAATCTACATCTACTTCGGGAGTAAGCTCTATTTTGTTTTTAGAGATATGATAATCAGGATAGGTGCTACGCAACAACGAAGTTGATTTACCAAACTTTGCCAGGTGACTTAAAAATAAAGCAATACCAACTAAGGCATCTCTGCCATAATGCAACTCAGGTAAAATAACACCACCATTACCTTCGCCGCCAATAACGGCTTTTGTTTCTTTCATTAAGGTAACTACGTTCACTTCGCCTACGGCAGATGCTGCGTATTTTCCCCCTGCCTTTTCGGTAACGTCTCTCAAAGCACGGGTGGATGAAAGGTTAGAAACCGTATTTGCTTTTTTATGATGTTTCAACACATAATCGGCAACGGCAACCAAAGTATATTCTTCGCCAAACATTTCTCCGTCTTCGCAAACAAGTGCCAGTCGGTCAACATCCGGATCAACAGAAATACCCAAGTGAGCTTTGTTTTTTGTAACCGCTTTAGATAAATCACGTAAATTTTCAGGCAATGGTTCCGGGTTATGTGCAAACTGTCCGTCGGGTTCACAATGTATTTTTATAATTTCGGTAACACCCAAAGCCTCTAGCAATATAGGCACAGCAATACCTCCGCTTGAGTTAATGGCATCCAGCACTATGGTAAACTTTCTAGCCTTAATTGCTTTTACATCTACATAAGGCAATTTCAAAATCTTATTGATGTGCGATTTTAATAAATCAGTACGTTCAGAAATCTTTCCCAAATGGTTTACATCCGCATAACTAAAATCGCCTGTTTCGGCAATAGCCAGTATTTTACCACCATCTGCTTCGCTTACAAATTCTCCTTTATCGTTTAGCAGTTTTAACGCGTTCCATTGTTTAGGATTATGACTGGCCGTTATAATAATACCCCCCTGTGCTTTTAGTTCGGTAACAGCTATTTCAACTGTTGGCGTAGTTGATAGCCCAATATCCACACAATCAATACCCAAAGCAGATAAGGTTGATTGCACCAACTGATGAACCATCTCACCCGAAATGCGCGCATCTCTGCCAATTACTATACTTAGCGGTTCTTTATGTTGTTGTTTCAGCCATGTTCCGTAGGCAGAAGCATACTTTATGATATCAGGCGGCGTAAGCCCCTCTCCTACAGCACCACCAATGGTTCCTCGTATTCCTGAAATAGATTTTATTAAAGTCACAGTACAAAAATTGTTTCTACAAAATTAACTATACTTAACGGATATGCTTTATTTTTTCTCAACACATACAACAATATATGTTTAAAAAAAATAAGTGAAACAAATCAAAAAGAAATACTTTTGCATGTAACAAAAAAACAGTAACTTTAAACTACCGTTCTTTAAACAAGTTAGACAACGATTATATTATTAATGACACAAGACAACTTACCGGACAATTCTTCAGAAGAAAACAATATAAACGGGTTGGTTAAGCGATTTGAGGATATGCTGCTGCAAAACGAAGCCTATTACTTCGAATCTGACCAGTTGGAAGAGATAATTGAATACTATTTTAACGTAGGTAACCCCACCAACCTTAAAAAGGCCATTGATTTTGCTCTTGAGCGATATCCTTTTGTGGCCGATTTTAAGATTGCACGTGCACAATTTTTGGCCTATAACCAAAACACGCAAGAGGCTCTTAAGCTTTTGAACGATGTGGAACTGGTTGAACCCTCTAACCCTGATATATATACCACGCGTGGCTATATATACAGTCAGATGGGATTAAGCGAGCAGGCTATAGAAAACTACAAAACCGCCCTTAACTACTCTGAACACCCTGATGAGGTAATGATTGCCTTGGGTGTAGAGTTTTTAAGTCAGGAAAAGTATTTAGATGCTATTTATTATTTAAAGAAAGGCGGTGCATTATAACCCCGAAAATGATTATGCATTAAGCGAGTTGTTTATTGGCTTTGATGCCGCACAGCAATTAGAACAAGGCGCTCTCTTTTATAAAGAACTGATTGACAAAAACCCTTACAACCACTTTGCTTGGTTTAATGTTGGCTTGTGTTACAGTAAGCTTAACAAACACGATTTAGCTTTAGAGGCTTATGATTATGCTTTAGCCATTAACGAAAAATTTGCTTCGGCTTACTTTAATAAAGCAAACGCTTTGGCGGGATTAAACAGGTTTAATGAGGCAATTGATGTATATAAAGAAACATTTGACCACGAAGAGCCGGATCCTATTGCGTATTATTATATAGGCGAGTGTTACGAGCAACTGAATGATTACGATACCGCGCTTTTATACTATAATAAATGCATTAAAAAGAATCCCAACTTTGCAGATTCGTGGTTAGCTATAGGAGTTATATTAGATTATCAGAACCGATTGACCGAAGGAATACATTACATTAAAAAAGCCATTGAACTGAATCCTAAAGATGCTGAAAGTCAGTATGTGTTTGGCGATGTACAACGCAAACTGGGCTTTTTTGAAGAAGCTGCCGAAGCTTATGCTAAAGTGATTGAACTTCAGTATGACGAGTGGGATATTTGGTTAGACTATGCTGATTTGTTATTAGAAGCTGATTATGCAGAGCAAGGCATTGCCATGTTGCAGGAGGGGTTAAAAGTATTCCCTGATGTTGCCGAACTGCATTACCGTTTAAGTGCCATGCTTATTGCCGCAGGCAAAAAACAAGAAGCACTTGGCGAATTGCAAAACGCACTTACATTAGATTACGATAAGCATAATGAATTGTTTGAGTATGCTCCGGCATTGAAAGAAAACAAAACAATTATAAATGCCATAGACACTTTTAAAAAACACTAGTCCTTTATGCTCTCTATTAATTTACCACACATGCCTCAGCGTACCGAAAAGCCCCGTACAAGCGGACTTACTATGGTTATGGACAAAGGCTTATCACTAAGACAAGCCGAAGACTTTTTAGAAGCAGGCGGCGACTATGTGGATGTGGTTAAACTGGGTTTTGGTACATCTGTTGTTTCGAAAAACGTAAAAGAAAAGATAGCTCTTTATAAGCAGGCAGGCATTAAAACATACTTAGGTGGCACATTGCTGGAAGCTTTTATTGTACGGGATAAGTTTGATGATTACCTGAAACATATTGAGTCTCTTAAACTGGATATGGCAGAGGTGTCTGATGGCTCTATTCATTTGGAGCATGATAAGAAATGCGAATATATTAGCAAACTAGCAAAACATGTAACCGTTCTGTCGGAAGTGGGCTCTAAAGAAGAGGGTATTATTATCCATCCGGCAAAATGGGTAAAGATGATGAAAGCTGAATTAGACGCAGGCTCCTGGAAAGTAATTGCAGAAGCGCGCGAAAGCGGAACGGTGGGTATTTTTCACCGTAATGGCGGTGCACACGTTATGCTGATTAAAAAAATTGTTGCTAAAATACCCGCAGAATCTATCATTTGGGAAACACCGCAAAAATCGCAACAGGTATATTTTATTAAACTGATGGGGGCTAATGTAAATCTAGGCAATATAGGTCCCGATGATGTCATTCCTTTAGAAACCCTGCGCATAGGGCTTCGCGGAGATACTTTCTTTTCTTACTTACCCGAAAACATAACAGAAACCCACAAACAAACAGCCGAATAACAAAAAATAATTATGCAAGAGATAAGTGTAAAAGAATTAAAGTCGATGATGGATGCCAAAGAAGACTTCCAGTTAGTTGACGTAAGAGAACGATATGAGTATGATACTTGTCAGATTGGCGGAGAGTTAATTCCTATGGGCGAAGTAGCTGATAATTTAGAAAAGATTTCGAAAGATAAAAAAGTGGTTGTGCATTGCAAAGGCGGTTTGCGTTCGGCATCTATTATTAAAATGCTGCAACAGGAACACGGTTATAAAAATCTGTATAATTTAAAAGGTGGCATTATGGCTTGGGCTAATGAAATTGATAATACAATAGCTAAATACTAAAATCTTAATTTTTATGATGGAATTATTCACGCATATTCTGCACTTAGATTTTGATTGGCTGTTTCAAAACTACGGCACATCTATCTATGTTATTTTATTTCTGGTTATTTTTATTGAGACAGGTTTGGTTGCTATGCCTTTCCTTCCTGGCGATTCTTTATTGTTTACTGCAGGTTTGTTTGCCCGTTCTGGCTATTTAGATATGACTTACCTCTTGGTTTTATTATTTACTGCTGCAGTATTGGGCGATAACTCAAACTATTGGATTGGCAGAAAAATAGGATTAAAGGTTTTCTCTTTAAACTTTAGAGGTAAGCCCCTTGTTAAAAAAGAATACTTGGATAAGACCCATGCCTTCTACGAAAAGTATGGAACCAAAGCTATTATCATGGCGCGTTTTGTTCCCTTTGTAAGAACCTTTGCTCCTTTTGCTGCCGGTATTGGCGAAATGAATTACAAAAAGTTTGTAAGCTTTGATGCGTTTGGCGGAGCCCTTTGGATTTGCTCTTTAACCCTTGCAGGTTATTTATTAGGCAACGTAGAGTTTATTAGAAAACATATAGACTTGGTTTGTCTTGGTATCATATTTGTTTCTGTTTTACCTGTGATAGTAGGTATTGTAAGCGGAAATAAAAAATCAGCTTAGAGGATTTATTGAGCAAATTTTTTGATGCTGAAAGTTAAATCATCCACATACGTTTTTGTTTTTGTTGGATTCCAAACATAAAATGCAAGGCTAACATTTTTACACTTTTTGGGTATAGAAATCTTTGTATATAATTTACCCCAACCTTTTTTTCCGTAATAATATATCGTACTACTTGGGAAATACATTTTCTCGCAACTATCATTTTCACTAGCCACAACAAGCGCAGCACCCTCTCCTTTTTGCCATAAGGATATTTCGAGTAAATCACCATAACTTAAATCATTGAATTTGTAAGTAAAACCAAAGGGTGCTTGCTCGGATAATAGAAGAGAATATTTTCCATTATATGCAATCGAATCTATTTTAACGCCCCCTACTTGTAAAAGTATTTTGGGATTTGATGTTGAAAATAATCCCTCTGCATTAACAGATTCGGTATCACAGGTAAATTCTTCTTTTTGAATGCACTTACCAACGTAATATCTATTGATAATTTCATACGCACTAATGCTGTATAGTATAGCAAACAAAGAAATTAGTATAATACCATAATTAATATTGGCTTTTAGTTTATAATTTCCGATAGCTAAAAACAAAAAAGGAAATATAGGGATCAGGTATCGACCTTGCACTAAATCAACAATCCCTTCTCCAACAGCATCCCACGTTAAGTGTTGGGAAAGCAGCAGTAAAATAAAAGCACAAAAAGATGCGCCAAATAAAATTACTCTTTGTAGAATAGTAAATGTGAATTCATTTTTTTCAAATAACACAACAAAAATAATCACTCCATAACTTAACCCTAAAAGCCAAGAAGGTAATGGGATATCACTATTTCCAAAAAAGCCAATGTATCCCTGTAAATAAGTAAAGGGGTGCTTAAAAATGGAACGGTAAATTACTTTTAAAAAGTATGTCCCATGACTTAGTATATATGCCTTTTGTTCATAATAATTAGAGTAATGGGTTAAACAAATCCAATCTCGATATTTTGGATTGTATTCTGCATAAGGAGTGTAGTGGCTCATGACTATGCCCGACCAATAAGATGCAACAAGAAATGCAATCAAAAACAAAGCGCTGGTAAATAAAAAATAGCGGGATTTACTTTCAAATTTTGTAAATGGCATAATTAAAAAAGATAATACTAGCCCTACATAAACAACCTTTGCCAACGCAAGCAACGATATAATTATAATCAACGATAATAAATTTTTTAAGCGAAATCTGTTTTCAGAAAAAGTGTGTTTTAAAACTAAGGCCAAAAATAAAAAAGATAAAATATTGCTTACTGTATCAGCACTAAAAGAATTTGTAACGTATATATTCATGGGTAATAAACAAATAAACGTAAACAACCATTTATATAAGGGTACCATTTTAATTACAAAAAAAATACACAACAACCATGTCAAAAAAGTTAATAATCTGCCAGCATAATACATAGTGCCAACCGAGCAATTAAATTGTTTGGCAATAAAAATAGCCACTACATGGGGCAAGTATGATACTATTGAGTAATAAGAAGTATTTGGAAAGTCTTTGAATTGAGTTGTATCATTTGTGAGTTTAATATTGAACCCGCTAAAAATATCCTCTAGAGTTACGGTAATTCGTTCTGTTGCAGCATTATTATAAGGAAAAATAAATTTGCTAATGCAATTAGGTATTTCTTCCCCCAACCTATTGTCTATCTTGTTGGGGAGGAAATTTCCCTCCGCTAATTGGTACGCTTTATAAAAATGATTGAATTCATCAGGAGCTTGTAGGGGTGGTGTAACTATATTGAAAACAAGGAAAAAGAATATAGCGGCATAAACAAAAAAAACTTGCGGTTTAATATATTTAAACTTAACAAGCATTTTTATCCATTAAATATATAATGAGGGAAACAATACATTCTTTGTTAATGCTTCTTACCGAAATGTGGGCAGGTATCACATTTGTTTTTAGGGCGGAAAATAAAACAACTGCTCATCAATAAAGATGTGGCAAACAGTAAAAAGAATATTCTATAGCGCTTAATCAACGTATTTTGTAGTAAAGGGGCAATGCTTAGCTATAGAACAACCTTTGAGGCGTATGCTTACAAATAAAAGAACTAACAGTATTCTATATCTCTTAATCATTCTTCTTAATTTTAGTTTGAAAGTATTTACACCAATCCGTTAAAGCACATTTACTGCATAAAGGTTTGCGTGCCAAACAAACGTATCTACCATGCAAAATTAACCAATGATGCGCTTTCGGCACTAATTTTTCAGGAATAAATTTTATTAATTGCTGCTCTGCCTGCAATACATTTTTGGCATTGGTGGTTAAACCCAAGCGTGCTGAGACCCTAAACACGTGTGTATCAACACCCATGGTAGGCTTATCATACACTACCGATGCTATTACATTGGCTGTTTTTCTACCCACACCGGGTAGTTTAATTAGTTGCGCTACCTCGTGCGGCATTACTCCTTTAAAGTCTTTAAGCAGCATTTGTGCCATGCCTACCAGGTATTTGGCTTTATTGCTGGGGTAACTAATGGTACGTATATACGTAAAAATAGTTTCGGGAGTAGAAGCCGCTAAGGCTTCGGGTGTGGGGTAGTCTGCAAACAGTTTAGGTGTAATTAAATTAACCCGCTTATCGGTACACTGGGCAGAGAGTATAACAGCAACCAATAACTGAAAAGGGTTTTTATAATGTAGTTCTGTTTCGGCAGGCAAATCGTGCTTCTGAAAGTAGTTTAATATCTTATCGTAGCGTTCCTGCTTAGTCATAACTAATTCTTATTACAAAGCTAAATAAAAAGAGCCATCTCAAAAGGATGGCTCTTTTTATTTCATTTATTTGATTATCTCTATTTATTTAAGATAATATTGCTATGATGTATGTATGTATTATTTTGTTTTACAAACACTGAATAAACTCCCTGATTTAAGTTTTCAAGGTTTATATTTTCTGTAGCAGACATAATTGTTTTAGAGAAAACCAACTGACCTAATGTGTTATAAACCTCAACACTTGTATTCTCAGCATTATCTATTCTAACAAATAATGTGCCAGTTGTCGGATTAGGATAAACACTTATTGAATTTGTGTTGTTTATCTTATCTATTCCGGTAGTACAGTTATTTACAATAACCTGTATGCTGCTTGTGTTAGTACAATTATTAACATCTGTTCCGGTAACTGAGTAGGTTGCAGTAACTGTTGGGGAAAACGCCACTCCATCTGTTACCCCGCCTGTCCACACATAGCCACTTGCTCCACCACCATTTAAGGTTACGCTTGAGCCACTACAAACTGTATTACTTGGAGTTGCAGATGCTGTTATAACTGGTAAAGTATTTACAACAACAGATACAGTATATATGGGGGCTGTACAAGCACCTGAAGAGCCATTAACGGTATAGGTAGTTGATGGTCCAATAGGAGTAGCTGTAATGTTAGTACCAGTCATTCCGTCAACACTTCCATCACTTGATGCCCAAGTATAAGAGCTTGCTCCAAATCCTGTTAAAGAGATTGAATTACCCACACCACATACAGCTGTATTTGAAGAAACAGCTGTAACCGTTAAGCTGCTTACAACATTTATAGAGGTTGTGTGAGTAGTTACGCAACCATCGCTACTGGTAGCAGAAACGGTATAATTTGTAGTTACTGTAGGTGTGCCTGTTACAGAAGAACCGCTTGTGCTGCTTAATCCAGGGCTCCATGTATACGAAACTAAAGTGGTGGGGTTAACAACTAAAGTAGCTGTAGTGGTGGGGCATATTGTTTGCGGTGTAACTGTTAATGTTGGATTAGGATTAGCTGTTATAGCTTCTGTGGCTATGTTTTTACAGCCGTTTGCATCTGTACCTATTAAGGTAAATGTTAGAGAAGAATTTATAGTCCCAGATAAATTGGTTGAATGAACATTTCCGGGAGTCCATGTATAAGTATTTGCTCCACCAGCAGTAAGCGTTCCTGTATAACCAGCACAAACCGTAACGGATGAGATACTTGTTCCATCAATAGTTACCGTTGGTAAAGAATTAACCATTATAGCTTCTGTAGCTGTGTTAATACAACCATTTCCATCTGTTCCGGTAACTGTGTAAGTCGTGGCAGCAGTTACTGTAAAGGCTATTCCGTTTGTTACACCACCCGTCCAAGTATACGTGTTTGCGCCGCTTCCAGTTAAGGTTATGTTAGAACCCGTACAAACTGTATTGCTTGGTGAAACAGATGCCGTTACAACAGGCAATGAATTAACGGTGATTGTAGTTTTTGCCGTATCTGTACAAGCTCCTGGGCCTGTTCCGGTTGCTACAACCGTGTAACTTGTTGTAACAGTTGGTGTAGAAGTTATGGTTGCTGAAGTTCCTCCTGTATTCCATGCATAAGAACCTACCGCAACTGTAGTAGTTGGAAGAGCAGTTAAGGTTGCGGTTTGTCCAATACAAATTGATACAGGCGCAGTTACAGATACTGTTGGAACCGAATTAACAGTTATTGTTTTTGTTCTTGAATTTGAGCATCCGTTTGCATTAGTACCCGTAACTGTATATTGTGTTGTTACGGTAGGACTTACAGCAACTATGGTAGTAGTTACCGCGCCCGGCGCCCACGTATAGGTTACAGCACCTGTAGCTGTTAAGGTTGTTACAGTACCAGGACAAACCCCAGGGCCACCACCACCTGTAATATTTACAGCAGGTAACGTATTAGTAGTTACTGATTCTACAGCTGTATTTTTACAACCATTGGCATCCGTACCGGTAACGGTATAGTTAGCCGTTGCAGTTGCACTAAATGCAGTTCCGTTGGTAATACCCCCTGTCCAAGTATAAGTGCTTGCGCCGCTTCCGGTTAAGGTTATGTTAGAACCTGCACACACCGTGTTGCTTGGAGAAGCTGTTACAGAAAGAGTTGGTAAAGAATTTACGTTTACGCTTAAAACATAAGGAGTTGCCGTACAGGTTCCTGAGCTTCCATTAACTGTATACGTAGTTGAAGGGCTTGCAGGAGTAACAGTAACTGTTGTGCCGGTACCCCCACTCATAGTGCCTCCGCTTGATGACCAAGAATAAGAACTGGCTCCTAATCCGGTTAAAGTAACTGAACTTCCTGCACAAGTTACTGAACTTGATGGAGTAGCTGTTACAGTTAAGTTAGTAACTACAACTATTTGTGCATTTGTAGAACCCACACAGCCATTGGCATCGGTTGCTGAAACGGTATAGGTGGTAGTTACCGTGGGGCTACCCGTTACAGAAGAACCATGTGTAGTGCTTAATCCAGGACTCCATGTATAAGATATTTCTGTGGTTGGATTAGCTGTTAATGTTGCAGTTGCTGTAGGGCATATTGTTTGTGGAGTAACTGTTAGTGTTGGTAAAGCATTAACCGTTACGGTTGCGGTAGCTTGTTTAGAGCAACCTGTTACTGTGCTAGTACCTATTACAGAATAGGTAGTGGTTACTGTTGGCGATACGGAAATTGTATTAGTAGTTGCACTTGTATTCCAAGTATAAGTAGTTGCACCATTAGCAGTTAAAGTAGTTGTGTTTCCTGTGCAAATAGTTGCTCCGTTTGTTGTTATGTTTGGTAAATTATTAACTGTTACACCTAGAGTATGTGTGTTTGTGCAACCACTAGCATCTGTACCTGTAACGGTGTAAGTAGTGTTTACTGTTGGAGTTGGAGAGATAGTTGCCGTGGTAGCCCCTGTATTCCAAGTATAAGTAGTAGCACCTCCTGCGGTTAATAAATCAGTACTTCCGCTGCAAGTAATCGTAGAACCGCTTATGGTTACCGTTGGAGGAGGATTTGGAGTTACGTTTAATGTAAAAGAAGCTGAGCCGGGGCAAGTACCAAGGCTGGAAGCGTTTACAGAATATGTTGTAGTTACCGTTGGACTAACGGTTATAGTAGCGCCGTTTGCACCTGTACTCCATGTGTAAGTGATACCACCGCCACCTGCAGTTGCAGTTAATGTGCCCGCCGAACCATTACAAACAAAAGCAGGCCCACTTATAGTAACTGTTGCGGTAGGATTTATAGTAATTGTTTTTGTTTTTGTACTGGCACATCCGCTTGCGTTAGCCCCTGTAAGTATATAGGTGGTGGTTACCGATGGGGTTACTACTATGCTTGTGTTAGTTGCACCGCCCGGAGACCAAGTATAAGTAGTTGCCCCTGATGCGGTAAGTGTTTCTGTAGTTCCGGGGCAAATGCCTCCAAAAGCAGGGCCCCCTGTAATATTTACTGTAGGCAACGTATTTACGGTAACCGTTGTTGTGGTAGTATTTGTACAACCATTAACATCTGTACCGGTAACAGTATAAGAAGTAGTGTTATTAGGACTAACTGTATATAAAGAAACTGTAGCTCCTGTATTCCATGAATAGGTTAATGCCCCCGAAGCTATAAGTGTATCTAACTGTCCACGGCAAATAGCTGTATGGGTTTCTGTAATATCAACCGTTGGCAACGGATTAACAGTTACTGTTACTAAAGGGTTCATTACCACAGTACTGGTTCCAACAATAATACCAACCAAGGCATAAGTTGTAGTTACAGTTACGGTACCCGTTGGAAAATTAAGAGCACCACCCGTTCCACTAACAGGGCTTCCAACAATAGCGGTTGTGTTAGAGGTGGCTATTAAGCCATACGTAACACCGTTTTGAGATGCCGCAATACTTACCGTTGCTGTACCGCTTACGCAAAGAGAAGCTGGTGAAACGGTTGGCGGTTGATTAACAATGGTTTGAGCGTTTGATACACCAACTAATAAGAAAGCAAACAGACAAGCAACCGTCTTTATGCCGAAATAGAACTTTTTAATCATTTTTAAGCTTTTAATGGGGCAATTATACAACATTTAATATTAACAGAATGTTAAATTAAACGGCTGTATCTATAAAAAGAGGTAAATCTGATAAAAATGCAGGGGATTTCAGTATAAAGCATTTATGACCAAAACGAAGGTATTGTATACAAAAACCGGTTATTGTTAGGTAAGCAGTAAAGATTTTTTTTTGGGATTACATATAGTCATTTGTTCTTATTGAGAAGATTTTTGTCGGGCTGACGTCGTGAAAGCTTTAGCCAACTCAAGCCTAACTATCAAACAGTTAGGTGCAGAAAGAACAAAAATTTACCCCATTGGTCTCATACACATTGATTGGAAATGCTATGTTTCAACAGGCTTTTAAAGAACATTTTTACTATTGCAAAGCTAATCATTATAAACCATTTAACACTTAAATGAATTAAAATATTATTGCTTTATCATCCCTAAATGCTTTGATTAACTATAGAACTACTCTAAAATAGTGTCTTCTTATTTCCATTTTTTCTGAGTTGTATCATAATTATTCTTTAAAGCAAAAGGATTTTTAGGCTTATTGGTTTCCATCATTCTTATAATATCTTCATATCTATAGTACATCAACCCACCTATCTTTGTAAAAATAATCGTTCCATTTAAACGCATATTTTGTAGAGTACCTGTGGAGATACCAAGTAGTTTACGAACTTCATAAGATTTCAGCCACTCTTTATGTTGAAAGTTAAATCCTTTGTTTCTAAGTATCAATCTTATCTCTTCCAATAGTTCAGATTTAAGTTTCGACAAATCTTCTTTTGTTATTACCTCTATCTGCATGTGGTCTATGAAATATTTATAAAAATTTCTTTTAATTAAGCGATTTGATACATACTTTTTATAATTAACAAGGCAAGCAAGCTTTGAGTAGTTGTAATTTCTATTTGTATCAATATCATTTTTAAAAGGAGGCCCCGAGTGGTTTTATCCACATTCATTCATTAAAGCCCTAAAACTTTAATGAATGCACAGCACTTCTGCTCGAGGCCATATATTTTTATATAGAGTCTATTTTTGCAAACAAACTATTTTGCTTGAAGGGGTCTTGACATAATTTCACTTACCTCAACAGTTCCTCCCTGTTGTAATATAGGGAAAGCCTTGGCTAATTCAATAGCTTCCTCATAACTTGCTGCCTTAATAACTATGGTGCTAACTATTTTAAGGTTGTTTGCACTAACAGTTTCTTTCTTTACTGTTTTTTCCGAACCCGATATTACATACCCTTCGTTTGGGAAAACAAAACTTGTAACAAATATGCTATCTGCTTTATATTTACCCATAACATTGTTCCAAGTTTCTATTACTTCTTTTGCTTCTTTTCCTCCATAATTAAGAGGTACTCTGTTTAACAATATGTATTCTTTCATTTTAATTGATTTTTTAGATTGATTATTACTTGTTTGTGCGATTGCGCTTGAGAATAGTATTAAAGCTATTCCTGTTAAAAATTGATTTTTCATATTCGTTTTTTGTTTATTGGTTAGTATGCGATTTCTATTCTTGATTTAAATGTGTTTTTATCATCTAATTTGCTTAGCATAAACTCAGCAAGGTCAGCCCGAGAAATTATCGGTATTTTTTTTAATGGTTGATTGGTAATTATTCTGTATTTACCGGTTTGTTTTCCATTAGTAAGTTTAGGTGCTCCTATTACAGTCCAGTTTAAATCTGAGTTTGAAAGAGTTTTTTCCATTAATGACATATCAGAATAGATTGGTTTGAATAGGCGTTGTAAAACATTTTTGAGCAGAAAAGACATTATGAATGAACTATTAGGTGGGGTAGTAATAGCACCAGATGAAATACAAATTATACGATTTACTTCAACCTCTTTCATTGCCTTTACAATGTTTTTCATGCTTTCAGAATAAAGTGTGGTTTCCTGTATCTTAGGTATTCCTAAGCAGGAAACAACAGCATCATTTCCCTTGAGTGCCGTCTTAAAACTGGCAAGGTTCAATACATCTCCTTTAATTATTTTTAGATTCCTATTCTGAAAATTGAATGCTTCCGGGTTTCTTATTATGGCCGTTACTTGATAATTCGCTAGTAAAGCTTGTTCAACTACAAGTTTACCCGTACCGCGTGTAGCACCGAATACAATTATTTTTTTCATTTTTTTGTTATTTATATGAGACAAAGGTATATTTGTACTTACTTTAATACAAGTACTAACCCCAAAGTATGTAATAATGACTAAAATAAAAGAAAGCTCAACGATACAAGAAAATAAGAGCAAAGCTTTTCAAGAATGTCCTATTACCTATGTAATGGAAAAAATAGGAGGGTATTGGAAACCCGTAATACTTTTAAATTTACTGGCAGGCAGTAAGCGTTATAGCGAAATAAAAAAAGCTATACCACAGATAACAGAAAAGGTGTTGATACAACATCTTAAACAATTGGAAGACGATAACTTAATAATAAGAAAAGCAAAACCTGTTGTACCACCGTATGTTACATACAGTCTTTCGGCAGCAGGAAAAAGATTACATCCTGTGCTATACGCAATGGCTGTATGGGCAGTTGAAAGCACAACAAAAAATTCTAAACTAACACATAAAAAGCTTTCAGAATTTCCTAAGCTTAGATAATTCCTGCGTTAGGGATTGTAACGCCACAAAAAAACAACCTATAATAAACACCCAAAGTGCATACCTAACGTTCTTAAGTATTAGCGTGTTGTAAACTAAACTAAAACTTCGCATTGATAACCGCTTGTATATATTAGTTCAATTATTTTTTCAGGCTCTATACTTTCCCCTTCTATTCTTAATATTTTATCACAATCATTAAGGTCAAAATTGATTTTAAGATTTGGATATTTATCTGATAGTAGGTTTAGCATTCTTTGCGCATCATTTTTGGAGATGATGTTTGTTTTAAAAATTTCTACCATTGTATCATCACTCAATTCCCCAGTAATTTCTCTCATTCCTTTTTGAAGCTTTTATATTTTGTTCCATTCCCAAATGCCATATTTTAGTTCATCAGGTATTTTAAAACCACAATTTTTTAAAGTCAATAAAATGTTACCCCTGTGGTGTGCTTCATGTGAAATAAAATAACCAAGTAACGGAACAACCCCACGTTTAAAACCTTTTATCTCTCCATTTTTCTTAATTCCGTCCTCTAAGACTTTACCAATGCGTTCTGCTGAAAGTGTGTGGCAGCCTTTGAACATTGAAATTGTTTTTGTGTCCTCTGCTGTAATTGTTGTAAGGTCGGTAATCAATGATTTGTCATACTTTTCAAGTTTCCAAAACCTCACGTTGTAAATATGGGCAAGCTGGTGTCCTACAGTTCCGCCTCCACGTTTTGAAGTAGTATAATCCAATGCCTCTTCCGTTAATGAATTAATAAGTAATAAATTGGTTCTATGGTTGATGAACCACGTTTCTATTATCTGTTTTTCAATTATCGTCATAAACTATCTTTAGGGTGACGAAAAAGCATTTATTTTTTACAAAAAAAGCCATCAAAATGTGATTTTGACTTTATCCGTTACCAAACTTTACCCTAATATCTCTACAATTTAGAAATTTTGTTCATCAGCACTTGGGCCATAGCTACCCGGTATAGGTATATTTAATAGACGTAAATATACTCCCAACTGTGCACGATGATGTATAGTTTGAGAAATTGCTACACGTATAGTATCTCCCTTTGTAGATGTATTATAAATTGTATCACCATTGCGAAGTATCCATTTTCTTGATAAAATTGCATCCTCTACCTTATTTAAATCTATAATGGCATCAGCTAATGATTTTTCAAAATATTGTATTAATTCTTTATTGTTTTTGATAACTTTTGGTTCATACTTATTATTACTAAAGTCAAGCTCATCTGTATTTATAGCCATACTTACCCAACCAGGTAGTTCAGCAATGTGAGTTGCTAAACGCTGCATAGTCATGCTTTTTTCGTGTGGTTTCCAATCGTACTTTTCTTCGGGTACGCAAGCTAACATTTTACGTGTTGTTTTAGCTTCTTGTTCCAATTCTTTCAGGAACATGTTAATTATTGTCTTCATTTTTGATGTTTTAAGATTTAAGCAAACTAACCATCTTGAAGTGACAACTCTATGTCAACAGTAAAATATTTATTTTATTTTTAAATGAATAGCTGTAGTTATTTGTTTTACTACCGTTTTTAAGTTATCAGGTCTCACTATTTCTGCTTTATCACCAAACATAATATACCAGCGAGCAAAACTTTCTATTGAAGAAGTTAAAAAGGTCATTTCTATTGCATTTGCCAATTCTTTTTGCGAAACAAAACCATTGTAGAATTTTTGATTCCCAAAGTATTTTATTATTTCCTTATTTACCCGAATAACTATTGTATGCAATTCTTTTTCTTTAGAAATTTCTTTTAAAAAGGATTTTAGTGTTGGATGTTGTTTTTCATAAACCAAATTTGTTTGCAAAATTCCTGACACACGGTCTATTCTAAAATTTCGATAATCGTTTCTTAAACGACAATAAGCTATCAAATACCAATAGTTATTCATAAAGAAAATGCCAACAGGTTCTATGCTTCTTTTGGTTTTTTCTTGGCTGTGATTTGCAAAATAATCAATGGAAATAACATTTTTTTCCGATATGCTCTTTAAAATGACCTGAAGAGAGTTTTGGTTTACTTTGTCCTTTGATTGATAAGGATTATTAATAACTTGAATTTGTTCGTCTATGTTTTCCAAATAATCCTTATCAGATGAACGCAAAACGGCTTTAATCTTATACATTGCCGATTTGTAATTTTCCTCGGTAGAAGCATCTGTTAGTTTTTCTATTAACTTTTCAGCAGTGAGAAATGCTGTTGCTTCTTCTTTAGTAAACATTACAGGGGGCAGTTTGTAACCATCCATAATAGAATAACCCACTCCTGCTTCACCTACTATTGGTATTCCAGCTTCTTCTAAAGTTCTAATATCTCGATATACAGTACGTAAACTAATAGAAAAGCGCTCGGCAATATCTTTTGCTTTTATAACCCGTTTAGATTGTAACTGAATAAGAATAGCTGTTATTCGGTCGAATTTATTCATTCCATTTACTTTTCTATACAAACGTAATAAATTCTATTTTAAATAATATTGTTGCTTTACGTTGCAAACTTTGCGTTTACACAAAGGCTTTCCACTGCACGGTAAAGAGCTCATACCTGATTAGAGATTGCAACAATTAGCGATTCTGCCCCCTAATACTTATTGAATAAATCCTATGTTATCGGCTGGCATTCGTTTCCGGCGTGTTATTAATGTTTTGTATAATGTAGTAAAACTGTCCCGCAAGCAAATGGTTTACATTTCACAAGTGTCAATGGTAAGGGGTTTTGTAAAGATTTGAAAATTGGTTCACCACTTCCAACAGCAAACGGATTTACAAGTAAATAAAATTCGTCTATTAATTGGTGCTGAATTAATGATGATACAAATGAATAGCCGCCATAAACAATAATGTCTTTACCTTTTTTCTTTTTCAAAGTTTTTATCTGTTCTACTATGTCTCCTTTTACAATGCTCGCATTATCCCACTTACTTGTTTTTAGCTTTTTTGAAAAAATAACTTTTGGAATATCAGTCACTTTTTTGCCAAATGTGTAGTCACTGTCTTTTGGATTACCAGCAACCTCTTTCCAGTAAAGGAACCCTTCAGACATATTTCGACCAAGAAGAATGCAGTCCACCTTTTTAAGGTTGTTAATGGAAAAACTTCTCACTTCATTGTCCCAGTTGAAATTTGTTCCACCATAATCAGCTTTTACAAAGCCGTCAAGTGAAATTTGCATTTGTAATTTTAATTTTCTCATTGTGTTTTATTTTCTATTGTTTGCAGTCTGTTTTTGTTGCGATAAAGTTGCCAACAGATTTTCCAAGTAGTTTAATGTCATCGTGAAGCCTGCTTGGAAGCCCATTTCAATCATTTTCTCCATGCGGGTAAGTGATTCATTATAAATAGTAATACTCACTTTTGTTGTTCCGTTTTGTTCGCTGAAATTCAAATCCCATTCAGAACTGGGCATTTCAGTATTGATGTTTTCATCCTCGTCGGCAAAAGCAGAAAGGAATTTAAAATTAGTTGTCGGACTGATGGAAGTAAATTTCTGAATTGACCAATGTTCTTGCCCTTCGGGGCTTACCATGGCATAAAATCTTCGTCCGCCAACTTTGAACTCCATAATTTTTGTTTTTGATGCCCAAGGTTTTGGTGCCCACCATTGGTCAAGAATTTCTTGTTTGGTAAATGCATCCCATACCAATGAAAGATTGGCATCAAATTCTCTGTTTACAAATACCGTTTTTGTTGTTTTGTCAACGGTAAAATCAAATAGCAAATTGTTTTTCATTTTTTCTGTTTTTTAATTGTTAATAATACTTTGTCGAGTTGATTAAATCGGGCTTCCCACAATTGTTGGAAAGGTTCTATCCATTTGATATTTCTTTCATTTTTTTTGGGTTTAGGTGATAATAAATTTCTCTGCCATTTAGTTCTTGTTTAACAAGTTTACATTCGGTTAGGATTTTTACATGCTTTGATACCGCTTGTCTACTTGAATCAAAATGCTCTGCAAGCGCATTTGGTGTCATAGCCTGTAAGGCTACAAGGCTTAATATTGCCCGCCTTGTTGGGTCTGCTATAGCTTGAAATACGTCTCTTCTCATTTGGAATTTAATTTATTGTGCAATTAATCGGTTGCAAATATAAATGCAATTAATTGGTTGCGCAAATTATTTTTTCGCTTTTTTGATAAAATGTTTAAGAATTAAAATATTATTGCTTAATCATCCCTAAATGTGTGTGAGAAATACAAATAAAAGAGCCCCTTATCGGGGCTTTTATTATAATGGTGTTTAGTATATTATTAATCACACTTTACGGTTTGCAGGGTCAGGGTTGCAAAGAATACTTTTAAAAATTGAAGGCTTTATGCAAATGCTTTGGATAATTTTCAAGGTCTTTTGCAATGTCGCTGCGTCTGAATATGTTAAAACAGTTATAACCCTCTATAATTTCATAACTGCAAAAACGGTAGTTACTTGTTATGTTAAGAAAAAGGTCTGCCGTACTTTTACCTTGCATAAGATGTTGTTCTGGATTGTCAAATGCTTCGGCCGGTGCATTCCAAGTTGCGCAAATCATAAACTTTTTTCCTTGTAAAAGCCCACCTGTTCCATATTGTTTCGTTGTATCTTCTCTTGTTCTTCCATCACCAGTTAAAAATGATTTGTTAAACAATGCGCTATTAAACACTTCGTCAACATACTTTTTGTAAATCCAAGGTGCACCGAACCAGTTTACAGGTGTTTGTAAAATTACAATGTCAGCTTCCAAATGTTTTTTTTCTTCCTCTTCAGGTTTGTAGCCATCTTCAACGGTTGTTTCCAAAACCTCAAATGATTTAGATGCAAAAAAATCTTTTGCAATTTGATAGAATGAATTGTTTAATGTTCCTTCTGACCAGTTAGGATAAGTTAAATGTGTATTGATGAGCAATACTTTTTTTGTTTCTGCCATTTTAGTTTATTTAAAGTGTTGAATTTTGATAAGACAAAATTAAATTACATCAACAAGGCAGAAGGATATAAATTACTAAAAAGAAGGAAACAAATTACCGATAACCACGTTCTATTTTAAATACGCTGAAAATTGGCGGTTTTGTCGGCTGCTCGAAGTCTATATTCTTTAGGAGTTAGATTAACTTGTTTTTTAAAAAACTTGGCAAAGTAATTTGGATAGTCGAAACCAAGTTCATAAGCAATTTCGGTATTGTTTAAATCACTTCTTTTTTCAAGCATTTCTTTTGCTTTTGTTATCACGAACTCATGAATGTTTTCAATGGCTGACTTTTGAGTAAAGTGTTTAATAATGTCGCCAAGATAGTTGGGAGTTAAGTGAAGTTCATCAGCAAAATATTGAACAGTCGGAATATGCTTGACTGGCTTGATGTAATAATCTTTAAGGAGTTGCTGAAAGTCGGATAAGATGGGATTGTATTGTTTAGGATTTGTAGAAAACTGCCTGTTGTAAAATGCTTCTACTAATGAAACTAAAACGTGAACGTAAGAAAGCAAAACACTAAAGTTCTCTTTTCTACGGTCATAGTATTTAAACATCAAGTCAAAAATGGTTTTGATTTCTTGTTCTTCTTTTTCCGTTAAATGCAGGGCTTCATGTTGTCCGTAGTCAAGATAGTTTTTAAACAAGAAACGATTTTCTTCAATTAATTTCTTTGATAGTTGTAAATACATGCCTGAATAAGTCGGTTCTACATCCCACTCTGTTGCCATTTCTGGGCTATTAAAAAAAATAGCATTTATAGGCTTTGATTTAGCAACAGTTTTGTCTGTAAAATTTAATTTGATTGAAATTCTGTAAAAGTCAACCATAATAGGTTCAGACTTCAAAAGCATATTTGGCGGGTTGTAATAGCCAATGTCAATATTATTATCCAAAGGTATTGGCAGTCCTATGTATTCATTAAACGACCTAAAATCTTTGAATGTCCTCATTGTACAAAGTTACAAAATTCAAATATGTATAATGATTGTGTTACTATAAACGAAACCGTGGAAAGCCTTTTGGATAATCCCAAAAGAATGTAACGTAAAGCCCAGCTTGGTGTGTTTTACTTTCTAATTGTGCAACCCTCAGTTGCACAATTAGAAAGTAATAATAAGGTCTCATTTAGAATGAGTTATTTTGAATTATTTTACACCCAAATTAAATAAAAGAAGCAGTAATCTAATTTATTTTACTGCCATTTAATTTGCTATAATGTGAACTCGTCGGGCTGACGTGACTCGAACACGCGACCCCTAGCACCCCATGCTAGTACACTACCAACTGTGCTACAGCCCGATTTTTGAATGTGCGCAAAAATAATGTTTTTTTAAAAACAGCTTATATTATTTTATAATAAGCTTTTGGTTGTTCAGCTCATCGTTTGATGAACTAATTACCTGATACGTTCCCTGAGAAAGGGGCGGAAACATCTCCTGAGATTTTACAGCATTCTTTTTATAATTAAGGGCCACCATGGTATAATAATCGTTTCCTTTTGCATCGCGCACAACCAAAAGAGTTTCGTTTTTAGTATGTGCCGTTACCTGAGAAAGTGCACCCGACACCTCATAGATGATGCCTGATATTTGCGAGATGGTATTTGTTTGTTCGTTTTTTTCTTCTTCCAGTTTAAAGGTAACTGTTTGCGAGTAGCGGTAGTTACCCGCTTCATCAGTTTGCTTAATACGGTAATAAGAAACCCCACTGTATGGCTGATAATCTGTTTCAAAATAATCGGAATATGTAGTTCCGCTTTCTATGGCAGGTATATCTACCAACTTAATAAAGTCTTTGCCGTCCTTACTTTTTTCTACGGTAAAATAAGGTCCGCCTGGTTTCACAGAAGTACTGAACTTAATATCAATTTTATTTTCGGTTTGGATAGCTGTAAAATTAATAAGTTCTAAAGCGGGAAACTCTCCAATGGCAAAAGCGTGTGTTCTTATATAAATGAAAGCAAACAGAAGTAAAATATTCTTTTTCATTTTAATTTCTTTCACGAGGTAAAAGTAAACTATTTTACATAAAACCAAAACATAATTATATGCCTTTCACAATACCATCTTTTGCGTTGGTAATAAAGTCCAGAATTTGCTTACGCTCTGGCGTATCAGCACAATCTGCCTCCACCATTTCTACGGCATTAGTCATGTTGTAGCCACGTACAAAAATAATCCGGTAAATATCTTCTATGTTTTTTATGGTTTCTTTAGAGAAGCCTCTGCGGGTTAATCCCACAATATTTACTCCAATATATTGCAAAGGCTCGCGTGCCACACGAATAAAGGGTGGTACACTTTTACGTATCTGAGAACATCCGGCAACAAAACTATGTGCACCAATGGTTATAAATTGTTGTGCGCCACTTAAGCCTTCTATTATGGCATAATCTTCAATTACCACGTGTCCGGTAATTCCAACATAGCCTGCAATAATAACGTGATTGCCAATTACACAGTCGTGTGCAATATGTGCATAGGCCATAATCAGGCAATTGTCGCCCACTTTGGTAGCCATCTTATCTAGCGTACCTTTGTTTATGGTAACATATTCTCTAATGGTGTGTTATTACCATTTACTGTTAAAATGGGTTTCCTTTATATTTTAGATCTTGTGGAATGCCGCCAATAACAGCCCCGAAATATTTTACATTCTTGCCAAACGAGTCATATCTATCAAAAGGATTAGTTCTATCCAACTGCCTTCTCCAATAATTACATCGCAATAAATACTGGTGAAGGGCTTGATGGTTATCTCTTGGTCGCCTTTGGGTCGGTGTGCAAGGTGTGAAATCATGCTTTGTTTTGTTTTATAGTCTCGTGCGCTGGCGTTTGCAAAAGGCTCGGGTTATAATGATTGAGGCCCTCGAACTTTTTTATCTACGTTACGTACCTTTACTATTTGTGCCATCATTTCCGCTTCTGTGGCAATTTTATCGCCCACATAAGCAGTTCCTTTCATTTTGAAAATACCGCGTCTTACAGGTTCCATCAATTCCAAATGGAAGATGAGCGTATCGCCCGGAACCACCTGGTTGCGGAAACGTACATTATCTATCTTCATAAAAAAGGTAAGATAGTTTTCCGGGTCGGGAACAGTTTTAAGAGCAAGTATTCCGCCTGTTTGTGCCATAGCTTCTATTTGCAGACGCCCGGCATAATCGGGTTTCCGGGGAAATGCCCGCGGAAGAAATCTTCATTCATAGTAACGTTTTTAACACCTACAACATGGGTACGCTTAGTTCAAGTATTTTATCTACCAACAAGAAAGGGGCGTGTGGCAGAAGGCTTCATAATTTCGGTGATGCCATATAAAGGGGTTGCATTTGGGTTATACTTTGCAACGCCTTTTTTAAACGCGGTCTTTTTTAGCGCATCTTTAAGTTTCTTGGCAAATGCCACATTGCCCGAATGTCCGGGTCTTGCGGCAAGAATATGAGCTTTAAAGGCATACCTACCAAGGCTAAGTCACCAACCATATCCAATAGTTTATGGCGGGCAGGCTCATTATAAAAATTGAGCTTGGTATTATTTAGAATACCCGGGGTATTTTACTTCTATTTCGCTGCTTTTTTTGTTAAATACTTTGGCCAGGTATTCCATTGTTTCCTTTGGAATTTCCCTGTCCACCAATACAATAGCATTGTCAAAATCGCCTCCTTTAATAAGGTTATGTTTAACAGCAACTCCAGTTCATGCAGAAATACAAAGGTGCGGCAGGCTGCTACTTCATTTTTAAATTCGCTAACATTATAAATAGTGGCATGTTGGGTGCCAAGAATTCGCGAATTATAATCCACCATAACCGTTAACCTGAAACGTTTCCTGTGGAACGGCAAGCATTTCAATGTGTCCTTTGGCATCTTCGTATGTAAGGTTGTCTTTTAATTCAAAATATACTCTTCGTGGCATCTTGTTCCACAATGCCTGCTTTTCCAGCGCTTCTACAAAAGGCATGGAACTGCCATTCATAATAGGATTTCAGGGCGCTCTACTTCTATTAAGCAATTATCAATTTCCAAACCGACAAGTGCGGCCAAAAGGTGCTCTGTGGTAGTACACTTTGCCCCATTTTGTTCTAAAGTGGTGCCTCTTTCAGTATCTGTTACGTTATCTACATCTGCATCAATAATAGGTTCACCGGGCAAATCGATCCGTTTAAATTTATACCAATGGTTAACGGGTGCAGGTTTAAAGGTAATGGTATCTTTATTCCGGTATGTAACCTTTTCCTTAAGGGATACGGGTTTTTTAATTGTACGTTGTTTTTCGCTCATTCATAGTCTTAGTCTTAAAGAGATAGACTATTACGTTTTTAAGATTATAATAATAAGCATTCATTTATTTGAACTTTGTTTCGCTTTGTTGGCTCTTAATTGTTTTTCTAATTCATTTATCTTTTGTGCAAGCTGCGGCAATTTACGGAATATCACATAACAACGCTGAAAGTCAGTAATGGGCAGGGCTGGAGAACCCTGTAATATTACTCCCGGTTTTTTAAGATTATAACTTATACCCGTTTGTCCGGCAATCTTTACTCCATCAGCAATTTTTAAATGCCCAATATGCCTGCCTGTCCACCAATCATACAATCTTTACCAACCTTAGTAGAACCCGCAACAGAGGCACTTGCAGCAACAACCGTGTTTTCACCTATCTCTACATTATGACCTATCTGTAATTAAATTATCCAACTTAACTCCTTTTCGGATAATGGTAGAACCCAGGGTAGCCCTGTCAACAGTAGTATTAGCGCCAATTTCAACATGGTCTTCTATAAGTACATTGCCTATTTGCGGCATTTTTTTGTAGTTGTTATCGCTGTTAGGTGCAAAACCAAAACCATCGGCACCTATTACAGAGCCTGCATGTAATGTGCAGTTTGAACTGATAGAACAATCGCTATAAACTTTTGCGCCGGCATAAATAGTAGTATTATCGCCTACTTGGGTATTGTCGCCTATAAACGCATGCGGATAAATTTTTACGTTATTTCCCAGCACCACGTTTTCTCCTATGTAAGCAAACGCTGCCACATAACAATCATTCCCCAGTTTGGCGGTTTTAGCAATATAAGAAGGTTGCTCTATACCCTTTTTATCATTCTTAACCTGATTATACATTTCGAGCAACTGGGCAAAACAGGCATACGCATCATCTACACGAATTAAAGTGCAGGTGCTTTTTATGGGTTTATCTAATACAAGACTTTTGTTTACAATAACTACCGATGCGTCTGTTTCGTATATGTAGGGGGTATATTGTGGGTTTGCTAAAAAAGACAGCGTTTCGGGTTTGCCTTTCTTCTATTTTAGAAAGATTGCTAACGGCAGTATCGGGGTTCCCTTCCACGATTCCGTTTAAAAGAGATGCAATTTGCGATGCGGAAAATTTCATACGCTATACCTTTTGATTAGGACAACAAATTAAACCTTCAAATGTAAAAAAATTACCCACCATACTACTAAAAAAAGCGACTTTTGCGGTAAATTAAAATATTATAACATGTTTGGAAAAATTGGCGATATGATGGGCAAGCTTCAGGAGGTGAAGAAAAAAGTAGAAGAAATAAAAGCAAAGCTTGAAAACGAAAAGATAGATATAACAGGCGCAAACGGCGATATTAAAATTACCATAAACGGTAACCGTAAAATACAAAAGCTTGAAATTGCAACTGCCCTGCAAAACGCATCTAAAGAAGAATTGCAAGAGCAATTGCTTATAACCATTAACAAAGCCATTGAGGCTGCCGATAAACGAAGTGCAGACGAAATGAAAAGTGTGGCAGGTGGTTTAATACCTCCGGGTTTGCTTTAAAAGAAACTTATTTCTTCTTAAACAACTTACCTACATCAAATTTCTTTTTGGTGCCGGTTTCACCTGTACCTAAAACACCTGTGCCTAATTTAGTTCCACCACCAGATTCTCTATTGTTGTTGGTATTGCTATGCGATTTTACCTTAACCGCCTCTAGCGGAGCAGGGCTTGCAGATGTAGTGTTTGCAGGGGTAGTAGTTTCTTTTTGTGCCATTGCCATATTAGCGGCAAAAACAACCATAACAAGTGTAATTAATTTTTTCATTTGCTTCATTTAAAGTCCATCAAATATACAGGTTTTACCGTTCTTACCAATACCTTATTTACTTACAATAACCTTTTGCGTACTAATACTTGCACCACTTGTTAGCGTAATAAAATAAACACCTGCTTCTAAATCAGCTACGCTTATGGTGCAATGTTGTGTATTGAATGGCATTTGCTTTACGGTATTACCTAACATATCACACATAACCAATGTGCTGCCCTCGCTAGTACCCGCAAACGAAACCTGCAAACTATTAGTAGCAGGGTTGGGGTAAATATTTACCTGCTCTTTATTGTTTTTTAAAGTTTCTATGCCTGCTGACTGCCCAACATTAGTTACCATACGTATGCGCATATTTCCTTCATCTGCCATATATAAATTACCTGCTGCATCAAAACAAATGTCCCACGGACTATTTATTTCTGCAGCAGTAGCCGCCGCCCCATCTCCACTAAATCCTAAAGTTCCGTCTCCAACAATAGTTGTTATAATACCTGCTGTATTTATCTTGCGTACGCGGTTATTTGCATCATCAGCTATGTACAAATTTCCGGCAGCATCAAAAGCCAATCCTGCCGGATAATATAATTCTGCGTTTGTTGCAATCCCTCCGTCTCCACTATAACCACCCGTTCCGGTTCCGGCAAATGTTGTAATTATGCCAACTGTATTCACTTTGCGTATACAATATTTCGAATAATCAGCTATATATAAATTTCCGACCGCATCAAAAGCTAAACCAAACGGATCGTCTAATTTAGCATCAGTGGCAGGACCTCCATCTCCACTATACCCTTGTCCTAGTGCTCCCCCATTTCCTGCTATTGTTGTTATTATTCCATTTGTATTTACCTTGCGTATACAGGAGTTATCCCCCATATAGAGATTTCCTGAGGCATCAAACGTTATTACAACAGGAGAATTTAATTCTGCAGCAGTAGCAGGCCCTCCGTCTCCACTATAACCCTGTGTCACACCTCCGGCTACAGTTGTTATTATTCCCAACGAGTTTACTTTGCGTATGCGATAATTAATTCTATCAGCTATATATAAATTACCCGAGGCATCAAAACTTATGGCGGTAGGGTTGTTTAATTCTGCGGCGGTAGCTTGTCCTCCATCCCCACTAAACCCGGCTGTTCCGGTTCCAGCTACAGTTGTTATAATACCTGTTGTAGTTATTTTTCGTATGCGGTTGTTATAAAAATCAACAATATGCAAATTGTGAGCAGCATCAAAAGCTACGCCCGTTGGGTAATATAATTCTGCATTAGTTGCTTGCCCCCCATCCCCACTATAACCCGCTGTTCCATTTCCACAAACGGTGGTTATTATCTGGGCTTTTACTTGCTTGGCTATGCTTGCCATAACAATAAGAGAAAGCAAAAGTTTTTTCATGCAGTGTTTGTTTAAACAAATATAAGTATAAAGAGTACAAATGCTAAAAAATGTTATTTTATCTCAAAACAAAACACTTTGGCACGGTTTTTGTAGGGTGTATAGTATCGTTCTTTAAATTAATGCTAAACTAATTTCAACGCTTAGTATAAAGGTTTCACTAAATAGCAAAAGGGTTCTGCTAATTAGCACAAAGGCTTTACTAACTAGTATAAAGGTTTCGCTAATTAGTATAAGCGCTTTACTAATTAGTAAAAGAGTTCTGCTAATTAGTATAAAGACTTTGCTAATTAGTATAAGCACTTTACTAATTAGTAAAAGAGTTCTGCTAATTAGTATAAAGACTTTGCTAAATAGTATAAGCGTTTCGCTAATTAGTATGGAGGCTTTGCTATATAGTAAAAGAGTTTTGCTAATTAGTATAAGGCATTCATTTAAAGATGAAAACAGTATAACATAAAACATAAACAATTAAAAACCTAGAAATCATGGCAGACCACGCATCAATTATCCCCCGCAGCATCTCAGGATTCAACGGGTACATCACCAAAACAACAGCTTTTCTTATCCTGTTAACAGGCGGTACCGCCAACTGGACAAGATATAACTGGACGAATGCTAACCTCCTTTTTTGGCAAGGCATCTTAGCATCGTGGCAACCGCTGTATGCAACCTATCTGGATAAGAAGCAGCGCACCACCGCGGTTAAAGACCAGCTACACGCACTGATTACGCAACTGGTTGAATATGATAAGCCCAACAAACTTATCTTAAAAATAAAAGCTACCGTGGGCGCTACCGTTGCCGATTGCGAAACCTTTAACGTGCCGCTTAGTTATGCGTTGGTAACTACACCCGCAACAAGCGGTAGTGTTACTGCAAAAAAATCGCCTACCGATGAATTGGTTTACCCAAAAATAAAACCCGTAGGTGGTGGTGTTATAAAATGCGCTTGTTACCCGCTAAACGGCAAAGGGCGTGCGCATAAGTTGGAAGGTTTTGATTTAGTAGAATATGCCTGGGGTGTATTTGCAGCGGGCACTACCGGCTTACCAACCGACGCTAACGATTCGCGTTTAACCCAAGGGCACAGCTCTCATGCCGATTTTTTACTACCCACTGGCACTAACAATGCCAATAAAGTATTGATTATATTTTTCCGTTGGGCTAAGAGCAAACACCCTAATTTGGATGGCCCCTGGAACGGTGCGTTTACTACGCCTGTGTTGTAAACTAAAAACAGAAAGTAACAGTAAATCCTTCTCTGCAAAGAGGAGGGTTTTTTATTTTTGTTTGTGTATTGGCCTCCCACAAAGCAAGTAATTAGCTTAACGCATAATAACCATTTTGCCAATGCCTTTTTTAAAGAACTCATCGGCAGAGGTATTCATGTGGTCTACATCAGCACCATTAAGGCGGGTTACTACATGATAAAAATAAACTCCGTTGGCAAGTTTGCCTCCGTATTGGTCGGTGCCATCCCAGGCGTATTCGCTTATGTTTCTGCCAATATGCAGGTAGCCAAGTTCCTCGCGGGTAATTTCTTTTACCACCTTTCCGGTAATGGTCATTATTTGTATTTTCAGGGTTTGCGGCACTTCGCTTCCGGTAATGGTAAACACAAACTTGGTTGAGGTACTAAATGGGTTAGGATAATTCAGCACCTCGGTAATCATGGGTTTATTAATAACCTCGTATTGTATTTTATAATCAACCTGTCCGCTTGCGTTGTTGCTGCGGTCTGAAGCCTTCACATCTAAACTATACATGCCATCTTGCGCAAGTATGGGTTTGTAATTTAGTTTACAAGAGTTGTTGGGCAATACCGCAGGTGTAAATTGCAGTTGGGGGTTATTAAAATAAATTCGTTGCTGTGTAGTTGCATTTGCCGCAGTGGTATATACGGCAAAGTTGCCCGTGTCGTTTAGGGCTAAAAATTTGTTTTCATCTTTCAGGGTAACTAAAATATCGGGCTTGGCAGAAACAATATCTCCGTTTAAGATATGCGTACCATCAAAAGTAACATCCAATATGGGGTTTATTTTATCCTTAATTACGTTGAAACCAAATTGCGCTATGTTATTAAAATGATATTGCTCGTTTTGATACTTTGGTTTTCCAGGGTATTTACATCTATCCCAAAAATATTGCTGCCGCCAAAACCAATTGTGTTTACCGTAAAGGTAACTGGCATAACAGCGCCGGGTGCAAAGCCCTTGGGTTTTGTTTGAGAAAAATTATGCATTACGCGGCCGGCATCTTCCACATAATAATTAATAACCAAACTATCGGGAAAAGGAACAGCCCCAATGTTTTTAACCGGCATAATCACCTGATAGGTTTGCCCTTCGGCAACCGTACTATTGGTAACCGAATAACCACCCGCCGGATAAAGAGCGCACTCAGGCGCAGGGTCATATATTACCTGCCAGCGTTTTAGTTGGGGCGGTCTGTGCACATGGTTATCTTGTTCGTAAGCTATTAACTGCAGATAAGGAAAAAACTTATTGGGTATTTGGTTGGTGTAATGACTTAAATCCAACACATCCAAAGAATCGCGGGTAAAGTTTGCGAGTGTGGTTTTTACTCCGTTGATATCAATACCTATTACCTGTATCACAATGCTATCGGTAGCAATAGTTGGAATTGAGGTTGACGAGGCGGCAGGCAACCTATAATGCCAGTGCAGCGATTTCCATGCGGTATCTGATGGTCTGGCAGGACCAATAATCTCGGAAGCAATGTACCCATTATTAAAACGGGTTTCAAGCGTATCGCTTAATGTAATTAATTGAGCTGCTGTACGAGACATAACCTCATGCGCTTGACCGGGGCTCATGCCTTTTCTTCAAAAATAATCAGAGACGTAGTATCTCGCAAAGAATCTATTTTAATAGAACCTATACTATGCAAAGCCGCCTTCAGTGCCGGTGTTGTAGGGTTAAGCCAAGGATTATAAATAGGGGCGCCGGGAGAATATGGACCATAATACCCGTTTTCGGTATAAGCTAAAACAGGTGTTCCATTGGGGATACCCGCAATAAAGGTTGCCATTTTTCGTTCCCAATTTAAGTCATTGTTATTTAAGCATACATTTAATAAACCAAAATCGTAGGTAATATTATTAGAGTATTCATTAAAAATACAATTTCCGGCATTACCATTCCAGGTGGGAATACTGGTGGCAGTGGTTATGCCAAGAAACACCGAATAACTGGGTATAGGGTTACCCGAAACATTATCAAACACAGCAAGGCTCCAGCCTCCTGCGCCACAAGTCCAAAGGTCTTCTTGGGCATTATCTAAATAAAACTGCACTTCGGTAAAATCAAAATTAGATTGGGTTACTTTATCTTTAACATAAATGGTTCTTACATTATTTGCAAAATTAAAACGCCAGTTTGCCGAATCGTATTGCACATATTGGTAAGTATCATTATCAGAGGCAAAAGCGCCGACGGCGCCAAATTCGGCTACAACTTTTCAATCAAAAACGAAGCCGGTGAAGTGATTTTAAAGACGGATACGGTGAAAAAAGTAATCGTCTAAAATTTAAGACCCTAAGAAATTGTCCACGACGGGGGCCCCGTCGTGGACAGGGAAAAGAAGCCACAAGACACTGTTCAATAGGGGGAAGCGAGATGTTTGATCGAAAAGAACACTGGGGAAAAAATCTACTCTGAAAAAAAACCTACTGAAGTAAGTTGGTATCAACAGAAATCCGAGAAGTCCCTTGAGTTAATTAACGCGGTAAGCATGTCAAAAGATGCGAGTGTCATTGATGTGGGTGGCGGGACTTCCGTGTTGGTTGACCTTCTTCTTGAAGCGGGGTTCAAGCAGGTTTCGGTATTGGACATTTCCGAAAATGCTCTCAAATACGCGAAGCGAAGACTCGGTCCCCTTGCCGGGAAAGTCCACTGGATCGAAACTGACGCTACGACATTTGTTTCCGAAGAAAAATATGATGTATGGCACGACCGGGCTGTTTTTCATTTTTTGACTGAAAAAGCCGACAGGGAAAGATATGTTTCCCGTGTCAGGGATTCGCTGAAAAAGGGAGGTTCATTGATTCTTGCGGCTTTCGCGAAGGATGGCCCCGATAAGTGTAGCAATTTAAATGTTCGCCAATATGACTCCGCTCTCGTAAAGGAAGAATTTGGAGAGGGTTTTGAACTGGCCCAGGAATTGACGGAAGTCCATAGGACCCCGTGGGGGAAAGACCAAAAGTTTAATTACTTCTTGTTGAAAAAAACCGTTTAAAGCTGTCCACTATGGGGACCCAGAGTGAACAATGGTTTCTGTGGGGTTTATTTGCCAAAGATTGACTTAATTTATAGTTGGATTGAATATTTGGAGAATTTTAGAACTAAAGCTAGAAAAGATGGTATTTAAAACTTAAATCGGAAAAGAAATTAAAAATGTTAATTAAATACAATCCAATCGAATTAGCTGCCACTATTGATCAATTAACAAAAATTGAGGTCTTAGTAAAATCTTCTTTTGTGGATTTTGAAACCGGGGCCAAAATGCGCCCCAACAAAAAGGTCGTTGAATCATGGAAAGATTCATTAGAAGTTTCTTTAACAATGCTTAAAAATCATTGTGAAGCCTTAGCGCTGGTTGAACAGCAAACACAATAAAAGATATAATTCAAACTATCCCTTCGGAAGATATACGAACCTTACAAAGCAATATAAATTTGATTGTTTTATCAATCGAAAGACAATTTAATCAGCGTATTTTTTTTTACCCTTTCCGTCGAAAATGCAAATCTTTATACATTCGATTTTCCGTTCGGCGCTGAAGTGGGATTTACTTTTCCTACCGTAAACCGTGAAGTTAATGAAGCAGGAAAGTGTTATGCGGTGGGGCGCTATAGAAAACGTTTTCCACTTGATGCGAGTTTTAGAAGTTGGATTAAGGGAATTGGCCTCATATGTTGGCGTTGCTGATTTTGGCTTGGAAAATTGGAAAAATATAATTGACCAAATCGAAAAGAAAATTAGAGACATGGAATCTTTGCCAAAAACCATCGAAAAAGATATTGAAACTCAATTTTTGGGTGAAGCCGCAAAAGAATTTTCACATTTTAAAATGGCATGGAGAAATCATGTTTCCCACACAAAAGCTGATTACGGTCCTGAAGAAGCATCGAAAATATTCAATCACGTAAAAGACTTTATGTTTCACCTCTCGAAAAAATTAAAAGAAAATAAACCTTAATCACCATGGATACGCAAAAAAAGGTTATAAACCAGGAATCAGTATTTACCTTGTTCACGCTGGGGACCCAGAGTGGACAGGCAAAACACAATATTAAGGGGTTGGAGGATGAGCAAGGGGCATCTTTATGCCGAGTCCCATATCCCATATGGATGCTGCAGTCTGTCATTCAGGTCCTCGATCTTTTCAGGTCTAACGGCATCGAGGTGGCGGTGGATGGCGGCTGGGCGTCGACGCACTATTTGGGGAACAGACTCGGCCACATGGGGACCTCGACATTGCACTCCGGCATCGGGATGTGCCGAGGTTAAGAAAATTTCTTGGAAGCCGCTGGCTATGCCGATGTCCCAAGCGTTGACCGGCGGGAGTGCAACTTTGTCATGGGCGATTCCCAAGGCCATCGAGTTGACATTCATTCCTACGAATTCGATGAGGCGGGCCATAATGTCTTCGGTGTCGCCTATCTCCCGGAGCACTTGACCGGCCAGGGAACGATCACGGGCCGCCCCGTGCGATGCATTCCGGTGGAATGGATGGTAAAGTTCCATGACGGCTACGAGTTGGACGAGAACGACTACCGGGATGTCAAGGCGCTTTGCGATAGGTTCGGCGTCGAACTGCCCGCCCGTTTCGCACGATTTTCGGAAGGTTGAATTATTTGTCCAGGACGGGGACCCGTCAAGGACAAATAAAAGTACCGATTTGGTTGTTTAATAAAGTAAGGCCACTATGAAAATTTCAAAAGCTAATTTAGCAGACAGTCCGAAACTTGCTGAAATGAACTATAAGCTCATACGGGATGAGGGTCACCGAAACCCCATGAACAAGGTTCAGCTTACCCGCCGAATGAAAAACTGGTTGAGGGGCGAATACCGGCCTGCCTTTTCGAAGAACATGGAGAGATCATCGGCTATTGCCTCTACCGCAAAGAAGAGGGTTTTATTTACATCCGTCAATTTTTTATTGATCGGGTTTTCCGAGAACAGGGTTTGGGTCGCGAAGCTTTCAAACTTGTTCTTAAGGGGTTTTGGAAGAAACCTCTTATTCTTCGTCTGGACGTTCTGGTGGGTAATAAAACGGGCATTGGATTTTGGAGAAACATGGGTTTTAAGGACTACTGTCTGACGATGGAACGAAAAACAAGTTAAAATCTTTGTCCACGACGGGGA
>CAVXOV010000089.1:0-23055 GCA_963763345.1 uncultured Candidatus Saccharibacteria bacterium
CATTATTAAATTGCCTAAAATGGGCTTGCTCCCAACCTTGCTTGCCATTAATTACCTGAAAAGAACTTTGTTTCCAGTTGGGTACAGTAGTATCTTTTGCTACGCGCCAAAAATAAACCACACTATCTTTGTTTAAAGTTAGCCTTACGGGTAAGGATTCTACACCCCCTGGGGCAGTAACCGGTTGGCTTATTAAAACAGGGCTTGAAAAACTTGCGCTGGTATCAATCTGAAAAAGGTATTTAGTGCTTGGTGCAAGTGGGTTGGCGGTTGATGCTTCTAAAGTTACATTATGTATATCGGGTACAATAGCATATTTGTAGGGCCACACAGGGTCAATATCAGAGCCGGCTATAAATAAAGAAATGCAAGGGTTTGTAGTGTTATTTGCAGTAGTTATTTCCGGAACGGCATTCAGGTAATTCAAATCGACCGTAAAGCAATTTGAACCAACCGCCATATTATAATTCTTAAAAATAAAAAAACTAAGGGTATCTTTATATAAAGGGGCTTTAGCTGCTTTATAATAAATACTATCAACTCCGCTAGGAAACTGGCGAGTTACTTTAACGTTATAGGTAGTGTTAATGGCTTTACCTAAATTAGTCATTACAATTTTTATTCCGATAGAATCCGGATAAGTATTGGTATTAAAAATCACATCGGCATTAGTAAGCGTATAATCCGGTTTTTGAACATTGTTTGGAGTTATGGCCGGGTCTCCCTCCAAAGTCATTTCCATACAGGTTTCCTGTAGCAGCGTGTCATTATAAATCACAGGATTAAGAGTGGGATTCATTAAATAATTAATGTCTTTTTTCATGCAATAACCATAAGGCATTCCATAACTCTTAACACAGAACCTGTTATATAACTCTTGGGTATATGTAGCCAAATCATTTGCTACCCCCTCGGCGGTAGTGGCTATATATCCGATAGCACCTTTGTTGTTTGGGGCAAGTATCCACTGTTCGCTATTGGTGGGTTGGTTGCTGGCAAAAATATCTCCGGTAAAACAAGAGTTGGCAATAATAAAAGGAAACTTAGGCGAGTTTGTATAGGCGCTGGGCAAATCAATATTCTGATCGAAACCCGTTTGGGAGCCATGCCCAAAAAAGGTCATAAGGGATACACCTTGGTTAATTAATTGATTTACCGAATCGTTGGTATTAATACTGATAGGCGTGGTGGTGGTTTTTTTAAACGTAAAAACATCTCCGCCTATAAAAGGACTTTGATACGTTTGTTTAAATGCACTCATATATGTATTAAAAGTTTGTTGGTCGGCAGGGCTATCACCACCAACAAAGTGTATAGCACGTTTGCGCCATAATGAGTCGGGGTCTTGTGCTACATATAGCTGGGCTTTGCTTAAGTAACTAAGCACATCAGCATTGGTTTGTGCGCAAATCCTGCCGGTTGGTATGGCAGGTTCCGGATAAAAAGAAGAGCCGGGCAAGCCCTGCGTTAACAAAACATCTGAAGAGGGGTTGCCCCAAGAAGGCACTAAACATTCGGCTGCGGCTACGGCTGCAGACACATAAGGCCGCTGAACAGGAATACACTCCCAAGCATGAACGCCCTTACCTATTAAAAATAAATTAGAGGGTGGTCTGATTGAGCCGGCTGTTGCTTGGGTAATTAAATAGCCGCAAAAGTTCTTAATGGCAAGCGGGTTGCGCTCTACCCCATAAGCAAACTGGTCGTACAAATCTTCTACACTTGCCAAAACAACATTATAATTTCCTCCGCCTACACCGCTATGCCTCCAATCTGCATAATTCATAACACCCGAAGAAGGATAAATTAATTTAGGATGGGACACGATTACAAAAGCAGAATCAAGTATTGGATAGTTTACAAAAGTTCCGGTACCATTTACGGAAGCAATTTTTAGCACCGTATCTGCAGCAGCCATAGAGGATAGAAAATAAAACTTAGTGTTTCCGCTATTGGGTACTAACACAGTATACGTAGAACTGCTTTCGGGTATAAGAGAAATCTGACGATTGGTGGTGTCTATTAACACCGGCTGACTGCCCCTATTATTAAACCCACTGATAACCAATTCAGATTTTGCTAACCCATTATCAGGCAGATATATTTTTTCCTGCTCTTGTCCCTGTAGATTAAATTGTTGTGGATATAACACACTAATATAATTTACATCTACATAATTGTTAACATAACCTGTTGGGGGGGGCAAATTGGCTAAAGGGTTATATGACGAAGAGACCATGATACTTGGACTTGCACCAAAAACACCTGCATTTAGGGGATAAGTATATTTTCCCGAATTATACCCGCTTACCGAATAGGTACCCAAGGCTGTGTTGCTTGAGCCCTGTTGACTTATCTGCAAAATATGGTCGGGGTTTACTCCGGCTATATCATTAGCACCCGAAAAACAAACCGTAACAAAGGCAGTACCTAATGTATATGCAGAGGGAGTATTGAAACTAAAAGTATAACCCGTTTGATCTATAACATTAGCAGAAAAATATCCTTCGCCCTGTAGCCAACGCGGGTCGTTTTGGTTTACGATGTTATAAGCTCCAAAAGAATAATCGTAACGGGGAGAATACACCTGTTTAAAATAATAAGGCGATGGGCTATAGGCAGCATAATTGGTGGTATCTGTATTCAGGGTTAAACGTTTAGCTGTTACCGAACTATCATAGGTAAAAAAAACAGCCGAAGTATCATTAATCACACTATAATAGGGGTTGGTTAAAAAAGCCCCATTGGCATATAACAGCGAATCATCTTTACCCTTATTCTTTTCGGCATAAAACAAAATAAAATCATTTTTGTTCAGCACATTATCTGCTGCACCCGCTACATAGGCATACAACTCTACCCCTTTTTGAAAGAAACGCAGGTAGTTGGGGTTCAACGCAGGTACCCCGGCTTTTGCCAGCATCAGCGAATCTAACTTATACAAACTATCGTTAGCTACTTTTATTTTATAGTACTTCAGGTTGTGGTTTATCCAACCATTATTAAAGCTTGTAGTTTGAGAAAAAAGATTTAGCGCAAGTAATGCAAACACAAGTATGTATGTAATACGTGCGCGTAACATTTAGGTTTTTGGTTTAGATAGGTGCAGGTTATTAATATCTATTCTTAAGGAGAAAATATTGCTGTAAGAACCTATAGCACCATCTCCTCCGCCAAAATTAGTAAGCGCATAATCAAGCATAAAAATTCTATACTTAATACCTACACCTATGCTGGGTGTTGCCACCCATTGGTTTTTGTTATCTACATTGGTTGCCTGTTGTATGTTGTTCATCCCGGCGCGTAAGTATATCATATGCAGGTAGCAAAGCTCTAAACCTATCAGCGGGTCTATACTGGCAAGCTTGGTACTAACCACTTCGTTTCTTCTGCCATCAAAGGTGGTAACTAAGTTTACTTCGGGGGTTATGGCCAGTTTATCTTTCCAAACAGTAAAGGTGCGCGAAGCACCCAGTATCAATCTAGGTACGGTTACCTCTATAGAGTTGGAAGGAATTACATTTCCGGTAGCTGCAAAAGTTTGTTGCTGGGCAGCCGTTAAATTATAGGTATAGGCATTAAAGGTTCCTGTAATATCACGCCCTACGGCAGCAAAGTGCCATTGTTTATAGCTGTAGGAAGCACCCACATCAAAACCAAAACCCCATGAACCGCCAAAAGGCCCTAATGAGTTGCGCACAATTTTGGCGGTTGTCCCCAGCATAAAGCCTTTTAGTTTGGGTATTTTGCGGGCGTAAGACAGCAGGGTTGCAAAGTTGGTTACAGCAAAGGTGCTTATGTTGTTATAGTTTACATTGCCATTGGCATCTACCAGATTTAAAGTGTTGGGTATATTATCGGTACCAAAGCGTATAACACTTACCGAAGCAACACTATTGCTATCTATGCGGGCAGAAAAAGCACCATAATCATATTTAGAAATACCGGCATAGTATTCGGCATGCAGTAATGCCAATTGGTACTTCGGCTTTACTTTAAGCAGATTGGCAGGGTTAAAATAGCCGGCAGTTACATCGTTTGAGGTAACAATGCTTGCTCCGCCCATTGCCATAGACCGTGCACTAACCCCTATGGTTAAAAACTCGTTACTATATTTAGCTACTTGGGCATTACACAAATAGGAACTAAGGAGCAAGAGCCCAACAACAAAATTCTTTCTGAAAAACAACATGCGAGGTAAAATTAATAAATTTTAACCATTAACGCACAAACAAGGGTTTTAGTATAATTTGGATTATCACTTCAAGCCCTAACGAACAAATCCTTGTTTTATGAAGCGAATAGAGGTAAAGAACAATATTCTTTGCATATTAGAGGCTAAAGTGTACTTTTGCGCCTCGTTTTTTAGCTCCTATAGCTCAGTTGGTTAGAGCATCAGACTCATAATCTGAGGGTCCTTGGTTCGAGCCCAAGTGGGAGCACCAGTAAAAATAAGGTCTTACTTTTTAAGTAAGGCCTTTTTTATTGGCCTAAGTGCCATAATTTCCCCTCATCAAAAACTAAATAAATGGGCAGAAATAAAAAAATGGTAGCTTTACTGCTTAACTTTTTTATAACGTATGTCTAATCTTTTTAGAAAGAAACCCATTGAGGCATTTCAAGCCGAAATGAAAAAAAGCGGCTTGAACCGTGTGCTTACCAAATGGGGTTTAACCTCTTTAGGTATTGGTGCTATTATTGGTGGGGGTATTTTTACGCTAACCGGTATTGCCGCACACGATTTTGCTGGTCCTGCTCTTGCCTTGTCATTCGTAATTGCAGGTATTGGCTGTATGTTTGCCAGTTTGTGCTATGCCGAGTTTGCCTCGGTGCTGCCCGTTGAAGGCTCCGCATACTCCTATGCCTACGGCACCATTGGCGAGTTGTTTGCCTGGTTCATCGGTTGGAATCTTATTTTAGAATATATGATGGGGGCTACTACCGTAGCTGTTGCCCTGGAGCGGCTATTTTGTAAAACTGCTGCATTTGTTTCATGTAGATTTTCCTGATCTGGCTTTGCAACGATTTGGCTACTGCTACCGAAAAGTGTACTGCCGCCGGATTGGCCATACCAAGTTTTGCGTTTAATTTACCTGCCTTTATAATTACTTGGATTGTTACTGCCATCTTAGTAAAAGGTATTAAAGAAGCTGCCAGCACCAACAACATTATTGTAATTGTAAAAATTGCTGTGGTGTTATTTGTAATTATTGTAGGTGCTTTTTTTGTCAACACGGCCAACTGGCACCCCTTTATACCCGACGAGGTTAAAACCATTACTGATGGGGTAGAACATGTTAAGTTTGGTTTTGGCGGAGTTTTAACCGCAGCTACCATTGTGTTTTTTGCTTATATAGGTTTTGATGCTGTTTCTACACAGGCAGGAGAAGCCATTAATCCTAAAAAAGACGTTCCGTTTGCCATTGTGGCATCGTTGGTGGTGTGTACTATTTTATACATTTTAGTATCGTTAGTTTTAACCGGTATGGTTAAGTACGACCAACTTGATAAAGCTGCTCCTGTAGCTTCGGCATTTTCGGGTATTGGATTGAATTGGGCGGTTTTCTTTATTACGATTGCCGCTACAGCCGGATTAACATCGGTAATGCTGGTAATGATGCTGGGGCAAACTCGCATATTTTTAGGTATGGCAAAAGATGGTTTATTGCCAAAAGCTTTGTTTGGCACTTTGCACCCAAAGTTTAAAACGCCTTACCGAAGCACCATTTTGGTTGGGGCCATCATCTCTATCATTGCATCCATTACTCCTATAGAAAAGATATCCGAAATGTGTAGTATGGGAACTTTACTAGCTTTTGGCATGGTGTGCGTTGCCGTGATGATTTTACGCTACACAAAACCTGAACTTGAGCGCCCTTATAAAACACCTGCGGTTTATTTGGTTGGCACACTGGGGGTTTCTTTTAACCTGTTTTTAATGAAGTTTGTCCGCCCCGAGGCCTGGGTTGCCTTCTTGATATGGGGAGCTATAGGCATTATTGTTTATTTCTTATACAGTCGCAAGAGCAGTAATCTTAACAACCCCGATTATAAGCCATAGTGGCAGAATAATAACATTGGAAAGAAATTTGATGCCGGAATAGAACAAATCAGTAACTTTATAAATCATTAAAAACAAAAATATCATGGCAGTAGAAATCACAGATGGCAACTTTGAAACCGTTGTAAAAAACTCAGATAAAGTAGTATTAGTAGATTTTTGGGCAGAGTGGTGTGGTCCTTGCCGCATGGTAGGTCCTATAGTAGAAGAACTTGCTAAAGAATATGATGGCAAAGCGGTTATCGGCAAATTAAATGTAGATAACAACCCCAACGTATCTATGGAGTTTGGTGTGCGCAACATACCAACTATTTTATTTTTTAAAGGCGGTAAAGTAGTTGATAAGCAAGTGGGCGCTGTGCCAAAAGCACAATTGGCTGCTAAGCTGCAAGCACAACTTTAATTTTAGTTAATAGGTATTAGCGAATAGTTATTTGGGTACGAGTTGTTATCAGTAACTATTGCCTATTAACTATTTACTTGAAAATGCCCATTCTTCATCCTCAATACATTCAAAAGTATTCTGCTTTAGAGCTATTGGCTAAGCAGGTGGTAGAGGGTTTTATTACAGGCTTACACAAGAGTCCGTTTCATGGGTTCTCGGTTGAGTTTGCCGAGCATCGTATTTACAACCCAGGAGAAAGCACCAAGCATATAGATTGGAAACTTTATGGGCGCAGCGATAAACTTTTTATTAAACGCTATGAAGAAGAAACTAATCTGCGTTGTCAGTTGGTTATAGATGCTTCCTCATCTATGTACTATCCTGTAGATACAAAAGCTGCTGCCGAAGAACAAAACAACAAAATTAATTTCTCTATTAAATGCGCGGCTGCGTTATCGGAGTTGTTATTACGACAACGCGATGCCGTAGGCTTAAGTGTTTTTTCTGATAAGCTAAACTTTCATGCACCTGCCCGTTCAAGCACGGCACAAAAAAAGATGCTGTTTACCGAGTTAGAAAACTTACAGAAACAATACAACCCAAAAGCCACAACCGAAACATTTGCCGGAACGTTGTTAGACCAAATTGCAGAGATAACCCACAAGCGTTCCCTCATTATTATTTTTAGCGATATGTTTGAAAATGCAGAACGAGAAGATGTTTTGTTCTCGGCTCTGCAACATTTAAAACATAAAAAGCACGAAGTACTTTTGTTTCATGTGCACGATAAGAAAAGCGAATTGAACTTTGATTTTGAAAACCGCCCACACCATTTTATAGATATGGAAAGTGGCGAAGAGATAAAGTTAAACCCCCAACAGGCTAAAGAGAATTACCTAACCCGCATGAACACCTACATAAGCGATTTGAAAACCAAATGCGGACAATACAAAATAGATTTTATACAAGCCGATATTGCCGAAGGTTTTGATAAGGTGCTGTATGCCTACCTTGTTAAACGGGCAGCTATGCTTTAGGTTGTCATCCTGAGCTTAGCTTGTCGAACCATCGAAGGAGGGCGTTCCGTTGATTACAACGGCGGGCTTTTCACTACAATCTTTTATTGATTACAATAAAAGGATTTTCGTTACAATCCCTAACGGGCAGAAGAAAAGGCAATCTATGGCTGTTGTATGTTGTTATACCAAACGTAGTGAAGTATCTCTGTTATGAACAGATTCTTCGTTGCACTCAGAATGACAAACAATGCCTGTTAATTCTTAATCAAGGGCGTTGTTTAGCTGGTAGCGGGAGGTGTGATGGTGGTACCCATAGGCTTGCAGTGGAAAGCCCAACGGCGCACTTAGATTTCTCGACTTCGCTCGAAATGACAACGAGCGCGCCGGAACGCCCAAGTGCTTACTAAACCTTTAATTCGTCAGCTTTGCTTTCTCCCAGCCTATTAAAGCGGTTTTCCGCAACGAGCCCCAACGGTATTGCCCTATAACAGCTTCGCGGCGTATAACCCTATGGCAAGGAATTAGATATGCCACCGGGTTAGCACCCACCGCAGAGCCCACGGCACGCATGCCGTTTGGGTTACCAATGGTGTTGGCAATAGTTTGGTAAGAGGTTACTGCACCAAACGGTATTTTTAATAAAGCTTCCCAAACCTTTACCTGAAAGGCTGTGCCCCGCACCAATAGGTTTATAGCTGTTTTGGTATGTGCATCAAAAATGCTTTCGGCAAAGGGTTTTGTTTTAGGCTCGTTCTTTTCAATACGTGCATTTTTCCAATGGCTTTGCAGTTCGGCTAAAAGTTGGTTTACATTATCTTCTACAAAACTCATACTGCAAATACCCCTGTCGGTAACAGCCAGTAAACAATTGCCAAAAGGTGTGGCATGTACCCCGTATGCTATATCAATACCGGCTCCTTGGGTTTTATATTCGTTAGGTGTAACGGCTTCTATGTTTACAAACAAATCATACACGCGCGATTGGGCAGATAAACCAACCCGTTCGGCAGCTTCAACCAGGTTACTTGTTTTATGCAGTTCCTTCTTTAACTCTTCAACGGTAAGGTATTGCAAAAACTTTTTAGGACTAATGCCTGCCCACTGCTGTAAACATCTTTTGAAAATGAAACGGACTTACATTTACCTCATCTGCCACATCATATAAAGAAGGTTGTTGCTTATAATTTTCGGTAAGAAACTTGATAGCTTCTTCTATTCGTTTATAATTAACATCCTCCTGTATCATAAAAACAAAATTAGTGTATTTGCACACATTCCTCAACCCGAATCTTGCGGAATTTCTAAGCTAAAACAAATACCTTTGCACCCATGCAATTAAACAAGACACTCATTCCGCTTGAGAAAGTAAATTTTTTCAGCAAGCTTTTTTTAGATTACACAAACAATAAACTAAGCGAGTTTTATACATACCAACCATCTGTTGAAGGCATCCAGAAATTTGTTGCAGATAATCCTTACAACAACCTAAACCGCACTTTGTTAGTTGATGAATTGGGTAAACAAAACAACCACATTACGCTTACCGAGGCAACAAAACAAAACATTGATAAACTTAAAAACAAAAACACCTATACCATTACAACCGGGCATCAGCTTTGTTTAGCAACCGGTCCGGCATACTTTGTTTATAAAATACTTTCTGTTATAAATTTGTGCGAGTTGCTTAATAAGCAAAATCCATCTCATCAGTTTGTGCCTGTTTATTGGATGGCAAGCGAAGACCATGATTTTGAAGAGATAAATCATGTTAATCTTTTCAATAAAAAAATTGTTTGGAACACTGAACAGAAAGGTAAAGTTGGTTCGTTTGCTTTAGACGGAATGGATGCTTTTCTTAGGGAGATAAAGCAAACCTTAGGAGAAGGCGAGCAGGCAGAGAAATTAAACGCACTTCTTAGTAACACTTACTCAAAGAAAAGCTTAGCAGGTGCCACACGTTATTTAGTTAATGAGTTGTTTGGTAAATACGGACTTGTTATACTTGATGGTGATAGCAAAGTTTTGAAGCAGGAATTCATTACTGAAATAAAAAAAGATTTTTTTGAGAATGCAGCTTATAGGTCTGTTACTTCTGCCAACGAAAAGCTAAAACAGCAAGGTTATGATGCGCAAGTAACACCCCGTGAAATAAATGTTTTTTATACGGACAAAAACTTACGTGAACGTATTGTAAAGGAAAACGATACTTATAAAGTACTAAATACAGATATTAGTTTCTCTAAAAAGGAATTAGAAAATTTAATTGAGACTGAAACAGAAAGGCTTAGTCCGAATGTGGTGCTGCGACCTATGTATCAACAAAAGATATTACCCAATGCAGCTTATGTGGGTGGCCCCGGAGAGTTGGCTTATTGGCTGCAATATAAAGTCATGTTTGACGAAGCACAAATTCCGTATCCTGTTTTAATCCCGCGCAATTTTGTTTTTTATTTAGATAAGTCTCTTCAGCAAAAGATGCAGAAGTTAAATCTTTCCACAGAAGATTTTTTTACAGAGAAGGATAAACTGATTAAAAATTATGCGCTTAGTCAACAACCATTTTCATTAGATAAAGAAAAGGAAGTCTTAAAAGATTTATACAATGCTATTCGTACGGAAATAAGTAAGGTTGACAAAACTTTAGAAGCTGCCAGCGAAGCAGAATTACAAAAGTCGTTAAAGGGTATTGAAATGCTTGAGCAAAAAGGTGTTCGTTTCATCAAACAAAAAAACGAACAAGCTATTAATCAAATAGAAACTATTTATGCGCGATTATTCCCAAATGATTTGCCGCAGGAAAGAGTAGAAAACTTTCTGCGTTATTGCTTAACCAATCCTGATTTTGTGGATGATGTTAAAAATAACACCTCATCCTTTATCGAACAAAAAGCTGTTACAATTTTAAGTGAAGTCTAAGTATTACTTTTCTTTTAACAAGATTGAATAAACAGCAAAGTGGTCGCTATAGCCTCCTGTATAAGATCCTCCCGAATAGGTTCGATTGGGATAGCCTTTAAACCTGCCATTTTCAACCAGTACAAAAGGCTTGTTAAATATATACGCTTCATGAAAATGTAATCCTTTATAATTTCCATTTACAAGAGCGGGTGTCATAATTTGCTGGTCGAATAAATTCCATAAATCATTATAAGCAAGCGTACCAATTCCTTTTTTAAATAGACTTTCACTGGCATTAAATAGGATAGGAGCTTTTGCATCGGATGCTTTTCCAACGGTGTTCAAATATTTCTTTATACTAACATCCGTGGGGTCATCATTCAAATCGCCCATCAGGATTACTTTGGCATTGGCATTTACCTTAAGTATTGAATCAATAATTTTCCTGCCTAATTTTGCTGCGGCAATACGATTAGGTTCACTTAAACCTCCTCCGAAACGTGAGGGCCAGTGACAAACCAAAAAGTGAAACTCCTCGCCCAACAATTTACCGGATACCAATAGTTGGTCACGGGTAGTGTGGGTACTATCAACCACAAGTGTCAGATGATAAGGGTGGGCAGAAGTAAGTGTAAAATATTTAGAGTTATATAATAAAGCCACATCAACTCCTCTAGCATCAGGCCCTTCAAAGTGTACTATTTTATAGTTACGCGATTTTAGCTTGGGGGCTTTCACAATATCTTCTAAAACCGACCTGTTTTCTATTTCACAAAGCCCCATAATGGCAACTCCATCAGGCGTTGCATCGGTGGCAAGCTGAGAGATAACATCACTCATGTGGTCTAACTTGGTATAATATTTTTTGGTGTTCCATTGGTAATTTGCACTAGGTAAAAATTCTTCATCTTGTTTTAAAGGATCATTTAGGGTATCATAAAAGTTTTCGCAGTTCCAAAAACCAACGGCAACAGGGGTATATTGTTTGGTTTTATCAAAAGTTTGTGCCTGACAGACATTAGAAGCAAGAGCTAAAAAGAGAACAAAATGGCAGATAAAAAGGTTTTTCATGGTTAAAATAAGATAAAAATAGGGCAAATGTAATTGTTTTTACAACATTTCGGGATAAAAACAGCCCTTTGTAATTATACTTATTTTACAGAGGGGTTCTCCTGCTTTAGCATAAAAACATAACAATTCCTTAACATGGAATTTATTTTGCAAATGTAAAAATTATTCTATTTTTGCCAGCCCGAAAGTGAACATCCTTAGGAAGTATTAACATTAGTTATCACTAATTTAAGATTTCTTAGCCACTTTTATAAGAGGTAATTATTAAAAAAAGACCTAGAAAACCACTTGAAATTGAATATGAAAAATACTTTACTGATACTATTTCTTTGCTTATTTACCTCCTTGACTTCTTTTGGACAAATTGATAGTACCGGTAGAATGAAACCACTCTATCAAGATACTACTACAACCAGTTCGCTTAATAATGCAGAGCGAGATACGATTAATACTACAAACGGGATATTACCTGTTTTCAGTACAGCTTCTAGTGATTTAGGGGGGGCTAATTTACAATCTCAAGATGTAAATGCTTTACTTGGCTCTTCTCGAGATATTTTTATGCAGGCAGTTGCTATGCACTTTACGGTAGATAGGTTTCGCTACAGAGGATACCTTACGGATAACATGACGGTAATGATGAACGGAGTTCGTCTTAATAGCTTAGAAACAGGTGTGGCAGGCTTTAGTACTTTTGGTGGAATGAACGATGTGATGCGTTTTATGGACCAAAAAACAGGTTTAGGTTCTTCTCGCTCTTCATTTGGTGATGTAGGTGGATTTTTTAACTTAAATGTTTATGCCTCTACTTTTAGAAAAGGAATAAGAGTAACTTATTCAGAAGGGAATAGGATTTTTAAGCAAAGGGCTACTTTAACTTATTCTACCGGGTTATTAAAAAATGGTTGGGCTTTTTCTTTTTCGGGTACAGCAAGATATGCAGCACAGGGTTATATACCAGGCACTTGGTTCCAAGGCTTTGGTTATTATGGCGGGATTGATAAAAAATTTAACGACAAAAACCTACTTTCCCTTACTCTTTTTGGTGCTCCTATTAGTCAAGCTAGGCAAGCTTATGAAACGGATGAAGCATTCGCATTAACGGGCGACAAGCATTATAACGCAAATTGGGGCTTTCAGAATGGGGTTGCACGGAATGCAACTATAAGTAAAACCAATGTTCCCACTTTAATTTTAACCGATAAATGGGAGATAAATGATCATTCAAGGCTTACTGCAAGCATTTATGGTTCTTATGGCAGAACCAGCCTTACTGGTGGCAATTATTTTGGTGTTCCAAATCCATCTGCAGACTATTATAAATATATGCCGAGCTATTATTCCCCTTCAAGTTCAGATGCTGACCCCGGTCAATTTGCTGCTTTAACAAAAGCTTGGCAAAACAATACAGTAAATCCAGCAACTGGGTTTACTGCTCAACAAATTGATTGGGATCAGTTTTATAATATAAATTCTAATAATCTTCATACCACAACTAATGTTGACGGTGTGGTTGGTTCCACTTATTCAGGGAAAAGATCTTTAATTATTATAGAGGAAAAAAGACAGGATGTGAAAAATACAGGTTACAATGCTATATACAATACCCGTCTTTCTAATGATATTTATATTACTGTGGGTACTAATGGTGCCATTTCCAATACCCGCTATTATAAAGTAGTTAATGATTTGCTGGGTGGAGATTATTGGTTAGATTATAATCAATTTGGTAACTCGCAAACACCTAACCCACTTGCTATTCAAAACAATATTAATGACCCTAATAAAATAATTAAACAAGGAGATGTTTTTGGCTATGATTACAATATTAATGTTACTCGTTTTGAACTTTGGGGACAAGCCGAAAAATCATTTAAAAGAGTTGATTTATACTTAAGTGCCACAGTAAACAACACCTCTTTTTACCGAGCCGGGCATATGGTTAATGGTTTGTTCCCGACCACAGCGGGGGTAAATGGTGCTCCTGTAAATGGTTCTTCCGGAGGAAACAGCAATACTCTTGATTTTTTAAATTATGGGATTAAGGCAGGTATAACATATAAAATAGATGGGCATAATTTCATCACTATAAATGGAGCCTCTCTTACCAAACCCCCTTTACCGATAAACGCTTTTGTATCTGCTCAAACCCGTAATGATGAATTACAAGGCATTGGCAGCGAAAAAATATTTACAGGAGACATTTCGTATAACCTAAGATATCGTTGGTTAAAAGGGCGCATCACTTATTATTATACACAAATAAATAATCAGGTTTGGCATCGCAGTTATTTTGATGATGATTTTAAAACAACTATAAATTACGCTATGACAAATCTTAACCAATTAAATCAAGGGTTAGAATTAGGATTGGAAGGTGCCGTAACCAAACGAGTATCGATTATAGCGGCTGTTGGTTACGGAAGTTATTTGTACACAAATGATCCTTTGGCAACTATTACAGCTAATAACACCACACAGTTATTAGCAACTGATAGAACGGTTTATTTTAAAAATTATCACGTAGGTGGTGCTCCCGAATCAGCAAGTTCTTTAGGTGTACGTTATACGGGTGCTAAAAGATGGTATGCGGGCATTTATTATAACTATTTTGCAAATAATTATGTGTCTATTAGTCCTGATAAAAGAACCGATGCAGCTTTATCAAGGTACGTGGCTACCGATCCTCAGGTTAATCAGCTTCTAAACCAAGAAAAATTAGCCAATGCTTATACTGTAGACTTTATGGGAGGTAAATCATTTTCTTTAAAAAACGGATATCTACTTAACCTAAATTTAATGGTGAACAATTTAACTAATAATATCTTTAAGACTTCGGGCGAAGAGCAATTAAGACATGATGATGTTAATGATGTAAAATTCCCAAACAAATATTTATATTCATTCGGATTAACATTTATGTTGTCTGCAGCTTTTACAATTAATTAGAGTCAAAGGATAAAACGACATGAAAAACAGAACAATACAAATATCATCCGTAACAATTTTGGTTTTGGCAGCTAGTTTGTTTTTTGCTTGTAAAAAAACTACAGATAAACCTTATATAGCTCCATTAGGTTCAACAATTACTATAAACGCATTAAAGGCTATGTTTAATGCTAATAATGGTCAGAATATTAAATTCACTCAAAATATTTCTTTGTTTGCTACAGTTACCATGACCGACAATTACAAGACTCTTTATATTCGGGATAATACGGGTGCAATGTCTTTAAAACAATTAACTGCACATGGTATTTTTGCCGGAGATTCTTTACGCGTAAATCTTAACGGTTGTACTTTAGACCAATCAGCAGCAAACTCTTCCATACAACTTGATTCGGTTGATGTTAGTGATAGCCCAACATGCAAAGTGGTTAAGTTGGCCGTGGGAAGACCAACACCTCCAGTTGTAGTAACGATTGCTCAGTTAAATCATTCTGTGTCTGATGTCTCTTTTAATAGCCCCACAGGAGCTTTTTTTGTGCCTGCTTCCTTTTATGATGGTCAATTGGTAGAAATTAACGATGTTCAATTTTCTCTTAGAGATTCGGCTAATTTTATAGGAAACACAGGTGCCGTATATTATAACTCAACACTGTATGATTGTGGCGCACTTAATTCTATTATCATTTCTTTGTACAGTGGTACCGCGGATTTTTTAAATCAATCGAAAAAGAATCATAACAGTGGTTCAATTATTGGAGCTATATCTTTTTATAGTAACGCTCTGCAAATAACACCTCGTTCTTTTGCTGATTTAAACTTAAACCAACCAAGATGTGGCGTGCAAACATTGAGTCAAACCTTTGATACGGTTGTTTGTGGCGCTGGAGCAACTATAACCTCCTTGTTTCCTGGCTGGACAAATGCTCATCAAATAGGATATCAATTTTGGGCTGGCTCAACATCGGGAACTACTTATTTTCCTTCTGGCTCCGTATATTACAGTACAGATGCCAGAAATGTAGCGTGGTTAATTACCCCTCCTATTCAAAACAGTCCTACTAAAAACATTAATTTTGAAGCATTTACTAATTACAATCCGGCTCCGGGCTATAGGTTGTTAGATGTTTTAGTTTCTACCGATTTTAACGGATTCAACTTAGGTGGACCCGCAAGCCCTGTAAGTTATGGTACACAGCCGGCACACTGGACAGATATAACATCTTCTTTTAACATTATAACTAGTGGCGGTACTTCCAGCACATGGGCTTTTCAAAATGCAGGAACAGGATCAACAGGCACAAGTCCCGTTTATTTTAGTGCAACAAGCGCTAGCAGTTTACTATCGGGTTATACCGGTACTTTTTATGTTGGTTTCCGATATACGGGTGTTAAGCTGATTCCAGATTCTGCTGCAGGTTATGGTATTGCTAATGTTGTTATAAAAAATTAGACGAATGAAAACGGTAAGACATTTATTAATAGTAATTATTTTTATGGCAACCTCTCTTGCGTTTTTCTCTTGTAGAAAAAATGCAACTGCCCCACCTATAAAATCGTTTGCTTTTGGAACAGCCGTAACTATTCAGCAATTAAGAGCGCAATGGGCTACTTCACCTGTTAATTTTAAAATCTCTTCAAACACTACGTTATATGGGGTTGTTACTGCCGATGAAACTTCGGGACAACTTTACAAAGAGGTTTATATTAGAGATAATTCAGGTACTTTATCTCAACTAAAAAACTATGCAGCTATATCATTACACTTTCTAAATTCCAGCAGTGGAGCTCTTACCCAGGGAGACTCTATTGCTATAAATTTGAATGGAATATGGCTTGATGTATCTGCTGGTGGGTCTTTGCAATTAGATTCTATTCCCCGTGCTACTTACCCGGTAGTTAAGGTTTTAGCTTCAGGTTTAAATCCTGCACCTTTAGTTGCAACTATACCTCAAATAGCTACATACATGGGTGGGCAATTTATATACGATGGGCAGTTAGTGCAGTTAAATAACGTACAGTTTATCCCTCAAAATGTAAGTACCACCTATGCTACACCCCAGTCATATTCTGTTAATGTAACATCTGTACCCCCTGTTAATGTAAATAAATATGTTTGTGATGGCACGGGAAACACTATAGTAGCTTATAATAGTGGCTACTCTAATTTTGCCGGGCAAACTATACCAAACAATAGTGGCACTATAACGGCCATTTCTAATTTATATACTACTATGCAACTGTCTATTCGTTCATATCAAGATATAACTTTTAATGCTCCCTATGTTCCTATTATATATGACACCATTACCCAGTATTTTGATGCTAATAATTTCCATACTTTTTCTTTTATGGGACTATCAAGCAAGAGTTCTTGCAATAATATGGCAGGGTGGCAAACCCAAGACATATCAGGTAATTTATTTTGGGAGGGTGGAGAGTATGGTGCTTATCCTAATTGGAGCTACTCACCAACGGTTTCCAATTATAAAACTAGTGACAGTATAAACGATATTTGGCTGATTAGTCCTCAAATTAAGGATGCTAATAACGGTACTTATTCGAAAAGAATAGATTTTTCTTCTTCTTATACCTATCCTACACCTCACAATAATAACATATTAAGTGTTTGGGTATCCCGAACGTTTGATGGAACACACATCATACCCTCTCAATGGACCAATATTTCAGGGCCGATAAACTCCGCATTTCATAATATATTTACAGGATTTGGTCCTGTAAATGATTTTAATTGGGCACATAACACCACCTTTTCTTCAAACCCCTATGCGCCAACTCTTGTGCCTGTTTTAATTACAGGGAGTTCTCCAACTTTTTATATAGCCTTCAGATATCGTAGTAATACAAATCATCTTGACTCTACTGGATGTACTTATTGTTTGGGAGGGTTAATCTTAAAGAATTAATATTGCACGCTAAATAAACAATAAATAAAATAAACAAGTAACCTAAAAAAGTAAAAACCAAAAAACCAAAACAAAATGAAATCAAAACTATTAAAACTAACCGTATCCGCACTAATGGTATTTACCGTTGGTACTAAGGCACAAACACTACCTGCAACATTAGGAGCCTCTGTGTTTTTCGATGGATTCAACACATGGACGACAGGAGCAACTCCTGTGCCATCCTTATGGATGCAGTCACCGGTAACAACCTTACCTACCAGTACTGTAAATATTAACCAAACAAGTACTACAACAAGTGGTAATGCTACCCCTCTTGCAGAAGAAGGTGCTTTTTCTTGTAATTTACAAAACACCAGCACTACATATTCTATTATGGCTACCGATACTATCTACTCGGTTACTGCGGGTATGTCATATCAAATTTCTTATTACGTACGCGGAAAAGGTACTATCTCTGCGGGTATTTCTATTGGCGGAACCAATACAGCTCCAGGTGGAGAGCCTGTAAATGGTAAAACATGGCACCATGTTTTGCAAAGCGTTACTGCTACTGCTACTGCTACTAACACCGCATTTTTCTTAAAAATAAAAAGCACTGGTGTATATTCTTCAGGTGGAACAGTTGTTAACGGTATAGATGTGGATAGCTTTAATGTAAGACCTTATACTATGGTGCCTTCAGCTGATCTTTATTCTTTACAACAATCTAATGCAAGTGGTGTTTCAAATTTTTGGGGGCAAAATGTTGGTGTAACAGGTGGTATTGTAACAAGAATAACAAATGGTAGTGGCGGTCTTAATGGATATTTTATACAAACTACAGGGGCTACCTCATGGGCTGCTATGCAGGTTTATGATTATACCACCGCCGCTTTAGTACAGATAGGAGATAGTGTTACTTTTGGAGGTTTTGTTGATAATTATTTCGGACAAACACAAATGTCAGGTATTACTAATTTTATAGATGTATCATCAGGTCATGTTATCAACCCTATGCTATTAACTACCCAAACGATTAATAGCCGTATGTATCAATCATTTTTAATAGAACTGCAAGGTGTATCGGTAATATCTTATTCTGCCAATTATGGTCAGGCAACCATTCAAGATGCTTCAGGTGTAGCAGCTGTTGCTGATTTTAAAGATGGTTTTTATCCCCCTTATGGAACTGCCACTTCTGGTTCTTCCGGTAATCCAGGTTACGAGCCAGCAGGTGCTCCAAGCGGTCCTTATACTGCTACGTATTGTTTAGTAGGTAACTCATATTTAAATTTCGGTTATAATATCCTGCCAGCTTGTTCAACCGATGTTTCTACAGGGGCTTGTACTTTTTTAGCTATTAAAAAATACAATGATGCATTACACGCTACCGTATACCCTAACCCTGCAAACAACCAGTTAACCATTGAACTCCCTACTGAAGCAGCTAAAGTAAGTGTATCGTTTACCGATGTTTTAGGAAAAGAAGTTTACACAGTAAACAACCTATCGGGCAGCATAGTATCTTTAAACGATATTAGCCTACCTACAGGTGTTTATATGGTAAGAATTACAGCTGATGGTGTTTCTCAACTAACAAAAATCATCAAACAATAATTTTTTAGTAATCATTAGTATTAAAAAGCCCCGCTATAAGCGGGGCTTTTTAATAGCCCCAAACTTTTTTACCAGTAGTTTTTTTAGATAAGCGGTAAGTTTTTTTAAAATGATGGGAATGGAAAAATTGAAAGCAAGCAAATTGGTTAGAATTGGCTTTTTTTCTTTTTTTAAAAAAATTTGTCTTCTTTTGTTTTTGTTTGTACTTTGCGTCCTATCTCTAAAAGTTAGGGGACTAAATAGAGAAAATCAAATTATTAAAATAACAAAGCATGACACAATTTATATTAAAATATTTTGCTAAAACATTTGCACTATTAATGGTGTTAGCTGCTTTTGGTTTTAGGACCAATGCACAAAACCCAAAAATTAAAGTGTATTTTAATCATCACCCCAATAATGCTGTTTCATCGGGTACAAATCCGTATTATACCCAGTATTTTCAGGATACGGTAGCCAAATTGATAAACAATGCCAAATACACGGTTGACATAGCTCAGTATGATTACACCTCATCTAGCGGAGACTTACTTTCTGTTATTGCTACGGCTTGCAACAATGCTTATGCAAGAGGTGTTCAGGTAAGATGGATTCGCGATGGTAATGCTCCAAACTCAGGTATAAGCCAACTTAATTCAGGTATTCATACTTTGGCAAGCCCAACTACAGGTATGCCAACCGGCTATATTATGCATAATAAGTTTGTGGTTATTGATGCTATGTCCACTTTAGCAACTGATGCTATTATATCAACATCTTCTTTTGACTGGAGCAGTTCAATGGCAACGAGTGATTATAATAACATGGTGGTAATACAAGACCAACTATTAGCACAAGCTTATTACGGACAATTTAACCAAATGTGGGGTGGCACAGGTGCGACACCTGTTGCTGCAAACGAAAAATTTAGTAGCGCCAAAGCCGTTTCTCCTGTAAATAGTTTCACGGTAAATGGCACACCTATTCAGGTTTATTTTAGCCCCACAGATGGTGCGGAATCGCAATTAAATAACGTGGTAACCTCTGCTAATAATGAATTGTATTTTGGTATATACGAGTATACTATTAGCAACATATCAAGTTCTATGCAAGCTAAATATACCAGCGGTGTAACTGGATTTGGTGTTATGGATCAGTTTTCTACTACAGGCAGTAATACTCCTTATCTTACATTAAAGCAGACAAGTGTACTTGGAACTAATAACCTAAAAGTTTATACCGGCTCAGCTATTTATCATAATAAAATGATTTGTGCAGACCCCAACTACCCTTCTTCTGACCCACAGGTTGGGTGCGGTTCTTACAACTGGACTACTACCGCTTCGGTTACAAGCGATGAAAACTTTATGGTAATACACGATGCCACGGTTGCTAACGAGTATTGGCAATCACTATGTGCTGATTTTGCTAGTTTAGGCGGCGCTGCTTGTACAGCAGTTCTTGGCATTGAAAAATATGATTTTGGCTCACAGCAATTGGCAGTATACCCTAATCCATTTGTGGATGAGGTAAACGTAAATGTAAAAAACGCAAGTGAAACTTTATCTGTAAAAGTTACTAACCAACTTGGGCAAGTTGTATTTGAAAACAAGGATAATCAAACGGATAATATGCGACTAAATCTAAGTGGATTGGGTTATGGTGTTTATTTTGTTTCGGTTGCATCTGGTAACAGTTATTACACGCAAAAGATTATCAAGTAGGTTTTGGGGTTCTGGAAGTAACCTATCTTCTTCTAATCCTGACAAAAATCACATTCCAAAACTCTTAGACAAGCTCTGATTTGTCTTATCTTTGCCCCGCATTAAGGTATTATAACTTGCATTTATAATTATCTACCGATGAAAGAACTCAGAAACCGAAAAAACAAACAAGAGCTAAAAAAGCTTTTGTATCAGGAAGACTTCTCTCGTAAAACCATTTCGTTTTACCGATATGTGAAGATAGAAAACCCGCAGGAACTTCGCAACACACTCTATGCCCAATGGGATGCTCTGGGTGTGTTTGGTCGCATTTACCTTTCTTACGAAGGTATCAATGCACAAATGAGTGTACCTCAACACAACTGGAACACCTTTGTAAAAGAACTTTATGCCATTCCTTTTTTTACCGATGTGCCTTTTAAAATAGCCGTAGAAGACAACGGAAAATCTTTCTACAAACTCATCATCAAAGTGCGCGATAAAATTGTTGCCGATGGTATTAACGATCCCGATTTCGACCCTTCCAACACAGGCAAATACCTCAATGCACAAGAGTTCAATACCATTATGGATAAGCCCGATACTATTGTGGTAGATATGCGCAACCATTACGAAAGTGAAGTAGGTAGGTTTGAAAACGCTTTTTGTCCCGATGCCGATACCTTTAAAGAAGAACTCCCCTTGGTTATAGAACACCTCAAAGGACAAGAAGATAAAAACGTACTCATGTACTGCACGGGTGGCATACGTTGCGAAAAAGCCAGTGCATACTTTAAACACAAAGGGTTTAAGAATGTGTATCATCTCAGGGGCGGTATCATTCAATACGCACACGAGGTTAAAGAACAAAACCTAAAAAGTAAATTCATTGGCAAGAACTTTGTGTTTGATGAGCGCGTTGGCGAACGTATTACAGATGATGTAATTGCCGAATGCCATCAATGCGGCACTGCTTGCGACCGCCACGTAAATTGCAAAAACGATGACTGCCATTTACTCTTCATACAATGCGAAGCCTGCGAAACAAAATACAACGGTTGCTGCACCCCCGCTTGTATGGATATAGCTGCTTTACCCGCAGAAGAACAGCGCAAACTCCGCAAAGGAAAAACCAAAACAGAAAAAGAAACCCTCTCGGTTTACAAAAGCAGGTTGCGTCCTAACCTCAAGGATATTTTAAAAAATAAATAGTACTATTGTTTTTTAAACAAGTTGATCATGGCTTTAATTAAATCGGTAAAAGGCATTGAACCAGTTTTTGGCGACAATTGTTATTTAGCCGAAAATGCCACCGTAGTAGGTGATGTAGTAATGGGCAACGATTGCAGTGTATGGTTCAACACTGTTGTGCGTGGCGATGTAAACTCTATTCGCATAGGCAACAAAGTAAATATACAGGATGGTGCAGTTATACATTGCACCTACCAAAAAACAAAAGTTCATTTGGGTAATAATGTTTCTATCGGTCATAATGCTATTGTGCACGGCTGCACCATTCACGATAATGTATTGGTAGGCATGGGAGCTATCGTAATGGATAATTGTGTGATTGAAAGCAACTGCATTATAGGCGCAGGAGCAGTACTTACCGAAAACACCCATGTACCCGCAGGCACTATTTATGCGGGCGTACCTGCAAAAAAAGTAAAAGATATTGATGCTAAATTATTGGAAGGAGAGGTAAACCGTATCGCAAATAATTACCTGATGTATTCCTCTTGGTTTAAATAAAATCATTGTAAATTTGATGTGCTTAAAAAATAAATTATGATAGAAGAAAAATTAAACGCCGATATTAAAACAGCTATGCTGGCAAAAGATGCTAAGAAATTAGAAGCATTACGCGCCATGAAATCTGTAGTGTTGTTATTAAAAACATCATCGGAAGGATTAACCAAAGAAAGTGCTACCAAAGCTTTTCAGAAAGAAGTAAAAAAACGTCGCGAAACAGCAGAGATATACACCAAACAAAACCGCGCTGATTTAGCTGAAGTAGAAATTGCACAGGCAGATGTAATAGAGAGTTATTTACCTAAACAACTTTCTGCCGAAGAAATAAAAGCAGAAGTAGAAAAAGTAATTGCACAGGTTGGCGCAACTTCTCCTGCCGATATGGGTAAGGTAATGGGTGCTGCTACTAAAGCCCTTGCAGGCAAAGCAGATGGTAAAGCAGTTTCGGAAACAGTAAAACAATTACTTACTAAGTAAATCCTACCCTCATTGCGAGGGGTAGTCCCAAAGCAATATCAACTACTCGTTTAAAGGCAGTTTACCTAATCAATTGGATAAATCCATTGTACTTATGGTTATCTCCTTTTATGTCTGTTACTAGAATCACATAAAAGTAAGTACCATCGGGTTCTTTACCGCCTTTTCCTGTACCATCCCAACCACCTAAACCACTAAAGGAATATAGTTTTAATCCCCAACGGTCATATATATCACA
>CAVXOV010000090.1:0-9622 GCA_963763345.1 uncultured Candidatus Saccharibacteria bacterium
GGACAAGGTGAATCACAACTCTCCGCGGATCGCGGCGGACGACATCAAGCCGCTATACGAGGCCGGTGCGGACGACGCCGCGATTTACTTCGCCATCACGGTCTGCGCGCTGTTCAATTTCTACAATCGCTGGATCGATGCGAGCGGCGTCCACGCCATGTCGGACGAAGCGCACCGGCAGGGCGGCAAGCGGATGGCACTGCACGGCTACGCGGGCGGGTAGCGCCCTTTGCGTGTTGCCGGGCGGTTTAGTACACACGTTCGTAAAATCAGTGACGTGTTTCCCGCGGCTGCCGAGTCCTTCGCGGCGGGCCGGGCATGCCCGGCCCCTGCGGGGTGGGGGTTGAGCGCTGTAGGGCGAGACTGCGTACCTAACGCCCGATAGCTACGTCCGCCGGCTGGCGGGTCTCCACCACCGTGCGGCCTTTCTCTAAACGAAAACTTTGGGCACGCCATTGTAGAAGCTATGTTAAACGGTTGCATTCCACTTATTAGTAATACAACCCCATGGCGTAACTTGCAAAACCAAAACATTGGTTGGATGTAGCGTTGAATGAAAAAGAAAAGTTTACCTCTGCAATTAATGAAGTATTGCAAATGAATCAACCTGAGTTTGAAGCAAAATCTAAAGCAATACAACAATATACCCTTACGCATTGCATGGATGTTGCTAATATAGAAGCGTATAAAAAATTATTTAATTTTATCCAATAAACACTTCACATGATAACAGTCAGCGCAAAAGATACTTCCCAACCACAGTTTCACGGATACTTATTAGGAGCCGTTGGTCCGCGTCCCATAGCCTTTGCCAGCACTATAGATAAAGAAGGAAGACCAAACTTAGCACCTTTTAGCTTTTTTAATGTGTTTTCTTCTAATCCGCCCATTGCTATTTTTTCTCCTGCTCGTAGCGGAAGAGATGGTACAAATAAGCACACGCTTGAAAACGTAAAAGAAGTACCCGAAGTGGTATTAAACATTGTGAACTATGATATGGTTCAGCAAATGAGCCTAGCAAGCAGTCCGTATGCAAAAGGAGTAGATGAGTTTGAAAAAGCAGGCTTTACCAAACTAGCATCTCAGCAGGTAAAACCATTTCGCGTGGCCGAAGCACCTGTTACTATGGAGTGCAAAGTAAATCAGGTAATTGAATTAGGTCAAGGCGGTGGTGCCGGAACCTGGTTGTTTGTGAGGTATTGCTTATTCACTTAAAAGAAGAAGTGTTGGATGAGCATGGAAAAATAGACCAGCACAAAATAGATTTAGTTGCCCGTATGGGTGGTAACTGGTATTGCCGCGCGCATGGCGATGCCTTGTTTGAAATTGCAAAACCCATTACAACCCTTGGTATTGGAGTAGATGCTATTCCTGCGGAAATAAGAAAAAGTAAAATCCTTTCCGGTAACAACCTAGGGCAGTTGGGTAATGTGGAACATTTACCTACACCGGAAGAAATCAACGCGTATAAAGCCTCTAATAATAAGCACTTTAACACAAAAGACGAACTCCATCAATATGCCAAGACCTTGTTGGATGTTAATAAAGTAAGCGAAGCGTGGAAAGTTTTATTGGGGAATTAGTTGCAAAAGCTGTACTTTTAGTGTTCTAATTTTTAATATAAAGAAGTCATGGAAGTAACAGGAATTGTCAAAGCAAAATTTGATACACAAGTAGTAAGCGAACGTTTTAAGAAACGCGATTTTGTATTAACCGTAGAACCGGGTTCTCCTTATCCTCAACACGTAAGTTTTCAGTTGGTGCAGGATAAAGTGTCTTTAATTGATAATTATAATATTGGTGACGAAATAAAAATGCTATTCAACTTAAAGGGTCGTGAGTGGGTTTCTCACAAGGCAAACAAAGTATTTTAATACCATTGATGCATGGCGTATTGAGAAAGTGGTTCAGGGCAATCACACACATCGGCAAATAGTCATAGTCAGCCAACCAGCATGGAAACAGGTGCACCACCGGTTTTTACAAGCAATTCGGTTGATGACGATTTGCCGTTTAGTTTTTAAACTGTCATTGCGAGGAGGAACGGCGAAGCAATCCTTTTGTTAGGAGATTGCTTCACTTCGTTCGCAATGACGTTTAAACTTATATGAACAAAATCCTTCTTATATACACCGGCGGAACTATAGGCATGATGCAAGATGCCAAGTCGGGTACTTTACGCCCGTTTAACTTTAAACATCTTACTAAACAAGTCCCTGAACTAAGCAGATTTAATTTAGAACTCCATTCTGTTTCCTTTAAAAAGCCCATTGATAGCAGCAACATGCACCCGCGTGTGTGGATTGAATTAGCTGAAATTATTGAAACCAATTACACAAAGTATGATGGTTTTGTAGTGCTGCACGGTAGTGATACGATGGCTTACACAGCATCTGCACTTAGTTTTATGCTTGAGAATTTAAGCAAGCCTGTTATACTTACAGGTTCTCAATTGCCCATAGGCATTATCCGAACTGATGGAAAAGAGAACATTAATTACCGCAATAGAAATAGCTTCGGCAAAGAATAGAAGGTAAAGCATTGGTACCTGAAGTAGCTGTTTATTTTGAGTATGAATTATTCAGAGGTAACCGTACGTTAAAATATAATTCCGAACATTTCGATGCTTTCCAATCGCCCAACTATCCAGTTTTGGCAGAGGCGGGGGTGCAAATTACTTATAACCATAATTACATTACCAAAGCATCTGCTAAGAAATTAAGCGTACATAAGAATTTAGATAACGATATAGTTGTACTTAATCTCTTTCCCGGCATATCTAAAAAGATAACAGAAGCCGTATTAAATATCTCTGGTATAAAAGCGGTGGTGTTGCATAGTTTTGGTGCAGGCAATGCGCCAACCGATGATTGGTTTATCAACCTATTAAAACAAGCTATTGATAAAGGAATAATTATTTACAATGTAACACAATGTTTGGAAGGCAGAGTAATACAAGGTAAATACGAAACAAGCTCGCAACTGCAAAAAATTGGAGTTATCGGTGGGGAAGACATTGCCTTAGAAGCAGCAGTAACAAAACTTATGTTCTTACTGGGACAAAAACTACCTACACCAAAAATAAAAAACCTCTTAAGTCAAAACCTAAGAGGTGAGATTACTATAAAATAACCATTGTCATTTCAAGTGTTTGGTGTTATGAATGCCGAATTATAATTATAATTTTGCTGCATACTAATGTAGTTGATACAATGGCTGAAAAGAGGTTACCCTACATAAATAGAGAAATAGCCTGGCTGTCTTTTAACGAAAGGGTTTTGCAGGAGGCGGCAGATGCCAGTACGCCCCTGCTGGAGCGTATCAAATTTCTGGCTATATTCTCTAATAACCGTGATGAGTTTTACCGGGTGCGCGTAGCAACCGTTAAGCGTATGCTGCCTTTGGGTAAACGTGCTATTCCTTTAATTGGTGAGCATCCTAACGATTTGCTGGATATTATATTAAAGCGCGTGCTTAATCAGCAAATGCGTTTTGAAGAGATTTATCAGGTGCTTTTAAAAGAACTAAAGCGCGAAAAGATTTTTATCCTGAATGAAAAAACGATAAACGCCGAACAGCAAAAACTGGTGCGCGATTATTTTCACGAAAAAGTAATCTCTAACCTGTTTCCTATTTTGTTGGATGAGGCAAAACCTTTTCCTTCCCTACGTGATAAATCAAGTTATTTGTTTATCCGCTTGCAAAACAAGCTTACAAAAAAACTTACGTACGCTTTAGTTGAGGTACCTACCAAAAGTATGTCGCGCTTTTTTGTATTGCCAAAGGAGGGAGATAAGAGTTACATAATTTTGTTGGATGATGTGATACGTTTTTGTGCCGACGAGATATTTTTGGTACTTGGTTTAAATGCCTTAGATGCATACAACATTAAGCTAACCCGTGATGCCGAATTGGACATTGATAATGATATAATATCGCACAGCATTGTAGAAAAAATAACTAAGGGTATTAAACAACGTAAAAAGGGATTGCCGGTGCGTTTAGTATTTGACGGTACTTTGCCCGAGGACATGAAAACATTTTTACTTAAAAAAATTAATCTCACAAAAAAGGATGCGCCTATACCCGGGGGGCGTTATCATAACTTTAAAGACTTTATTGATTTTCCAGATTTGGGTAGAAAAGATTTGCTAAACCCCGGATTAAAAACCATTGAACATAGGTTCTTTGCCAACTACCATTCAAGTTTATTAAAGTCTATTCGCGAAGAAGATGTGCTGTTGGTTTATCCTTATCATACCTACGACCATATTATTTCTGTACTTCGCGAAGCATCTATGAGTCCGGTGGTAGAAGAAATTAAAATAACCGTTTATCGTTTGGCAGACTCATCTAAGATTGCCAATGCTTTAATCAATGCGCTTAAAAACGGTAAACGTGTAACATTAGTAGTTGAATTGCAGGCGCGTTTTGATGAAGAGAATAACTTATACTGGGCAAACAAACTGCACGAAGAAGGTGCTACCATTATATATGGGGTTCCTAATTTAAAAGTGCATTCTAAACTGTTTTTAATTACCGCCAGAGAGAATGGCAAGCAATTACAATATGCTCACATAGGCACGGGTAATTTTAACGAAAAGACGGCTAAGATTTATACCGATTGCAGCTTGCTTACTTCCGATAAAAAAACATGTGCAGAAGTAAGTAAGGTGTTCGATTTCTTTACCGATAACTTTAAAATAGGACATTACAAACAATTGGCAGTATCTCCTTTTAATATGCGCAGAACTTTTACTCAGCATATTAGTAAGGAAATAGCTAATGCCAAGTTGGGTAAGCCTGCCTACATTATTTTAAAAATGAATAACCTGGTGGATGCTAAAATGATTAATCATTTATACAAAGCATCTCAGGCGGGAGTTAAGATAAATTTAATAGTTCGAGGAATATGCTCTTTAGTTTGTGGTGTTAAAGGTGTTAGCGATAACATAAAAGGCATTAGCATTGTAGATAAATATTTAGAACACATGCGTGTGTTTGTTTTTGCCAATGGCGGAGACGAAAAATGCTTTATATCATCTGCCGATTGGATGACCCGCAACTTAGACCACCGTTGCGAAGTGGCGGTTCAAGTACGAGATAAGAATGTACAGAATATCTTAAAGAATATTTTGCAGATACAATTATCAGGCAATACCAAAGCCAGGATTTTGGACCAACTTCTTTCAAACGCTTATAAAAGACCTATTGGGAAGGAACCTAAAGTACGCGCACAAGATGAAGTATATAAATATTTAGTAATAAATACAGGCGTTGAGGCCCCTGTAAAAAAAATAATTAAAAAGCCTAAGCAGGCGCTACGTACTATATGATTTTTGCAGCTATTGATATCGGTTCCAACGCCGTTCGTTTATTGTTTACTCATGTGTATGAAATAAAAGGAAAAGTTTTCTTCGAAAAAGAAGAGCTGATACGGATGCCCGTGCGGCTTGGAGAAGACACCTTTTTGAAGGGAGAAATAACTAAAGAGAGAGCCGACAAACTGGTTTCTGCAATGAAGGGGTTTAAGGAGCTGATGAATGTTTTTAATATTATTGCTTACAGAGCGGTTGCCACTTCCGCCATGCGTGACGCTATAAATGGCAAAGAAGTTATTGAGCGGGTAAAGAAAGAAGCTGATTTGAATATTGAAATTATTGACGGGAAAACAGAAGCTGCTACTATTTTTTCTAACCACGCTGAAGAGTTTTTAGACCCGCTAAAATCTTATTTATACATTGATGTAGGAGGAGGAAGTGTGGAGCTCACATTAATATCTGATAAGAAAACCATTGCTCAGAAATCTTTTGATGTAGGCACCCTGCGCATGTTATTCGGAAAGATAGATAATAATGAGTGGGATAGTTACAAGCAATGGATTAAGAAAAATACACAAGGCATAAAGCCTTTAAACGCTATAGGCTCGGGAGGTAATATAAATAAGCTCTATAAAATGAGCGGAAAAAAGGAGAGCAAGAGTTTAAGTTATGATAAACTGAAATCTATGCAGGATATGCTTAGCTCTTACACCTATGAAGAGCGCATAACTATATTGGGTTTAAAACCCGATAGGGCAGATGTTATTATACCGGCTACTAAAATATTCTTAACCGCTATGAAATACGCCGATATAGAAAAAGTATATGTGCCGCAAATAGGGCTCTCTGATGGCATCATACACTTGTTGTATGAGGAATATAAAAAGAAAAAATAATTTCTGATTATACTTGAGCGAACTTATCTATAGCTTTCAACTAAAAAATGTTTCCATCGGGTATCAGCATAAAGCATTGATTGAAAATATTTCTATTAATCTCCAATCGCCTTGTTTGGTAGGGTTAATAGGAAACAACGGTTGCGGTAAAACAACACTCTTAAAAACTATTTCCGGGTTACAGAAAGAATTAGCAGGCGTTATTTATTATAAAGATGAAGAGATTTCTAATCTCAACAATAAAGAGCGTTCTAAAATTATAACCTTTGGATTTGCATTTAATAGTGGTGCATTTCCTATCAGTGTATTTGAGTTGGTGAGTATGGGGCGCTATCCATATCTCAATAACATGGCAACGTTACATGCGATCGATAGTCAATTAATAGAAGAAGCAATTGAAACGGTTGGCATACCACATTTAAAAGATAAATTAATAACTGCTATCAGTGATGGCGAACGACAAAAGGCTTATATAGCAAAGGCTTTGGCGCAGCAAACCCCTGTTTTGTTATTAGACGAGCCCACCGCATTTTTAGATTATAGTTCTAAAAAGAATTTCTTTAAAACAATAAAAGAAACAACGGTTAGGGAAAACAAAGTAACCATCATCTCATCGCATGATATTGATTTTTTAATCAGGAACACTGATTATTTAATAATGATAGAAGATGATAAAAAGGTAGAGTTTGATAAGACTGAGAGTCTAGTTAAGAGTGTGTATTTCAGTACGCACTTTAATTACTGATTACAGTATATTTATTTCCTTTAACAGACTTGTAGTGCTCACGCCCTTTTGTAACCAGTAAGGAGCAATGCCTGATTTCTTTGCGCCTTCAATATGTTGAATAGAGTCGTCAATAAAAATAGTTTCTTCGGGGTTTAAGTTACTGTCGTTTAGTACATGCTGAAAGCATTCCAAATCCGGTTTCCGTAGGTTAATTCTGCAAGAATAGTACATCTTTTCAAACATGCTTTCAAATTCAAGTAAAGTGCAAGTTTCAGGAATTAATTTTTCGAATGCAGTAATGTGCGTTTCGTTGGTATTGCTTAATAAGAAAACGCGGTACTTGTTTTTAAGTTCTTTCAGCAACAAATAGTTTTCTTCAGGAAGATTAATAAGCATGGCATTCCAGGCATGCTTAATATCATCTATACTGATGGTTGTTAAACCTGAAAGATTTTTTAATTCCTGAAAGAAAACAGCTTCGCTTACTTCTCCTTTATCAAACTGATTAAATAAATCGGTTTGCTGCGCCTGAGAATAAATCTGTTCAAAGTTCGTACAGCCCAAATCAACAAAAGCCTGTTGGGTTTTCATATAATCAAGGTCTAACAGAACTCCGCCAAAATCAAGTATAATGTTTTTAATTGCCATGGATGTTATGCTAATTCAATGTCTGTACTAAAATTCTCGGGGTACTTGCCACTAACATTTTTATAAAAATCCATTATTAGTTTCATATCTACTTTAAAATCTCCGGTCGGATAAATTATTTTATCAATACCGCAAATGCGTTTCTTATAATCTATAAATGCCAACGCAATAGGCACTTTGGCTTTAAGGGCAATGTAGTAAAAACCTGTTTTCCATTTTTCCATTTTAGCACGCGTACCCTCTGGGGTAACCATTAAGCGTAGCTCATCTCTGTTGGTAAACAAATCAGCGACAGCATCTACGGTGCCACTCTTTTTACCTTCTTTAATAGCCTCTCTGTCTATTGGTAAAGCCCCGAGCGATTTCATAATACCTTTAAACGGAAACTTCATCCATTGTTTTTTAATGGTAAATCGCAGTTTAAGTTTCATGATTTTAAGCGCACCCATTGCATACACAAAATCCCAATTGCTCGTGTGCGGCGCGGCAATTATTACACATTTCTTTATGTTATCGGGCAGGTAGTGTGTTACCTTAAATTTACCCATTTTAAAAAGCATCTTAAACATATCTTCTCTCTTTTCTTTTTAATTAAATTGTAAACTTATAGCCCACTCCGCGTATAGACTGTATATACTGCGGTTCTCGCTGGTTGATTTCAAATATTTTGCGGAAATTTAAAATATAATTATCAATGGTTCGGGCAGACGGGTTTTCATTGGGTGCCCAAAGTTTTTCTAATATCTCATCGCGTGATACTACCAGATTTTTTTTGCTTACCAGCAGGTTAAGCAATTGCCATTCGCGTTGCGAGAGTGATGTAATAGTTTCGGTTTTTGTTTTGATGTAAAGGGATGTGAAGTTAATTTCAAAATCGCCAAAGGTAAATGTGTGAACGGTTTGTGTATCGTATCGTTTCAGCAGATTCTTTACACGCAAAATAAGTTCTTCTAAATTGAAGGGTTTGTTTAAATAATCATCGGCTAATTTCAATCCGGTAATACGACTGTTGCTATCGGCACGGGCCGTTAAAAACAAAACAGGTAAGTGGGGGTGTTGCTTTTTTAGTTGGGTGCAAGCTTCAAAGCCATCTACCTGAGGCATCATTACATCTAATACAGCCAAATGAAAATTTTGTTGTTTTGATAACTGTATAGCTTCTGCACCATTGTTGCAAGCAGTTACCTGATAACCCTCTAACTCCAAATTAAGTTTTATGGTATCGCGTAAATGCTCTTCGTCTTCGGCTAAAAGAATCTTTTTCATTTATTCAAATCAAAAGTTCAATATCAGTTCAGATGCTTTAGCGATGGCTTCTAAATTTAGCGTATGACCAACGTTTGGAATAATTTCCAGTACTGATTGGGGAATTGCTTTATGCACCTCATTAGCCAAATGAACAGGCAGTAACAAATCTTTTTCGCCATGAATAATGAGGGTAGGAGCGGAGATGTTTTTAAGCATAGGTCGGTAATCGGGTCGCTCTTTTGTGGCACGCATTAATTTAAACAAAGCCGCACTATCATTGTTTGCATCGGTGCGGGCTTGTTTCATCAAATCGATGGGGATGATGGGTTGGGTAAAATAATTTTCGCCAAGCACACTGGGCAGCATCACATCCAGCATAAGCGAGTAGCCACCCACTTGCAAGGCATTCCACCAGGCTGTTTCGATGGCATCATAGTATGGAGTTTTGTGTGCAAAGCTGCTCATTAAAATGAGCTTGTTTACTTTTTTAGGATACAACAACGCAAAATGCTGCGCTACCAAACTGCCGTAAGATAGGCCTGCAATATCGGCTTTATCAATCTTCAAATCATCCAACAGTTCTTTTACATCCTGTGCATGCCTATCAAAATTGCGCCACTCGGCATCTTTGGAAGATTGCCCTTGGAAAATAAAATCAACCAACACAATCTTATAATCGTTTTTAAAATAAGGAGTCATTAAGATCCAAGCTACGGTAGACTGTGATAGTCCGTTTAAAAACACAATGGTTTTTGTGCTTTGGGTATTGCCTGTTACTTCGT
>CAVXOV010000091.1:0-22665 GCA_963763345.1 uncultured Candidatus Saccharibacteria bacterium
GTTATGAGTGCGCGAGATAATGACTGCACGCGATAAAGTGATTGTAGCACAACATGGCATTACCTTAAAGAAAGCAGAAGAGATTTTACAACAATACAAGATAGAGAAACTTCCCATCGTTGATAAGAACAATAAACTAATTGGCCTCATTACGTATAAAGATATTATCAAAACCAAAGTACACCCCAATGCTTGTAAGGATGATATGGGGCGCTTGCGTGTAGCTGCTGCTTTGGGCATTACTGCCGATACCATGCAACGTGCCGAAGCTTTGGTTGCCGCAGGCGTAGATGCCATGATTATTGACACCGCACACGGACACTCGAAGGGTGTGATGGATATGGTGCGTTTGGTTAAAAAACAATTTAAACACACCCAAATTATTGCCGGAAACATTGCTACCGGCGAAGCTGCCTTAGCCTTGGTAAAAGCCGGTGCAGATGGGGTAAAGGTGGGTATTGGTCCCGGTTCTATTTGCACAACGCGTGTTATTGCCGGTGTGGGCGTTCCCCAATTATCGGCTGTGCTGGAAGTAGCCCATGCACTTAAAGGCAAAAATGTTCCGTTGATTGCAGACGGCGGTATTCGTTTTAGCGGAGATATTGTAAAAGCCCTTGCTGCGGGTGCAGGCTCGGTCATGCTGGGTTCTTTGTTTGCGGGTATGGATGAATCTCCGGGAGAAACCATTATATACGAAGGCAGAAAGTTTAAATCATACAGAGGGATGGGTTCTATAAAAGCTATGCGGATGGTATCAGACCGTTACTTTCAAGATGTAGAAGATGATATTAAGAAACTGGTACCTGAAGGCATCTCATCGTGTGCCCATACAAAGCCATGGTGTCTGAAGTGATATACCAATTGATGGGCGGCCTGCGTGCAGGTATGGGTTATTGTGGTTCTAAAGATATTAGCGCATTGCAACAAGCTAAATTCATACGCATTACCCAGGCAGGCGTAATTGAAAGCCATCCGCATGTATGTATTCATATCCCTGAAGCACCTAATTACAGCAGGAAATAAATTCTTTTAGTTTACTCTTTTATAAACTTCTTAAAAGCAATGCCCTTGTTGTTGCTTACTTCTATAATATACACACCACTATTCAAATCACTCACATCAATAGCCTCCCCCTGCCCCTCCGAAGAGGGGGATATGTATGTTGCATAACTACATTACCCAACATATCATATATACTAATATTATTTGTCCCCTCTCCTTTGGAGAGGGTTAGGGTGAGGCTTGCATTAGCAGGGTTTGGGTAAACCGTTACCTGTTCATTAATGTTAGCAACCTGTTCTATACCTGCTGCTGCAACATTAGTAACTTTACGTATGCGTTTGCCATTATTTTCAGCAAAATATAAATTACCTATGGCATCAAAGGTTACTCTACATGGAAAAAACAATTCAGCCGCAGTAGCCTGTTCTCCATCTCCTATATTTGTACCACCTCCTGCTACTAGTGTTTATAATTCCTAATGCATTTACTTTTCTCATGCGATTATTATTATAATCAGCTATATACAAATTGCCGTGCATCAAAAGTTACTCCAGTTGGCCAATTTAATTCTGACGCGGTAGCCGAAACACCATCTCCACTAAATCCGCCTGTTCCGTTTCCAGCTATAGTGGATATAATACCTGAGGTATTTATCATACGAATTCGTTTATTTAAAAATCTACCTATAAATAAATTTCCTATGACATCAAAAGTTATTCCAAATGGTGCATTTAATCGCGCTGTAGTAGCTTGACCACCATCTCCACTATAACCACCTGCGGCAAAACCGACAGAACCGCTACCAGCTATAGTATTAATGATTCCTATTGTGTTTACTACTCTTATACGATTATTACTATAATCAGTTATAAATAAATTTCCTGAAGCATCAAAGGCTAATCCAGTTCGGGCCATTTAATTCTGCGGCTGTTGCTTGCCCACCATCTCCAGTATAACCAGCTACTCCAATACCTGAAGAATCTCTACCTGCTATGGTACTTATGATACCCAAAGTATTTATCTTTCTTACGCAGTTGTTATATGTATCAGCTATAAATAAATTTCCAAAAGCATCAAAGGCTAATCCTATTGGGTTACTTAATTCTGCTGTACTCGCTTGTCCGCCATCTCCTAAATAACCTGCTATTCCGTTTCCTGCTATGGTACTTATTATACCCGCCGTACTTATCTTTCGTACACGATTATTAGCCCTATCACTTATATAGATGTTACCAATCGCATCAATGGTTATTCCATCTGGCGTATTTAACTCCGCATTAGTAGCCTGCCCTCCATCTCCGCTATAACCTGCTGTGCCGTTTCCGGCAACGGTGGTTATTATTTGGGCGTTTAAGCTTAAAGTAAGGGTGGTTAATACAATAAATAGGTATTTCATAACAATTTGGCTTAAAACAAAGGTAAACAAAAACTGCCTGATAGGCAAGCAACTTAAATTGGAGTTAGCACAACTTGAATTTGCTTGAGTCCAATTAGAATCCATACCACACCAAGTTGAAACTAACCCACGTCGAGTTGAATCTATATCACTACGATTCAAATCCATATCACTGCGAGTTGAATCCACATCACTACAACTCGAATCCATATCACTGTGAGTCGAATCCATACCGCGCCAAGTTGAATCCGTATCACTGCAACTCAAATCCATATCCCTACGAGTTGAATCCATGCCACGCCAAGTTAAATCTGTATCACTGCGAGTTGAATCCACATCACTACAACTCGAATCCATACCGCGCCGACTCGAATCCATATGGATTCGTGTTAAAATCAGGTTCAATATGTTAAAAAACGCCCTACTATTTGATCTAAAGAAATAAAACCAACAACAAAATAAATACTACTCACCTTGCTATAAAGAGTAGTGTTTATGCTTAATCCTTGCTCATTTTTAAGCAATTATGCTTAATTTTGTAAAAAAACGAATATCATGTTTGATAGTTTAAGCGAGAAGCTGGATAGGGCCTTTAAAGTACTAAAAGGACAAGGCAGAATTACCGAAATAAACGTTGCGGAAACCATGAAAGAGGTGCGCAAAGCCCTTTTGGATGCCGACGTTAACTATAAAGTTGCCAAACAATTTACCGATACCGTTAAGGAAAAAGCCTTAGGGCAGCAGGTACTAACTGCCATATCTCCCGGACAATTACTAATTAAAATTACCCACGATGAGTTAAGTGGTTTAATGGGCGGAGAAACTGCCGAGATAAAACTGGATAGCAACCCTACCATTATATTAATGAGTGGTTTGCAGGGTTCGGGTAAAACAACCTTCTCTGGTAAGCTGGCTAATTACCTAAAAACAAAGCGTGGTAAAAAACCTTTGCTTATTGCCTGTGATGTATACCGTCCGGCTGCGGTTAACCAACTGCATGTATTGGGAGAGCAAATTGGTGTAGAGGTTTTTTCGGATAAAGAAAGTAAAGATGTTATTTCTATTGCCAAACGTGGTATTGCACAAGCTAAAGAAAATGGCAATACTATTGTTATTATAGATACTGCGGGTCGTTTAGCGGTTGATGAAGAGATGATGAATGAGATTGCCGCGCTAAAAAAAGAAATCAAACCAAACGAAATTCTGTTTGTGGTTGATGCGATGACGGGGCAAGATGCAGTAAATACTGCTAAAGCCTTTAACGATAGATTGGATTTTAGCGGGGTAGTACTTACCAAATTAGATGGCGATACGCGTGGTGGTGCGGCCCTATCTATTAAAACGGTTGTAAACAAGCCTATCAAGTTTATTGGTACAGGCGAGAAGATGGAAGCCATTGATGTATTCCATCCAGCTCGTATGTCCGACAGGATATTGGGCATGGGCGATGTGGTTACCCTTGTAGAAAAAATGCAGGAGCAACACAATGAGGAAGATGCCCGCAAACTAGCCAAGAAGATAGCACAGAACAAATTTGATTTTAATGATTTTATTGCTCAGATAGAACAGATAAAGAAGATGGGTAACGTAAAAGATTTGGTGAGCATGATACCCGGTGTGGGCAAAGCCATGAAGGATATTGATATTAAAGATGATGCTTTTAAAAGCATTGAGGTTATCATACAATCTATGACTCCGGCAGAGCGTGAAAAGCCGGATATTATTAATGGAAGCCGCCGTTCGAGAATTGCCAGAGGCAGCGGACAATCTATACAGGAAGTAAATAAACTAATGAAACAGTTTGAAGAAACCAGAAAGATGATGCGCATGAGTCAGGATAAAGCAGGTATGGCCAGAATGTTAAAGAACATGCCTAAAATGCCGGGACTGAAATAAGAAATAAACCTGCTGTCAGATTGAGCGTAGTCGAAATCTGAACAGCAGGGTACTATTCTCGACTTCGCTCGAATTGACAAAATATAGATGACCAAGCAGGAATTAATTACTCAAATTAGAACTAAGAAAAGCTTTCTTTGCGTGGGTTTAGACCCCGATGTAGAGAAACTTCCTAAGCACCTTTTAAAAGAAGAAGATGCTATTTTCTCTTTCAACAAAGCCATTATTGATGCTACACACCCATACTGTGTTTCTTATAAACCCAACTCAGCTTTTTATGAAGCGCATGGCGTAAAGGGTTTTCAAAGTTTGGTTAAGACAATAGATTATATAAAAACAAATTACCCTCATCATTTCATTATTGCAGATGCCAAGCGTGGAGATATAGGCAATACATCAAACATGTATGCTCGTGCTTTTTTTACCGAGATGAAAGCAGATGCTATTACAGTTGCTCCATACATGGGTAGCGATTCGGTTATACCCTTTCTTACTTATAAAGATAAGTGGGTAGTATTGCTTGCGCTTACCAGTAACGAAGGTGCTTTCGATTTTCAAACGCAACGCATTACTCATTTAGAGGATGCAAAAGAAATACACTTATATGAGCAGGTATTAAAAACATCCAAGCAATGGGGAAGTGAAGAGAATATGATGTACGTAATTGGTGCCACCAAAGCCCAGTGGTTAGAGAGTATAAGAAGAATTGTACCTAACCACTTTTTATTAATACCGGGGGTAGGTGCGCAAGGTGGTAGCTTAGCCGATGTTTGTAAATATGGTTTAAGTAAGAATAAAGAAGATGTAGGCTTACTTATTAACTCATCCCGACAAATTATTTATGCTTCTAACAAAGAAGACTTTGCTGAATGTGCCGCTAAAGAAGCTAAGAAACTACAACAGGAAATGAAAGCGTTTATTTAAGTTGTTTTACCAATTGTAGGAAATACCAATTCGATAAATCAAATTATTGCCATAATAAGGCGAATTAGCTTCGGGATTAACATCAAACAGGAATGCAAAGTAATAACCAAATTTATTTTGAAAATTCCTTCTGAAACCAGCACCAACAAGTTTTTCATCACTTAACGAACGTTGAACAATTTTACCTGTAGCTAAATAATCTGCAGGAACGCTAAGCACATCATATTCTACCTGTAGAAAAATCCCTCTGAATATGATATATCTTCCAAAAGCACCTGCACCAAAAATATTGTATGAAGTTGTTGGATAGCCACCACCAGAAAGAATGGAATTATTATAAATTATTTGAATGCCGGCAGAAGCTTTATCTGTAAATTTATACCCTGCAAAAGGAGATAATTCATAATAAAAAACATCTCCGTAAGCAGGGCCGCCATAGTATTGCAAAGCAACATTAGCACCATAATAAACTTTTTCCATAAAAGGAGGTAAAGAACTGGGTTGCTGCTTTTGTTGAGCAGTATTATTATTGTTAGTGGGTTTCCTTCCTCCATTTCGGTAAGGATAGGATTTATCAGGTCCGTATCCTTTTGGTTGGTTGGGGTCTTGCTGTTGGTTATTCTGATTATTGTTAGAGTTATTATTATTTTGGTCGTAATAGTTCCTCACCGTATCACCAGGAGTAACCTTTTGGTACTTGGTAGTGTCGATATTTTGTGCAAATGAAAACAGACTGCACAATAAAGCAATTTGTAATAATGTTATTTTATTCATTTCCTTTGTAAGCAGATTGTAAAGATAAACTAAAAAAACATGACGGTAGTTATAACAGGTGCATCTCGGGGCATAGGAAAGGAGTTAATTAACTTTTTTTTAGAAAATAAAAACCATGTTATTGCCATTAGCTCTAATCCGGGCAAAATAAAAGCACATACACTACTAAAAACTATTGCCGCAGATTTTACCAATACCGATGAAGTTTTTGCTGTTGCCGAAAGAATAAGAAAATCAACCAAAGAAGTAAGCATACTCATAAACAACGCGGCTACATTGGTTAGCAAACCTTTTAAGAATATCTCTGCAACTGATTTTGAAAGTACATACAAAGTAAATGTAGAAGCTCCCTTTTTTCTTACACAACAATTAGTAAATATAATGGGTATAACTAAAACAGCACATATCATAAACATAAGCAGCATGGGCGGATATATGGGCAGCGCTAAGTTTGCGGGTTTAAGTGCTTATAGTTCTTCCAAAGGAGCGCTAACTACTTTAACCGAATGTTTGGCAGAAGAGTTAAAAGATAAAAACATACATGCCAATTGTTTGTGTCTGGGTGCGGTAAATACGGAGATGCTTAAACAAGCTTTTCCTAATTATCAGGCAGATATAAACCCTAAGCAAATGGCGCAGTATATTGGCGAGTTTGCCTTAAACGGACATACTTACTTTAATGGTAAAGTTTTGCCTGTTAGTTTTTCTACACCATAATATTGTATGTTTATTTTCGTTTAATGAAAATGAAATTAGCCAAATACCTAATTATCATATTGACTAATTGTCTCATTGTCGAATTGACTTCTGCACAATCTTTAAGTGATAAGGATATAGCTTATTTTAAAAAATATGAAGACAGTCTGCATTATATGCAAAAGAAAGTATTCTATTCTAAAACAGATACGGCTAAGTTAAGAGCTAATATAAAGTTCTATCACTTGTTTGAAGAGATTTTACTTAACACGCTTTCTTTTAACTACCCGTTTGATTCTCTTAAAGAAATAAACCTGCGTACTTCACCCGATAAGCGATTTAGAATTATTACTTGGAACATTCCTAAGCAGGATGGTACGTATTATTACTTCGGGTTCTTACAAGCCACGCATCCAAAGACTAAGAAATATGAAGTGTATGAACTTACTGATAAATCAGCTACGGTAAAAAGCCCAGAAACATACCAAAGTGATAATACCAAGTGGTTTGGTATGTTATATTATAACATCATTTCTTGTGGAGATTATTATACGCTGCTGGGATGGGATGGAAACGATAAATTAACCTGTCGTAAGTTTATAGACGTGCTTAGTTTTAAAAAAGATGGCTCGCCTGTGTTTGGTAAAGAGGTTTTTAAAATGCCAAAGAAATATCCGAAACGGATAATGTTTGAATACAATGCACAAGTTACCATGACCTTACAATACAATGAGGCTGTTAAAGCTATTGTATTTGACCATCTAGTTTCTAAGGATAGTTTTTTAGAAGGCATGACTCAATACTACGGACCTGATTTCAGTTATGATGCTTTTTTTCTTAAACATGGTAAATGGAATATGGAAGAAGAAGTAGATGTAAAGAACCCACGTAGTAAAGCAGATAACGTAAAGAGAGATAAAGACAGAAAAGATAAACCTATTTATACGCCTAAGTAATTCTTTGTTTACTTTTGTAAGGTTAATGAAAATTAAATGAAGAGTCTTAAATTACTTGCTACGAGCTTACTATTATCGAGCTTGTTATTACTAGTTGCAAGTAGTTGCAATAAAAAAATTGTAGATACCACACCAACTGTACTTACGCTAGGTGTAATATCCATAACCACTTCTACGGCAAGCGGTTCGTTTGAGGTTCTTTCAAACGGTTATGAAAACCTAACGGCAGCAGGTAGTTGCTATAGTAGCACCAATAATCAACCTACATTAACAACTGATAAATTTACCAACGATGCCGTTGCTACCGGAACTTATAATAGCATCCTTAGTGGACTTAGCGAAAATACTACTTACTACGTAAGAGCTTATGCAACTAATCCATCAGGTACGATATACGGGAACACAGTTGTATTTCAAACAACTGCCGGCTGGGCAAAACAAGTCAGCGGTACCGCCAATATTTTAAACAGTATTTACTTTACGGATGCCAACAATGGCTATGCGGTAGGTGATAACGGCACTATTTTAAAAACAACTAATGCAGGTATTAGCTGGGTAACAAAAAGCAGTGGTACTACCAACAATTTAAATAGTATTTATTTTATTAACAGCACTACTGGTTATATAGTAGGAGATAATGGCACTATTTTAACAACAAACGATAGCAGTATATGGGCAAACCAAACAAGCGGCACGAGCAACAATTTAAATAGTGTTTGTTTTACTGATGCCAACCTTGGCTATGCGGTAGGTAATAATGGGATTATTCTATCATTTAACGGCATTAATTGGGTAAATCAAACTATTGGTACTAACAACCTAAATAGTGTTTTTTTTATTGGTGCTATAGGTTGTGCAGTAGGAACCAACGGAACTATTCTAACTACAAACAATAGCGGAAATTCTTGGGCAAATCAATCCAGTGGAGTAAATATTCTTTTAAATAGCATTTATTTTACCTCTGCTACTATGGGTTATGCTATAGGCGTTGGAGGCACTATACTAACAACTACCAATAGTGGCAGTCCCTGGGTAGCGCAAACTAGCGATACCGGTAACGAATTAAATAGTGTTTATTTTACCGATGCTAACAATGGTTATGCTGTAGGTGTTGGCTCTACTATATTATACACAAATAACGGCGGTGCTAATTGGTCTAAACAACCTGGCAATACCTCTAATATTTTATATGGTGTTTTTATGATTAGTGGTCATGCCTATGCAGTAGGGGGAGGCGGTACCATATTACATTTCTAAACAACTTTTCACCAATAAAAAAGCCCCATATTGCTATGAGGCTTTCTTTCAAAATAAATACTGATTACTCAGCAATAACTTCAAAGTTAATGGTACTTGCAATTTCTTTAAACAACCTTACTTTAGCTGTGTAAGAACCTACTTGCTTAATAGCCTCTCCAATAATTTCAATGTTCTTACGTTCAATATCAAAGCCTGCTTTTTTAAGTGCATCAGCAATTTGGATACTGGTAACAGAACCAAATATTTTGCCGCTTTCACCTGCTTTAGCACCTACTTTTAATGCTAAACCGTTTAGTTTCTCAACATTTGCAGTAGCTTCTTTTCTAAGTTTTTCTTCTTTAAAAGACTGTTGTTTTTTAACTTCGGTTAATGCTTTCAGGTTACCATCGGTAGCTAATGTAGCTACACCACGTGGTATTAGGAAATTGCGACCGTAGCCGGGACGTACTTTAACAACATCGTTCTTAAAGCCTAATTTTGATACGTCTTGTTTTAATATTACTTGCATGATAAATTCTCTTTAAGATTAATTATTTTAAACAATCTGCTACATAAGGCAGAATTGCCATGTGGCGCGCACGTTTTACAGCCTGAGATACTTTACGTTGAAACTTTAAAGAAGTACCTGTTAAACGACGAGGTAATATTTTACCTTGCTCGTTAATAAACTTCAATAAAAAATCTCCGTCTTTATAGTCTATATATTCAATACCACTTTTCTTAAAGCGGCAATATTTTTTGCGTTTCAACTCTGCCTGTGGCGGATTTAAAAACCTAACTTCTTTTCCTGATGCCATGTTCTGTGTTTTAAAATTTTAATTAGCGCTTGCTGTTTTTGCTACTCTTTTTGGTTTACGTTCAGTTACCACTTCTCCGCCTTTACGTTTTGTACGACGCTTTTCTGCCCAAGCAGCAGCGTGCTTATCTAAAGCAACTGTCATGTAACGCATCACACGCTCATCGCGTTTAAAAGTTACTTCCAATTCGTTCACCAAAGTGATACTGTCAGTTGTGTACTCAAACAACTGATAAAAACCTGTTGATTTTTTATCAATAGGATAAGCCAGCTTTTTTAGGCCCCAAAATTCTTCTGCAATTACTTTGGCACCTAAGTCGTTCAACGCTTTTTTAAATTTTTTTACGGTCTCCTTTGCCTGTTCTTCAGACAAAACGGGAGTTAAAATGAAAACCGTTTCATATTGTTTACTCATCTGTTTACCTTTTTTATTTTTTTAAGGGATGCAAATGTAGTAAAAGAGGGAGATTCTGCCAAATTTATTTTTGGAGGGCTTTCTAAGCCAGCTTTTTCACCAAAGCAAAGTTACCTTTTATATCAATATGCCAGGTTTTATCGAATATACGGGGCAGGTAGCGACGGTATAAATACATACGGGCATTGGTATGGGCATTTTCCTCACCTTCTTTATCAACGGCATGAAATTCATATGTAGTAATTTTAGGGTGTTCACTCATAAACGTGCGTACAATCTCCGAAATGGTACTCATTACTCCATAAACCTCACCACGATTGGTGGTAACGTATTCCTCGCCCTCAAACTCATCATTAATAACCCCAAAAACTATGGTGGCATGTAAAATATTATCTTGTCTGCGTCCAAAACGAACCTCATAACGCAAACCGCTTGGAGTATCAAAGTAAAATACGCTTGCCGATTTAATGGCAGGGAATTCAATATCAAAATAATTGTTCCCGAATTTGTCTATAGGCATAATAACACGGGTTAAAAGTACATAAATAACTATAAATTTGCGGCATGAGTGATAAATATAATTTACGCGGAGTATCAGCAGGCAAAGAAGATGTACACAAAGCCATAGCTGGGATTGATAAAGGCTTATTCCCGAAAGCATTTTGCAAAATACTGCCCGATATTGCTGCCCAAGATGCTAACTACTGCAACATTATGCATGCCGACACTGCCGGTTCTAAGCCCAGTTTAGCCTATGTGTATTGGAAAGAAACCGGCGATAATACCGTTTGGAAAAACATCATTCAGGATGCACTCATCATGAATATTGATGATTTGATTTGTATTGGAGCTATTGATAGCATTGTGGTTTCATCAACTATCGGTAGAAATAAAAACCTGATACCGGGCGAGGTTATCTCGCATCTTATAAATGGTACGAACGATTATATTGAAGAATTAAATAAACTGGGTGTGGGTCTAACCCTTGCCGGTGGCGAGACTGCCGATGTGGGCGATATTGTACGAACCCTTGATGTGGGCTTTACTGCTTTTGTGCGAATGAAAAAAACGGATGTGATAGATAACGCAAACATCAAAGCCGGAGATGTGGTAGTTGGTCTTTCTTCTTACGGCAAGGCCACTTACGAAAAAGAATACAACGCAGGTATGGGCAGCAATGGACTTACTTCTGCCCGACACGATGTATTCTCTAAATACATTGCCGATAAATACCCTGAGTCTTACGACACCAACCTTACTAAAGATGTAGTGTATTGCGGCAATTTAAAACCTACCGATAAAGTCCTTATAGAGCATACAGGCGTTGATGGCTCTCATATCTCTCAACAAATAGATGCCGCCAAACTTGTCCTCTCTCCTACCCGCACCTATGCCCCGGTGGTAAAACAAATCTTATCTAAACTTCACGCACACATACACGGCATGGTGCATTGCAGCGGTGGCGCACAAAGCAAGGTGCTGCATTATATAGATAACCTGCATGTTATAAAAAATAACCTCTTCCCCATTCCACCCTTGTTTAAATTGATACAAGAGCAATCTAAAACCGGTTGGCAAGAAATGTATAAAGTCTTCAACATGGGTCATCGTTTGGAGTTGTACGTTCCTGCCAGTGTTGCCGCACAGGTTATTGCCATTGCCCACAGCTTCAACATCGAAGCGCAAATAATAGGGCATGTAGAAGCCTCTGCAAAAAAACAGGTTACTGTTAAGACAGATAAAGGAGAGTTTGTTTATAATTAAACTTCTTAATTATGAATACTTCTAAGCCCCGTGAGAGCAATCTTGCAGGGCTTTTTTTATGCGCCGCACCATAAGGGTAAGTACGTTTATGTTAAGGATTAAAGAAGAAAAACCGCCCACGCGGATTTGTAATCCGTGCTTTAGTTAGTAAGCTGCCATGCAGCGAGATTTCCGCCTGCTTCGTGCCTCGCAGTTCGCAATGACAAATGATAGCCGGAACCCAAAATAACATTTGCAACACAAAACCCACGCCCTACAATTATATGTAACTTTGCGGCATGAACAAAGCCTTTTATAGAGAGGAGCAGAGTTTTTTAAAGGGCCCCAGAGCTAGGTGGAGAGAGCTAAAATATGCCGTGGGTGTGATTATTCAGTTTATAAAGGGGTTTAGGGCATTGCATTTTATAGGCCCGTCTATAACGGTGTTTGGTTCGGCAAGGTTTGCCGAAGACCACCCCTACTATACGCAGGCACGCAGTGTGGCGGGGCAAATATCTAAACTTGGGTTTACCATTGTTACGGGGGGTGGGCCGGGCATTATGGAGACTGCCAACCGTGGCGCTAAAGATGACGGAGGCCTGTCTATAGGCTGTAACATTATATTGCCGCAAGAGCAGTATGCAAACCCGTATCTAGATAAGTTTGTAAACATTGAGTATTTTTTTGTACGTAAGGAGTTGTTGCGCAAATACTCGTTTGCCTTTGTGGTTATGCTGGGCGGCTTTGGCACACTGGATGAGTTTTTTGAAACCATTACACTTATACAAACCAAAAAAACAGAAAGTTTCCCCGTAGTTGTTATGGGACTGGAGTATCACCAAAACTTAATAGAGCATCTTAAAACTATGGTAGAGAATAAAACCATTCATAAAGAAGACCTTAACCTGATATTGTTTACCGATAGCGTGGATGAAGCCGTAGGGCATATACATAAATACGCTACTGCCAACATAAAACACAAAGAAAAACCCATCTGGCTTCTTGGCGAAAGAAAAGTGTAGTATGAAATTTCAACAATTTACCCAACAGCTTAAAGAGCGGCTTACATCTTATCCATTGCCCGGGCAGGATGCCCAATACCTTATGGCAGGCGAGAACATTAAGCACAAAAGAATAAACCTAAGCGCCCTTAGCCATTATAAAAAGAGTGCGGTATGCCTGCTCTTTTACCCCAAACAAGGTGAAGTTTGTTTTGTATTAATTAAACGCCCTGCTACACACCAATACCATGCCGGGCAAATAGCACTACCCGGTGGCAGTTGCGATGGAGACGAAACCTACGAACAAACTGCCCTAAGAGAGCTCTTTGAAGAAACAGGAGCAAGCCTTAGCACCGATGCACTTGTGGGCAGACTAACCCCACTTTACATACCCGTAAGTAATTTCTATATACAACCCATAGTTGCCTGCATAGATGCACAACCTGTGTTTAACCCACATACCGAAGAAGTAGCCGAATTGATAGAATACCCCCTGAAAGGCATACTTGATGAAAGCATAGTAAGTGAAACTACCGTAAAACTTATAGAAGGCATTAAAATAAATGCCCCATACTTTAATGTACAGGGCAATGTGTTGTGGGGTGCTACGGCTATGTTGCTAAGCGAGGTTAAGCAACTGTTGTTTCAAAACCGAGCTACCTTCTCTTCTCTATTTCGCTAACTTGGTTATCGTAACATAAGTAGTATTTTCCTTTCGGTAAACTTGATATATCCACATTGCTACCAAAGCCTTTCTTCAATACGTTTCCGTAGTAATCATACACTTCAAACGTAGTTTCGTTGCTAAAACTAACCGACTTAGAACCATCTTCTAACTTAAACGAAGGTTTATCCATTAAAGAAGTGTAAACAACTTCTTTTGAGTAGCGCGGTAGACCGCCATACCCAACCTGTTTTACACGAAATTTATTTTCTCCACTAGTAGGTGTTATTTTAAAACTATACATGTTATTTTTAGGGGAGCCATCTCCAGTAACTTCGCCAATATACACCCACTTGTTCCATTTAAATTGCTCAACTATATATGGCAAAGAGCCTAATTCGTTCTTAGTTCCCCAAGTAAGTACAGCATCTTTATTCACATCAATGCTTAACAAATCAAAAGTAGGGCGTGGTTTAATAGCTTCTGGATTTAATACCTTAGGCATACAACCCTCTTTATGTCCAATTTCAATAGTTATTTTATCACCTGCTTTTAGTTTAAAAGGGGTAAAATCAATTTCAAAAGCACTTGAGTTGACCTCATCTGTAGTAACCTGTCCGTTTACTTTTACTTCATATGCACAAAAACCAACACCATTGCTCGAAAAGCCGTTTTGTATATATAAATTCTTTTGTTGATACTTTCCTTCCACAATAAGAACGCCTGCACTAGCACGAACCCAAGTAAAACAAAAAAGCATCAAACAAACATAAACTATTTTTTTCATTTTCATTTTTAATGATAGGCAAAAGTAAGTCATTTTTATTTAAAATACCAAGATTTAACTTTAATTATTAAAAATAAACCACTAAATATCAACAATATAGCCACGATGATAAAATAACTTTTAGAAAAATACAGACGGTTAATCTTTAAATCTTTACGATAGGCATACAACATACCAAGTATAAAAATAACTAAGAAGCTAAGGGTAAAAATAAGCCGTCCGGTAGAAAACATTTATTTAGCGTTAATAAGCTGCGACAAAAATATACTTTTGCTATCACAAAAAACAGCCGAGTGAAGCGAATACATGAGCACAAAAAAGAAACCTATTAAGAAGCGAATAAATGTATAAATCTTTAGTTTTTTTATTGTTGTGCACTTTTTTCTTTAAAAGCCCTGCATCCAATATTGATAAGGCTTATAAGGCTTTACAGGTATACGACTATTTTAAAGCAAAGAATTTATTTTATACCCAACTAAAGAAAAACAAGGTTGAAGCGGCTTTTGGGTTGGCTACCATTTATTACCGAAATGATAATCCATTTCATAAATTAGACAGTGCTTATAAATATATACTTATTTGTAGAGATAATTACAAAACATTAACTGCCGAAAAAATACTAAAGTTAAAAACAACCTACCACCTCAACGATACCAGCATAGCCACTCTTCACGATTCCATTTCTGCGAAAGCATACATTGTATATCTAAAAAACAATACTGTTCCCTCAGCAGAAATGTACGTAAGTACTTATTATGAATCAAATTATGTAAATAATATTTTATGTCGACGAGATAGTTTGGTTTTTAATGCGATAAAAAACAATACAACTTCCGATACCATCACTAATTATATCAAGACCTATCCGCAAAGTTGCTATCTTGTAAATGCCATGCGATTAAGGGAGTATGTCATCTATCGGGAAATTACTTTACCAAAGAATGATAGCTCTTTTCTAAACTACATTAAACAATATCCCAACACAAAACACACACAACAAGCCAAAGAAGAGTTGCTTACCTATTATATAGAACATAAAAACATAACAGGTATTTATTACTACATAAAAAAAATTAAACCCTCTTATTACGTTTGGAATACTTTATTCAGTTTAGAAGTGAAAGATTATACCGAAAAAAACCTGCATGGTTTCTTGGATAAATACCCCGATTACCCTGACAAGCAACAACTGGAAGAGGAGTTTACATATTGGAAAATACCTTTACTATCCATTAAACACAAAGGCAAATACGGCTTTGCTGATAGCACTAGAAAAGTTTATATAGAACCCATGTATGATGATGCTGAAGATTTTAATGAAGGCTTTGCCCTGGTAGAAAAAAACAATTTATATGGTTACATCAATAAAGCAGGGCGCGTAAAAATTGATTTTACATTTAAGAATGCTTCTTCATTCTCTCATCAGGTAGCTATTGCCCAAAAAGATAAAGGTGTTTATTTAATTGATCATGCAGGGAAAAAAATATCGAACGAATATGATGAAATTGCAGATTTTACAGATAACACAGCCATTGTAAAAAAAGATAATGCGTTTGGTGCCATTAACTACAATGGCGAAGAGCTAATTAAACCAAGCTATTCTTACCTCAGCGATTTCTCTGAGAATATGGCTGCTTATATGCAGAACAACAAATACGGCTTTATTAATAAGCAGGGCTTCACCGTTATTGCCCCGAATTACAGTTGGGTTTCTGCCTTTAAAAACAAGCAATGCAGAGTTAAAGTTGATAATCATTTGGGCGTGATAAATAAAAAAGGAGACTTTATTATTGAGCCTCTGTATGATTTTATTGACGAACCCTATAAAGGAATTTACTTAGTGGTTAAAAATAATCTATATGGTTTTATAGATACTTCGGGTTGTTTTCTTTCTGAGATAAAATACACGTACAACCCTGCATTAAAAACAGCCGACCTTACAAATGGTAAGTTTATGCGCCTGATAAAGAACAACAAAGAAGAGTTGCAGGATAAGAATGGTATAAAATATTTCTCGCAGGATAACATCAGTCAGATTCAGCTAAGCGACCACGATTTAATAGCCGCACTTAAATATAATAAGTACCTGTTCTTAAGCACAGGTAAAGCAACGTTACCTAAAACTACCTTCAACAAAATTGCTACCGATAAAAATTATTGGTATTGCAAGAACGATAAAGGTTTTAGCGTATATAACATAGATTTAAAAGAAAAACTGTTCACTATTCAGACAGATGAAATTAAGCTAATTGCTCATAACCTTTTCAGTTATACTAATGATGACGGCACAGGACTTATAAATAAAAACGGCACCATACTATTAGAAGCTTTTTTTGAGGAGGTAACTCCTACCCTATTGCCTGATGTATTTTACATTACCCGCAAAGAAAAAGGTGCTTACTTTAACGTAAACACTCTTAAGTTTATTTGGCAAGAAGAAGGTTTTAACCCCGCTTACATTGCAGATGAAGAGTAACGAGAATCTCGTTCTCTTGGGTTAATAGTAATTACCGGAATATTTGAAATATCAATTACTTTTTGTGCCATAGTACCTAGGAACATTTCTCTAACAGATAATCCAGGCTTATTCATAATCATAATTAAATCAGCCTCTATTTTATTGGCATACTCAACAACTGTTTCCGCAATATTTTCGCTTGGCATTGTTTTGTTACTACAAGTAACCCCTTTAGCTTTAATAAATTGTTTTACCTGATGTACATAGGCATGCAATTGGTTCTCATATTTTTCATCTTTCAAAGAATAAATACCAAGTACGCGAATAGCCGCACCAAAATATTTTGCAAATTCAACTGCTACATCAACCTTCTCACGAGAATCTCTTGATAAGTCAATAGGTAATAAAATACTTTCGCAACCATCGCGTTGCTCTCTGCCCCTGATGGTAATAATTGGGCAAGGACTTTTGCGCACCATTTCGGAAACACTATCTGATAAGATGTCTATTTTCTTAATGTGAGATTCTACTCCCACAACAATCATCTTGGCATTGGTTTCTTCAGCAACACGTACCGTTTCTTTATAAATATTGCCTTTAATATTCATAAAATCGCAAGGCACACCTGCTTCGTCCATTGTTTTTTTAGTGAGCTGGGTAATTTCATCAAAACGTTCTTCGCCTTGTTTTTCGTATACATGCAAAAGAAGTAATTTAGAGTTGGTATAGCGCGCCAAATTATACGATTGACTAATAGCATAAATGCTTTGCTCGGTAAAATCAATAGGAATTATGATTAAATCTTTTGTTTTAGTGTTATTATCCATAAATATTTAACAATTTGGTAAGGCGAAATTAGTAAAAATTATTTATACTTCGCTTTTTAGGTTTTGTCTGTCATTTTTACCGTTAAATTAGCCGCCAAATGACCTTAAAAGAATCATTAAAAAAGTACTACCCCTACTTTGTAGATATTTGGCAATATATACTCATTATTGTTATAATGATTATTGCCGCTATTTTTATTCTATAACTACTTCTTCATCATAGCATGCACTTTCTCTGCTTTGTCAGGCTGATTAGTAAGCAAGTATAATTTTTGAAGAATTCTCATACTTGATTTATCATTCGGATTCAAGTCAATAGCTTTTTCAAATGCAGGGATTGCTTTATCGTACATCTCTTTGGTTTTCGCCTCACACTCTTTTAATTTAGTAGCCTGTTTAATTAAATCATCGCAGCGTTTTGATTGCTCAATACTCCAGTTATTATATACAACGCCTAAGTTTGCCCAGGTATCAGCATATTTTGGATCTAGGTCTATAGCCTTTTTGTAACTCTCTTCTGCCTTACCCATTAACTCATCATAGTTCTTAGGTTTTATTTCATCTTTCTTATTAGGAGGGTATGCCATGCTAAAATAAGCGGCACCCTTGGCTACATAAAGTTTAGAGTTTTTAGGGTCTGCTGCAATAGCTTTATCTAGATTACCAATAGCTTCTTGGTATTTACCACTTACAAGCAACTGATTCGTCTCTATATTCATCAACTCTATATTGCTCTGGAAGGCTGTACGCCCTGCTTGCAATGTTTGTATAGCACCTGCTGTATCTTTTAAACCTAATTTAGCATCATATAAAGAACTATAGTTAAATGGAGCAGCAATTTTCTCGTCTATGGCTTTTTGATCGAAGTATTTTATCTTTTCGTTATCTTTTTCTTTTTGTGCACAGATAATGGCATTGGTAATCTGACTGGTATCTTTTTTACCCATCATTTTAGCGGCTCCGTAAGATTCTTCAAAATAACCCATCGCTTCTTTGTATTTGCCTGCATTGTATTTACCAACAGCTAAATTATTTACATCATTCAGCATTTGCATACCCAACATAGCCAAATCAGCTTGATAGTTTTTATCCTTATCTAAGTTAAGTGCTTTGGTAGATGCAACATCTGTTTCTTTAAAGTTATCGGTAGAAACAGCTCCATATGCCTTGGTAAGTCTTTCGTTTTTATCAGTAACGGTAGCCGGCACTTTTTTCTCTTCCTGCTCTAAGCTATTTTTAAATAAAGCATAATATATTTTAGAACGATACACCCATGTTTTAGCTTTATCTTTTGTATCATCATAATTAGTAGCCATATCAATAGCCTCTTTTGCTTTTGCTAAAGAAGAAACATCTTTACTAGTTTCATAATCCTGTAAGTTACGATAAGCAGTTTGCACTTTTGAGCTTTGAGAAAAGGCTACAACGGGTATGCTTAAAACAATAAAGAATTTAGCTGATTTGTTCATGTATGTATTTTAAATGTTTAAGATGGTTATAAAATAATTCGCCAAATATAATTACTTATCAATAACTTTTGGAGCCTTAAAGTAATCGCTGTCTTTTTTAGGTGCGTTTAACAGGGCTTCCTTTTGAGTAATGGTTTCCTTTACCACATCTTCACGCAACACGTTCGACTCGTCTGTCATGTATATTAAAGGCTCAACACCAGTAGTATCTAATTCTTTCAGTTTCTCTATAAAAGCAAGCATGTTGTTCATATCCTTTACCATGGCATCTTTGCTTGCTGCATCAAATTCAAGACGGGCAAGGTGCGCTACCTCATCTACTGTTTTATGGTCTATCTTACCCATTATATTTCTTTAAAGTATTATCAATTAATGTAAAAACCTGCGAGCGCAAATCTACAATATTTTCTTCTTTCAGTCCGGTGGTTTGTATGGGCTTATGTACTATAATAGTTGAAATACCGGGGCGACCATAACTCTTTAAAAAACCTCCATTTTGCAGGAGTTTCCAATTGTTCACAAAGGTTATTGGGAGTATAGGCACCTGCTTTTCTACCGCTAATTTAAAAGGTCCGTTTTTAAACGGGATTAATTTACCGTTTGATGAGATGGTGCCTTCCGGAAAAATAAAAACACTATGCCCTATATCAATTTCCTCGCCTGCTCTTGTAAGGGCTTTATGACTGGCCGAACGGCTTCCTCGGTTAACAGAGATTTGCATATCCTTAAAGAAGATATTAAACAAGGGGGCCTTATTCAATTCAAACTTTGCCATAAACACAAAGTAATTCTTTATTACAAAGTAGCTTACTATTATATCTAAGTAGGATGCGTGGTTTGATACAATAACGCAGGGTTTGGGTATTTCATCGGGATTTATTTCATATATCTTTTTAATAAAGATTCCTGAGAAAAAGCATATCCAGCTTGCCATTATCTTCTGGCAATAAAAGGCATATTTATACCGCTTTCTATCGGCTAAAAACACTACTAAAAAGGGGTATAACAACAATAGTATGCTAAGAAATGCGGCAAGAAAAAGGCATTTCCAAAGGGCATATAATAATCGTTGTATTGCTATCACAAGGGCAAAGTTAGCTGTTTTGCCTTTATATGCCCCTAAAGTTAATTTGCCTAAATTATTTGTTGTTCTTAAAAAATTATACTTACTTGGCATCCAATAAATACAAGCTATATGATTACTACAGCCCCATTACACATTGACAGTATAACACTAACCAAAAAAAGCAGGTTAGCCGATCAGGACGTAAATAAAGTTCCGTTTGGAAAAGTATTTACCGACCATATTTTTGTTGCCGAGTATGAGAACGGTAAATGGGGCAAAACATCTATAGAGCCCTATGGTAATGCACCTATGAGCTATGCTGTAAGCGCCCTGCACTACGGACAAACCATTTTTGAAGGATGAAAGCCTTTAGAAGCTAACAACGAAACCGTTTTATTTCGCCCCTATGAAAACTATACCGTTTAAATAAATCGGCAGTGCGCATGGCTATGCCCGAAGTGCCCGAAGAAATATTTATGGGTGGTTTGATGGAATTATTAAAGATTGATAAAGACTGGGTTCCAACTGATGAGTTTGGCTCGCTTTATATCCGTCCGTTTATTATTGCTACCGATGAGGCCATTGGCGTTCGTCCATCTGAAAACTACAATTTTTTATTATTATGGCTCCTGCCGGAAAGTATTATTCCGAGCCTTTGCGCGTATTAATAGAAAGTTCTTATTTCCGTTCGGGTCGAAGGGGGTGTAGGTTTTGTTAAGAATGGCGGCAACTACGGTCGTTCTCTTTACCAGACTATATTAGCCCAAAAGAAAGGGTATCAGCAGGTAATATGGACAGATTCTAAAACACACCAATATGTAGAAGAATCGGGTACTATGAACCTGATGTTTGTAATAGGCAACAAGGTTATTACTCCGGGTTTAGAAGATACCATACTTGCCGGTATTCCCGCGATACGGTGTTAAAACTTGCCCGCCTGTGGGGTTATGATGTGGAAGAGCGCAAAGTAAGTATTAAAGAAGTGCTAGAAGCTCACGACAATGGCACACTTAAAGAAGCTTTTGGCACGGCAATCGCAGCCACCATTGCACACATAAAAACCATTGGTTATAAAGATAAAGACTACGAACTGCCTCCAATAGAAGAGCGTAAGTTCTCTCCTAAGGTGGATGAAACCCTGCGCCAAATACGCAAGGGCAAAATAACCGACACTTTTGGCTGGATGCTAAAGGTTTGTTAAACAAACGTTTACTATACTTATAGATTTCTTTATGCTGGTAAGTTTACTAAGCCTTTTTGCTTTTTAAAGAGCTAAAATCTAATAGAGACTGTTACTCGCAGGAGTTTAGATTGAAGCAGCAACACTTTAGATTGAAGCAGCAGCACTTTAAATTGAAGCAGCAGGAGTTTAAAATGAAGCAGCAGGAGCTTAAACTGTTCAATTTGGAGATTCAAGGGGTTAGTAGGACATGAAAAATGCTAACAGATGTTAAAAATGCGCATGCAGGACTTTAAAATGAAGCAGCAGGAGTTTAAAATGAAGCAGCAGAACTTCTGCTGCTACTCTCCGGATGTGAAAATGCGCATGCAGGACTTTAAAATGCGCAATCTAAAGTCCTGCTGCTTCTCTCTAAATGCCAAAATGAACCTTAACCAAGTGCGGTTTTACAATTTTACTACCTTTGTTTTAAACCTCAGCACCATGCGCTACCTATATATAAGCTTGTTTTTAAGTGTTTCTGCTTTAAACGCAAACGCCCAAATAATTACCACTATAGCAGGAAACGGCACACAGGGCCATAGCGGAGACGGAGGCCAAGCTATAAATGCTGAATTTGCAGACCCAGCAAGCATTACCATAGATGCTTTTGGAAATGTTTATATAGATGATTGGGCTAATACTCGTATGAAAGTTAAGTACTAATGGTGTTATAACAACTGTTGCCGGAAATGGAACTATAGGTTATAGTGGAGATGAGAGTCGGCTACATATGCACAAATTGGAGCGGCATATATAACAATGAGTGATGCTTTTATCGTATTTATTATATTGGAGATCGTTTTAACGATCGAATACGTAAAGTAAATACATGGGTATTATTACAACTATAGTTGGAACAGGTACTGCTGGTTACAGCGGAGATGGTGGGCAAGCTACAAATATGCTGGCTTAAATGGGCCTTATGGTGTTGCTCTTGATGCTATAGGTAATCTTTATATCTCTGAAAGTGTAAATAGTATATAAGAAAGGTAAATACATAGGTATTATAACAACAATTGCCGGAAATGGTATTCAAGGATATAGCGGTAATAGCGAGAGCAGGCATGATGCGGAATTATATAATGTAAGTTTTATGGTTATAGATGCAAATAACAATCTTTATATTTCTGATGAGAGTAATGCATCGAGTGTGTATAATAAACCCATTTTGGGTTTATGAACCACTATAGCAGGAAACGGAACAGCGGGTTATGGAGGAGATGGGGGACAAGCAACTGCTGCAGAATTCTGCATTGAGCTGGGAATTGCCATTGATCCAGCAGGCAATATTTATATTGCAGATGGTCAAAATG
>CAVXOV010000092.1:0-141339 GCA_963763345.1 uncultured Candidatus Saccharibacteria bacterium
GCGCCCTGCACTGTTTCCATAGCTCTTCCCAATTCCATATCCCGCACCCCACCTCGTTCGGCAAACTGAATCCGAGCTGACGCGTGAACATCGCCGCATCTTTTACCCCTCCAAAACGCACGTTAGTTTGTTACTCTCCCCTGTATGGACCACATCTTCACTCCCTGGCGCTACGCCTACATCACCACGGCGGACCGCGCGCCGAGCTGCATTTTCTGCGACCGCGCTCCCTCGCGGAGGCCAACCTGGAGGACGATGAGCGCAATCTCGTCCTCTATCGCGGCCCGCACTGCTTCATCATCGTCAACGCCTTCCCTTACACCTCCGGCCACGTCATGGTCGTCCCCTACCAGCACGTGGACCGCCTGGACCTGCTGCCCGCCGAGGCCGCGACCGAGATGATCCTCCTGGCCCAGCGCCTGGAAGGCGTGCTCCGCGAGCTCTATCGCCCGGATGGCATCAATCTGGGAATGAACATCGGCAAGGCCGCCGGAGCCGGTGTCGCCGGACACATCCACATGCACATGCTGCCGCGCTGGGTGGCCGACGCCAACTTCATGAGCGTGATCGCCGAAACTCGCGTCCTGCCTGAATCCCTGGAAGAAACCGCGCGCCGCATCCGCGAGGCGCTGGCAAAATAAATTTCTCTGCCGGACGCCACACATCCGCCGAGCGCCCGCGACCGGTGCGAGGGCAGAACATACCAACCGCCGACTCCTCAGCTCCCGCGTCCTCGGGACATACACCAGCTTCGTGCGCTTGCTCTTTTTCGGCATCCGGCGGCAGGAAAGATACGCGCCCGGAGCGACCTCGCCGAAGCGGAACCCCGTGCGCTCCAGCAGCTCTTCCACGGTCTCCGCGCTGTACTCCTCGGCGGCCCGCAGCACCACCAGGGCTGCGGCCATGGCGTCTTCTTCCGCGTTGTGATGCCGGAAGCTGATTCCAAACTCCCGCGCCAGCGCATCCAGCGAATGTCTCTCGCAGCTCCGGCCAGCAGCGGCGCGAGAGCGCCAGCTGCACAGAAAGCGCATCTTCGCGCTCCACACCTCGTAGCGCAGCCATGGTTGCCCGCAGCACGCCCATGTCGAAGGCCGCGTTGTGCGCCACCAGCATCCGTCCGCCGATCTCGCGCTCAATCTCCGGCCACAGCGCGTCGAACTCCGGCGCATCCGCAACCATCTCCGGCGTGATGCCGTGAACCCGAATGTTGATAGGGCTGAAGTGCAGCGACGGAGGCCGGATCAGCCACTCGCGCGCGCTCGACAATCTGCTCCGCCTTCCACCACGGCAATGCCCAGCGAGCAGGCGCTGGCCGCGCTCCGCTGGCGGTCTCAAAATCAATTGCCGCGAATCGCACTGCATCCTTCGCGCCTGCAGTCTTCTCTGCGCTATCAACTCCGCCAGCATCTCCAGCAACTCGGCCTCGCTGATCACCTTCACTCCCAGCGACCGCGCCTTGTCGAGCTTCGATCCCGCTTCTTCGCCCGCCACCACGTAGCTGGTCTTTTTGCTCACCGAGCCGCTCACCTTGCCGCCCGCGTCTTCGATCATCTTCTTCGCATCGTCGCGGCGAGTACGTTGGCAGGGTTCCGGTGAGCACGAATGTCAGCCCGGCCAGTTCGTGCCGCGCACTTTCTTTTCGCCCGTAAAGTGTCAGCCCGGCCTCGCGCAGCCGCTCAATCAGCCGCGATTTTTCTCCTCGGCAAAAAACTCGCGAATACTGGCGGCGATGCGCGGCCCGACTTCGTTCACCTCCAGCAGCTCCTCTTCGCTCGCCTGCCATCAGCGCATCCATGGAGCCGAAGTGCTCGGCCAGGAACTCCGCCGTGCGCTCGCCCACCATGCGGATTCCCAGCCCGAAGATCACCCGCTCCAGCCGCAGTTTCTTCGAGGCTTCAATCTCGCGCGAGCACATTCTCCGCGCTCTTCTTGCCCATGCGCTCCAGCTGCAGCAGCTCGTCTTCCTCGCAGCGAATACAGATCCGCAATGTTGTGCACCAGCCCCTTGGACAGCAGTTGATCCACCAGCGCCTCGCCCAGGCCTTCAATGTTCATCACCTTGCGCGAGGCAAAGTGCAGCAGCGATTCGCGCAGCTTCGCCGGACAGTTGACGTTGACGCAGAAGCGAGTTCACCTCGCCCTCGGCGCGCACCACGTGGCCGCCGCACTCCGGGCAGATGCGCCGGCATGTGGAACTCGCGCGTATCGGCGGGCCTGCGGTGCTCGCCTTCGTCCACCACCCGCGTCACCTTGGGAATCACGTCGCCGCCGCGCTCCACCATCACCCAGTCGCCGATGCGCACGCCCAGCCGCTCGATCTCATCCTGGTTGTGCAGGGTCGCGCGTGAACAGTGGTGCCGCCGATGGCCACCGGCTTCAAGCGCCGCCACCGGAGTCAGCTTTCCGGTGCGCCCCACCTGGATCAGGATGTCTTCGATCTGCGTCACCGCCGCGCGCGCCGCGAATTTGTAGGCAATCGCCCAGCGCGGAGCCTTGCCGGTAAATCCCAGCCTCTGCCACAGCGCAATCGAGTTCACCTTCACCACCACGCCGTCGATCTCGTAGGGCAGCCCGTCGCGCGCCGCTTCGGTCGCGCTCACGAACTCCCAGATCTCGTCAAAGGTGCGCGCCACCCCGCGATTCGGATTCACCTTGAAGCCCGCCGCGCTCAGTGCTTCCAGCGCCTCCCACTGCGTCGTGCGCGCCATGCGCCCATCCTGCAGCAGAAAGTAGGAGTAGAAATCGAGCTTGCGCTGCGCCGTGATGTTCGGCTCCAGCACCCGCACCGCTCCGGCGGCCGCGTTGCGCGGATTGGCGAATCGCGCCAGCCCTGCCTCCTCGCGCTGCTCGTTCATCGCCACAAAGGACTTCGTCGGCATCAGCACTTCGCCGCGCACTTCAAACGGCGGCGTCAGCCCCGCCTCGCGCAACTGCTCGCCGCTCACCGTCAGCGGAATCGAGCGGATCGTGCGCAGATTCGCCGTCACATCCTCGCCCACCGTTCCATCGCCGCGAGTAATGCCCGTCGTGAACCGCGCGCTTCCGTTCGTCGCCGCCTCGTAATGCAAGGCCATCGAGAGCCCGTCCAGCTTGTACTCGCACTCGTACTCCACCTCGGCTGAGCCCGCCAGCTCGCTCACCCGCCGCGTCCAGTCGCGCAGCTCTTCCTCGCTGTAAGCGTTGTCCAGCGAAAGCATCTGCGCCGAGTGCGCCACCTTATCTTTGAATTTCCTTATAGCTCTTCTTTCATAAATGACTTTTAAAACTTCGTTCACCTTATTTGTTTTTTATACTTATCAGCTTTAACTTAATTATTAATTAAAATGTCCAGTTTTTTGAAGATCAATTAGAGTTTATAATTACTTTTTGTGTAGTAATTTTTCCTTCAGAATTTATCTGAACAAAATAAGCACCAATATTATTTATTTGTATGTTAGCATAATCTGCCTGTTTCACAATTTGTGCATTTACTTCCTGTCCATATATATTATATACACGAATTAAGTCAAATGTTTTAATATTGCTTACTACAAATGCACCATCACTAGATGGGTTAGGAAACACGTTAATACCTATGCTTGCATCATATATTTTAATTCCGGTAGCAAGTGGTTGAGATTTAAAATGTACTTCATCAATTTTTAAATCTGAACCCACAAATGCGGTTGTGGTATCCCTCCATGAAGATGATTGAAATGAAACAATAACAGAATCAACAGGGGTTCCAGTATTAAAAGGAATTTCTATATAGTGATATCCGGGTCCACCAACCGTAGATAAAAGATTGTTCCCTGTTCCATAAACCATATTGCCGTTCTTTTTAAAATTAAGATAAACACTGGCTGTATCATTACCAACAGGTATATATTTATAATAAAAAGCTAATGTATCAATTTGATGCGTAAAAGGATTTCCTCCCATTTGTTGGCAACTGCCACTGCAATTATTAGGATAATAACCGGTGCTGATTGACCCTGCACTTGATTCTGTAATAGAACCATTCTTATTAAAATCAAGGAACGATTTTAATTCTGCCGCATAATTACCTGCCTCTGCATCGGTTGTTTGATATACTCCATCCCCGCTACCATCTGTGTTCATATACCAATTAGCAGGCTTATTAACTGTTTGGCTTTGCCAGTTTTCAAAATCGCCATTAAAGCCGACTGGCTGACTTACACCCCCCGTGAATGATAAACTATCAAATTGAAACATGCTTCCGTTCTTTTGAATATTATCAAAAACATCGCTCGATATAGCGGCAAATATCATAGTATCAGGAGTTGCACTAAGTGCAGGAGAAAAATTAATAGTAAACAAAGTATATGTATTATGTATGCCATAAAACTTTTTCATATACATGCCCAAACAAGTACCCGCTTGTTTAAATACAACTAAAATTCCTGCAGAATCTCCCGCAACAACATTTGATTTATAGTATCCACGTAAACCAGTTGGCTTTTGATTATAAGGTATTCCTCCCTGCCATTGGCAAGGGCTATTTCCCCCCGAATTAGTATTAAAATTTCCAATATAACCCATGCAAGTATCATTTGAACCTACATTGGTTGTTAATTGTACCGCATAACTGCCATGATATGCATCAGTAGTTTTCAGGCAATTAAATGGGGAATTACATTGAAAAAATGTACTTTGATTAGAAACCACTATATCCCGTAGGAACATTAAATGTACCAGATGTCCATGTTTCAAAGTTTCCGTTAGGAATTGCACTCTGTGCCTGTAATGAAATTGCGCCAATAAACGCAAAAACTGTTGAATAGATAATTTTTTTCATGTGTTTATTTTTTATGATTTATATTATTGTTTTCTTATTGCTTCTTCTACTTTTTTAATCTATTGATATAACCAAGAACTTAGATTCACTCCAAAACTTTTGGGGATTAGTGATAATAAGATTAGAATTATTTTTCGTATCCTTTTCCAACTTATAAGAATCGCTTGGATGCGTACTGATTAGTTTAGCACCCTTGCCTCCAATTTTAATATGGGTGGTTTGCTTGATATCTACTTTTGTAAAATAATCTTTATTAAAATCAGGATTAACTTTTTCAGATTGATTTGGACTGAAAAAACCTCCCTTTTCATTTACAATCTTCTTTTCTTTTAATTCACCAACTTCTCCTATTATATAATAGGCTGTATTTAACAGGGCATTTTTTTGATTAATAGTATCTGCTTCATCTGCGCTTTGAATGCCAAAGTCAATCATTGCAGTATTTAGTTTCATAGTTGTTTTACCGGTAGCCATTAATTCATTACTTAATGGATGAGATCTTGGTTTTTATAATTGATATTTGTAATAAGAACATCAACTAATCCGCTTAGTTGACCAATTGTGAAGTTGGCTTCCTTTAATTTTGAATTAAGTGAAGTGATTTTCTGACGGTTTTTCTCCATTAAGTCGTTTATTATCTTAATGTTCTCATTCACTTCATCTTTAATATTTTTGCTTAACTCAGCATTTTTATTTGAATGCAGCGATAGAATATTTTCTTTTTGCTTAATGTTTACCAAATTATTTTCTATTTCAGTAAAAGAAGATACAAAGGCACTAATGGCAGATCCTTTTTAGCAGATACTTCAATTACAGAATCTCGCTGTCTGCTAATCTATTTATTCTACATCATTTACAGCGGGGTTATTTTTGCAACCTACCATTAAAGCAACTGATAGAGATAAAAAAAGGCAAGTTTTTGTTTTCATAATGTTTCTTATCAAATTTATTATTCTTTTGGTCAAAAGTATTCAAAGAGTCTACCGATATAACTGATAGTTATCATGTATTAAAATGATATTTATTTCACTGCTCATTTCAATACACTTATCCTTCACATTTTTCTTTCACATATCTGCCCGGAGCAGACTCAATAGCTTTGTAAGTTAAGTTCTCTGATTTAAAGGGAGCAGGTATTTCTTTACCTCTAATAAACATTAACAATAAATCCTTTTTATTCAAAATATAAAATAAACCAATTACTTACAATACTTATTTATTAAATCATAAGCTATTGTGTTTCCTAACTCTCCTGCCTTTGACCAATCTAAGCAAGCATTATTTTTGTCTCCTAATTTATTTTCAGCATTTCCTTTAGCAATATAAACCAAAGCATCATAAGGGTTTAGTTTAGTTGCTTTACTGTAATCTAGAATAGCGCCTTGATAATCCTCCAATCCAATTTTAGAGCTTCCTAAATCATAATAAGCCATATAGTCTTTTGAATCTAATTCAATAGCTTTATTCAAATCTTGCATAGCATCTTTATAGTCTTTAAAATACAATTTACACTCCCCTCTATAACAATATGCCTTAGCAAATTTCGGTTTCAATTCAATAGCCTTATTGTAATCTTGAATAGCGCCCTGATAATCTCCCAAGTTTGATTTACATTTTCCTCTATAACAATAAGCATCGATTAGATTAGGATTTAATTCAATAGCCTTGGAATAATCCCGTATAGCCCCCTTAAAGTCATTTAGACTATCCTTAAGGTTTCCCGCTTTACAATAATCACTTGCCATTTGCGCATAAAAATTAATGCTGATAACTGATATAATCAAAATGAAGGCATGTCTCATGTTATATATGTTGCATTGTTGATGTTATAAACTACATCTATGTCTTTTGTGATTAATATATTATTTTTTTTCTTCAAAAGTATTATCGTTACCAAACAAAAGAAATGACAATGCTCATCTACGCAATTGATAAAAATCAATGTCATGATTTATTTTGCCTGCTTAAGCTTATTTAACTGAACTCTGATTGACTTTATATCTACAGCATTCAGAGAGTGAATTTCAATGCAGGCAATCACAATACAACGTGATTTTAATCACCCTGTTTTATATTAAATAAGAAATGACATGGTAAGATGATATATATCATGGTATAAAAAACTAACATATATTAATTTTATCCCTTTTTAAATTTATTGTTTTATGCCCAAACAAATAACAAACATATATGAGAGCGATAAAATCTTCAGAGCCCTTTTTGAATATGCTACCGTTGGAATAATTGTTGTTTGTAACAAAGGCATTATTATGCTGGCAAACCCCTTTGCCGAAAAACTTTTTGGTTACAAAAAGAATGAACTTAAAGGGCAAAAACTTGAGGTTTTAATTCCGGATGACTTGAAGCAGGTACATGCAGAGCATCATCAAGGTTATTTTAAAAATCCTAAAGAGCGTACCATGGGTTTTGGTATGGACTTATTTGCCAAAAGAAAGGACGGAACCTTATTCCCTGTTGAAATAGGCTTAGGGCATTATGAAATAGATGGCGAAATGTGCGCGGTTACTTATATTACAGATATCGGCCTGCGTAAAGCAAGTGAAGAGGATTTAAAAAGATCTGAACAGAAGTACCGCTTTGTGTTTGACAATTCAATTGATGTTAGAGCCATTTATGAAGTAGTATTTGATGATAAAAAAAATGTGGTTGACCTTATTATCAGAGAGGCAAACTCTTTGTACAAAGAAGTAATACTGAAAGTGGGAATTAAAGGAAGTTTTGAAGGACATAGCATTAAAGAGATGCCCGGCGATTATGTGCAACACTTTCAAGAATGCCAGAAAGCCATGAAAACAGGGCAACCCCATACTTATTTGCAACATAATAAAGAAACAGCATGGTATATGGTGGTTACAATTGTTCCGATGGATGCCACCCACTGCTTTGCTTATGGTGTAGATATTACTGCGCAAAAGAAAAACGAAATAGAATTAAGTAAATTAAATCATGAGCTTGAAGAGCGTGTAGAAAAAAGAACGAAAGCCCTTGCCAAAGCCATAGATGATTTGGCAGAATCAAAAGAAGAACTTATAAAGTCTCTTGAAAAAGAAAAAGAGCTCAACGAACTTAAATCGAGATTTGTAACTACAGCCTCGCATGAATTCAGAACTCCTTTAGCAACCATCCTTTCATCGGCTTCATTGATTGAAAAATATAATGAGAAGGAAGATGAATCAAAAAGAAGAAAGCATTTGCAAAGAATACAATCATCGGTTAATAACCTGATAGAAATTTTAAATGATTTCTTATCCATTGGCAAACTGGAGGAGGGCGTGATACGCTATAAACCCGAACCCTTGCAGGTTGGTGATTTTGTGAAAACCATTATCAACCAGAATAGAGCTATACTTAAGAAAGACCAAAAAGTTAACTATCATCATATAGACGGGAACCATAATGCGGAAGCCGACCTACAAATGTTTAAGAATGTTATTTTAAACTTGCTATCAAACGCAGCCAAGTATTCTGAAGAAGGGCAGCCCATTGATATAACTACCGAGGTTATAAACGGCATCATAGAATTGAAAGTTAAAGACCACGGCATAGGCATTCCCGAAAAAGACCAGAAACATTTATTTGAACGTTTCTTCCGCGCTAAAAATGCCATGAATATAGAAGGCACAGGACTTGGTTTAAATATTGTAAAGAAGTATGTTGAACTGATGCATGGCAGTATTTCTTTTACCAGCACCTTGGAAGAAGGTACCGAGTTTACGATAAGAATTCCAGTAAAGGTGAAATAAATCTATTTCAACAAATGCTTTAAAGAATCCTTCTTTAAACTATCTGTTACCAAAACCATTGGCGTATTGCATACCGGGCAGTTTTCAAGCGTGGCACTTGTTTTATCGGGGTGGATAGGGCAAGCATATCGCGTGCATTGGTTAGGGTTGATACCTAGTTCTTTTTCTTCCTTATGCGTGTTGCAGGCTAACAAAACAATTGCCATTACCAAATATAGAAGCTTATATTTCATGTTATGATTTTTTAAATGTTTTCCGTGTAAAAGTATGTAAGGATTGGGTGTATGAATATGACGCCCGTCTTACTTAGATATGATTTTTAGCAGGAAAGGCTTTATCTATAAAAGCAGATTTATTCTTGCTATCAGGTTTATTAATAAAGAATTACCTGAAGAAATTATTCTTAAAATACATGAGGTGTTTGGTAGGGTTACGGTCTGCATTTGGTGTTTTCCAAACTCTCTTTCAATTCAACTAGGCAAATGTATGTTTGGTTTTTTCGTTTAGTAATGATGCCTGTCAGTTTTCAGCGTGATTAATATCAGGCTATAAGAAATAAAGCAAAGCTTACTTTTGCTAAAATATTTACACATGACAAAAGAAAAGCGGGATGAGCAAAACGAGGTGTTTTTTAATGAACTATCACGGATATATTTAGAAATTGTCGGGCATAAACTGCCCGAAGCCAAAAAGTATAAAAAAGGGCAGCAGGTATATACCGAAGGGCAGGTGCCCAAAGGAGTGTATTACATAAAAAAAGGTTCGGTAAACATAACCCGCAACAATGCTGGCAAACCCATAACAGTGCGCCTGGGCTTGAAGCATAATTTTATCGGATACCTATCTTTACTTAAACATTGGGATTATACTACTACAGCAACCACCATAGAGAATGCCGAATTGTATTTTATACCCAAGCAAGTATTTTTAAAAGCCATACATACCGATAATAAGTTTGCCAACATTATTATTGATACGCTGTGCAGTCGTGTTAATGAAAGCAACAGCATGATTGTTGATTTGATAACCAAAGAAGTGCAGCAACGTTTGGCTGTTTTATTGCTTACGTTAGAGCATACAGTAGAAGAAGGCAAAGATTACGGAGAGGGTTTTCTGCATTTTTCTAAAAAAGATTTGGCGGCTATTTTAAACATAAAGCCCGAAACACTTAGTCGCAATTTAGCGCAGTTAAGTAAAGATGCTGTTATAAAGTTGCACAAAAAAGATAACGCCATAGAGATACTGAGCAAACAAAAGCTTTTGCATCTGAGTAAATTAGAAGATTAAAAAACATCTTCTCTTGACCTGAATCAAGTCTGGTTTAGTTTTTAGTAAATATTTTTATCACGGAAATATTTAATGGGAATTCCATTGAATTTAAATGTTAAAAAAGCTTCAGAAAATAAAACTTTTATATTTTTACAGCTTTGAACGTATTTTGGACGATAAAATAGCACATTTCGCCGAAAAAGCAGAGAAGGAAACTAATTTCAGGCTTCTGTTTGAGTCTGCACCGGGTTTATACTTGGTGCTTTTACCCGATTTAACCATACATGCCGTTAGCGATGCTTATGCAGAAGCTACCATGACCAAGCGCGAAGATATTACAGGCAAACATTTATTTGGTGTATTTCCTGATAACCCTAATGATGGCAGCGCTGATGGGGTTTCTAATCTAAGAGCATCTTTAAACTATGTATTAAAGAATAAAGCGCCGCATAGCATGGCGGTGCAGAAATACGATATTCGCCGCCCCGATGGAAGCTTTGAAGAAAGGTACTGGAGTCCGCACAACAAACCTGTGCTTAATGCCAAGGGTGCAGTTATTTATATCATTCACCGGGTAGAAGATGTAACCGATTTTGTGCGGCTTCAAAAAGAACAACAAGCAAAGGATAAAGTAACAGATGATTTGCGCACGCAAACGCACGAAATGGAGATTGAAATAGTAAAGCGTGCCAAAGAGATACAAAAGCTTAATGCAGAACTGGAAAAAAAAGTAAGCGATAAAACAATAGAATTAGAAGAGATACTGAAAGATATTTCAGATTATAAGTTTGCTTTGGATGAATCGAGCATAGTGGCCGTAACCGACCAAAAGGGAATTATACAGCATGTAAATGCTAATTTCTGCAAAATATCTAAATATAGTGTGGATGAACTAATAGGCCAAGACCATCGCATTGTTAATTCGGGCCATCATAGCAAAGAATTTATCAAAAATATTTGGGTAACCATTGCAAATGGCAAGATATGGAAAGGCGAGTTGAAAAACAAAGCTAAAGACGGTACCATTTATTGGGTAGATACCACCATTGTTCCTTTTATAAATGAAAAAGGAAAGCCTTATAAATATCTGGCCATACGGGCAGATATTACCCAGCGTAAGCAAGCCGAGTTGGAATTGCAAAGAGCCAAAGAAGAACTGGAAGACCGTGTAGAAGCCAGAACCCTTGAACTTACCGCTGCTTTAGAGCGCGAAAAAAATTTGAGCGAAATGAAAACACGCTTTGTATCGATGGCATCGCATGAGTTTAGAACCCCTCTTAGCGCCATCCTTTCCAGCGCCTCGCTTATAGACCAATACCCGCTTACTGAGCAAAAAGATAAACGCCAGAAACATATAGACAGGATTAAATCATCAGTAACAAACCTTACAGGTATATTAAACGATTTCCTTTCTCTCGATAAAATAGAACAGGGAAAAGTAGAAGTAGTGCAAGAACCCTTTGACCTGAATGACTTTGCCGAAGATGTGAGAGAAGAATTGAACAGTTACCTGAAACCCGGGCAAAGCATAAAACTTACGCATAAGGGAGAGAAACAAATTTGTCAGGATAAAAAAATACTGCGCAATGTATTATTAAACCTGCTCTCTAACGCCTGCAAATATTCGGGCGAGGGCAAAGAAATAAATTTTAATACGGAAGTAAGTAACAAAACCGTATCCATACAGGTAACCGATAAAGGTATTGGCATACCCGAAAGCGAACAGAAAAACCTCTTTGAAAAGTTTTACCGTGCCAAAAATGCTACCAACATTCAAGGCACAGGTTTAGGCCTGAATATCGTAAAACGCTATGTAGAACTATTGGATGGCAGCATTGGCTTTAATAGTGTGTTAAATGAAGGGACAACGTTTACTGTAAAATTTCCGCAGAACATAGGTTAAATGAAAACGGTTTTAATAATAGAAGATAACTTTGAAATTAGAGAAAATACAGCAGAAATGCTGGAGTTGGAAGGCTATGCCGTTTTAGAAGCAGCCAACGGTAAACTGGGTTTGGAGATGGCAAAAGCAAAACTCCCCGATATTATTCTTTGCGATGTGATGATGCCTGAAATGGATGGATACGAAGTGCTTACGCATTTAAAGAAAGATAATAATATATCCGGCATTCCGTTTATTTTTCTTTCGGCCAATACAGAAAAGAAAGACATGAAAACCGGCATGGACTTAGGAGCCTGCGGCTACCTAAACAAACCCTTTACCTTACAGGAATTGGTAAAAGAACTGGAACGCTGCCTTAGCAAGTAATTTACAAAGCTTTAATCATCTTATTTTATGATGAGTGTCATTAACTAAGGCTAAGGTCCTTTGTACCTTTGCTAAAATGAAAACCGTATTAGTTATAGAAGATAACATTGAGTTGAGAGAAAATACAGCCGAGTTGCTCGAGTTGGCGGGTTATCATGTATTTACTGCTACTAATGGTAAACTTGGTTTTGAAAAGGCTTTAGATAAGCATCCGGATATTATAATATGTGATATTGCTATGCCAGTATGGGACGGCAACTTTTTTCTACAGGAAATTAAAAGAGAAAATAGCACCAAAAAAATACCCTTAGTATTTTTTTCAGCGGGTTCTGTATCAGCAGCCATTCGTAAAGATATAGAAGCGGGAGGAAGTAAATATTTAAACAAACCCTTTACTGGAGAAGAATTATTGAAAGCAGTTGCCGCATAATTTGAAACCGCTTATTAAATATGCCCGAACAAAATAATGCAAATAAAAAATTAGAGAGAGTCAGTAAAAGCTTTTAATTGGTTATTATAAAGCAACTGAATCAAAAGGCGGAACAATAAAAGTTTCGCCTTTCTTGGTTTTAAACCCTACGCTTTCGCAGGTGTTTGAATGCCGGGGGCGCAACATACTGTAACCGCCAACAGCACTCAGCGAGTCTAAAGATTTAGATTAATTTTAAATTGAAACAGCGGACATCCCGACCAAATGCGAAGCAGTTTAGCTTGTGCGCAGCAGATCGTTTAATTTTGACTTTTTGTTTCTTTTTCGTCAAGGAAAAAGAAAGTATAAATCTGCAGCTAAAACTTTACCTTTGCAACTCCTTAGGTGAAGTCGCTCGGTTATTTAAATAAATATTTCTACAAGTATCGTGGTCGTTTATTGCTGGGTATAGTATTTATACTCATCTCCAACGTGCTCCTCATCAGTCAAGGTGTAGTAATTAAAAATGCTACCAATTGTTTTGTTTCCCCCGAGGCTGCCGGCAAGAGCGATTATATTATGTATGCATTTCAACTACTGGGCTTAACCGTGTTTAGTGGTTTGTTTATGTTTCTTAAAAGACAAACGGTTATTGTGGTATCTCGGCTGATAGAGTACGATTTAAAGAACGAGATATATGCCCACTACCAGCAGTTAGACCTCAACTTTTATAAACGCAACAGTACCGGAGATTTAATGAACCGCATTAGCGAAGATGTGGGCAGAGTGCGCATGTACGTGGGGCCGGCCTTGATGTACATTGTAGATACCATTGTTACCATAACTACCGTAGTTGCTTTTATGTGGCACGAGAGTCCGCAGCTTACCTTGCTGGTACTTGCCCCCCTACCCTTTCTGTCTGTCATGATTTTTTATGTAAGCAATGCCATTGGCAAACGCAGTACCAAAGTGCAGGAGGCTTTATCAAACATTACTAGTATTGCGCAAGAAACCTTTTCGGGCATACGGGTGGTGAAGGCATATAATAAAGTAAACCATTTTTACGATACTTTGTTTACCAAAGCAGATGAGTATAAACAAAAGAACCTGGCACTTGCCAAAACAGAAGCTGCTTTTCAGCCCTTCTTAGCCTTTATGGTAGGCTTAAGCATGTTGTGTATTATCTTTTTTGGCGGAAGAATGTATGCCGCTGGAGAGATTACTTCGGTAGGTAATTTCCCGCAGTTTGTTTTTTATGTAACCAAACTAACTTTTCCTTTTGCTATGCTGGGTTGGGTGTTATCGTTAGTACAGCGTGCCGCAGCTTCGCAAAAACGTATTAATGAATTCCTGCAAACAAAACCCGAGATAGTTAACCCTACCCAGGAAGTCTTTAAGATGCCTTCTAAAATAGAATTTAAGAATGTTACCTACACATATCCCGATACAGGTATTACTGCTTTAAACAACGTATCGTTTACTATTGAGCATGGAAAAACACTGGGCATTATTGGCAAAAACGGAAGCGGTAAAACAACCATTGGGCAGCTGCTGATGCGCTTTATGGATGTAAACTCGGGTAGTATTTTAATTGATAATAAAGAGTTGAAGAACATCAACCTGAAAGGATTAAGAGAACACACGGGTTATGTGCAACAAGATGTGTTCTTATTTTCTGATACCATAAGCAACAACATTGCCTTTGCAGGCGATTATAAAACTGAAGCCATTGCCGAAGCAGCCAAAGAAGCAGCAGTGTATGATAATATAGAAAGCTTCCCGGCTAAGTTTGAAACCATTGTGGGCGAGCGTGGCATTACTCTTTCGGGTGGACAAAAGCAACGTATCTCTATTGCCCGCGCTATTATTAAAAACCCCTCTCTATTTATTTTTGATGATTGCCTAAGTGCCGTGGATAGCGATACCGAACAACAAATACTTAGCAGCATTAAAAAAGTAACCAAAGAGAAAACGGGCATTATTATATCACACAGAGTATCCTCTATTCAAAATGCAGACGAGATTATTGTACTTACCAAAGGAGAAATAATTGAAAGAGGTACACATACCTCACTTCTAGCTCTTAAAGGAGAGTACTACAACTTATACCAAAAACAAAAGTTGGCCGAGAACTAACGCAATTCTTTATTGCTTTACAATTTCAAACTCTACCCTGCGGTTTATAGCCCTGCCCTGATCGGTATCATTATCGGCAATTGGCACACTACTGCCATAGCCTTTATAAAACATTTTATTTTGTACACCGTGCGTTATCAAATACTCAAAAACAGCACGGGCACGCTCTTCAGATAGCCTTTGATTTTTACCCTTAGAACCGCTGTTATCAGAATGCCCGTCAATTCTGATTTCGATACTAGGATGACGGAAAAGATATTGTGCCAATTTATTTAACTCGGAAAAAGATTCAGCAAGTATCAAAGCTTTACCCTGCTGAAAAATAACCCGCAAGGTAATTTTCTCTCCCGTTTGCACATTTTTCTTTACCTGTAATACAGAGTCCTTTTCGTATTTAATGCTATCTACATACACTGTTTTAAATTCATCTTTTGGTTTAATCCATTTAAGCGAGATATCATCTATAAAATAATACGCTTCTTTAAACCCTGCACTCAAAGGGTTTATCTTCAACATGTCTTCCTTTAAATCGGGAGAGAAGTTACCAATAGTAATGTATTTTTCTCCACCAGATGCTTTATATACTCCTTTAAATTTAAACCAACAATAACCTCCGTTAAGTCCCAACTTTGCATTAACAGTATCAAGCACACATTCTTTCTCCGGAAAAGTAACCGACTTCATCCCTCCTTTAGAAAGATAGATACCAAAAGATTTGAGCAAAGCATTACTCCAAAAAGCTAAACGCATGTAACATTCAAACTGGTAGTTATTGCCACGCTTCAAGGTTTCTGATAGTTTAACCTCAATAAACTCCTTATACTTTTTTTGGTAACGAAACCCGGCATAACAATCACCCGTTCTAGCACCTCTGCATTTACTTGTATCATTACTTACCGATTGCTGGTAGTAATCAATAGAGCCATATGATTTCCAAGGGATTGCATTCTTTAAGTTATCTGATTTCTTCTTATAATTTTCAAAACTGCCATTGGGTACTATATTCTTATCTATTATAGTTTGGGCGTGGCAGCAGTATGAAACAAAAATCAAAAAGTAAGAAACGAGAAAGACAAAAAGTATCCGCATAGATTAATGAACTTGTAAAAATATAAAAACATATCTTTAATGCAATTGGTTAATTTAGGTAATAGAATGTAAATTATCATTTAAAAGTATATTTTTGCGTAAAATTTCAAGATGGCATTCAAAGTAATTATGTTCCCCGGTCAGGGCTCTCAATTTCAAGGCATGGGCGAACAATTATTTGCCGAATTCCCTGAAATTGTTGAAAAGGCTAACAAAGTAGTAGGTTATAATATTGCTGATGTTTGTCTAAATAACCCTGATAACAAACTAAACCAAACCAATTATACTCAGCCTGCCTTGTTTTTAGTTAATTACCTGCATTATCAGAAGTATTTAAAAGATAATAAAACTCCTCATTACTTATTAGGTCACAGTCTTGGAGAGTTTAATGCCTTAAATGCTGCTGGAGTATTTGATTTTGAAACAGGTTTACAAATTGTACAAAAAAGAGGGGAGCTTATGTTCTCTATAGAAGGCACCGGCATGGCTGCACTAATTGGTGCAGAGTATAAGGAAGTAAAGGAAATGCTGAAAGCTAATTTTCCGGATATTGATATTGCCAATGTAAACACCCCTTCTCAAATGGTTATTTCCGGTCCGGTTGAATCCTTAGAAAAGGCAGCTGATTATTTCGAAGAAGAAGGTTTGGTATATATTCCTTTAAAAGTTAGCGGAGCTTTCCATTCAAGATATATGAACCCGATAAAGGATAAATATGAGCAGTTTATTAAGGGAAAGAAATTAAAGAAATGTTCTATTCCTGTTATTTCAAATTTCTCTGCCGCTACTTATCCGGATGATGTGGATGGAATTATGAAGAATATGGTCAATCAAATTGACAATCGTGTAAAGTGGATGCAAAGCATAGAATATGTTTTGTTTCAAGGAGATTGCGATTTTATTGAAGTCGGTCCCGGAGATGTACTTACCAATATTATTAAGAAAATAAAAAAGTAACTTCGCGCAGTGAATATCGAAGAAAAGGAAGCCCTAATCCAAAGCTTAAAAAGAGATGTTATTGAAATGCCTGCCGAGGGTACTGTTAAAGTAAACTTTGGTAAGGAAGCTATATACAAGATAATTCCGCACCGCCCTCCATTTAATTTAATTACTTCCATTACTGCAGTTAATCTTGGTGAAGCGGTTATTGAAACAACTAGTTTTGTTGATCCTAACGACCCGGTGTTTGCCGGCCACTTTCCCGGAATGCCGATGTATCCCGGTGTATTCCTGATTGAAACAATGGGACAAGCAGGTTTATGTATGTCTTATTTCTTAAAGAACAATACTTCAGAGATAACAGAAAGCAGTCAGCCTGTAACAGGTTTATTTACCCGCGTGCACAATACAGGCTTTATTAAAGGGGTTAAACCCGGCGACAATTTAACCATACGAGTTAAGTCTATAGAAGACGATGACTTTATGGGGTTAATGAGTGCACAAGTATTAATAAATAATGAGATATATTCGCACAGTATTTTAGAAGTATATTATCCATAATAACAACCAAAATCAATAACGTTTATGCTAAAAAAGCGCATCGTAGTAACCGGAATGTCCATCAATACTCCCATTGGAGATAACTTAGATTCATTCCTGAATAACCTATTGGCAGGCAAATCTGCCATTACCCGTTGGAAAACCCTTGACTCAAGCCGCATATATTCTAAAGTAGGTGGAGATTTAGGAGAATATGATATCCAAGCTAAAATAGAAAGCTACAAAGGCAGAATACCTGCAGATGTGTATGAGCGCATGCACAAATTTGCCGGCAAGTTTCCTTTCTCTATTTCGGTATCTCTACAAATAGCCGTTGAAGCTTTCTTAGACTCAGGTTATATTAATGAAATTAAAGATGGTAATAACATTGCTACTGTAGTGGCAGGACATAACCTGAACCAAAAGTATACTTTCGAGAACCACGATGTATTTAATGATGAGCCTGAGTTTGTAGATGGCTTATTTGCTCTATATGGTTTAGATACGCACCATGTAGGTAGTGTTACGGATGTACTGCAATTACACGGACCTGCCTATACCGTTGGCGGAGCTTGTGCAAGCGGTAACGTAGCTTTGCGTTGTGCGGTGGATGAAATTCAATTACATGATGTAAATGTGGCTGCTGTTGTGGCTCCTATGTTAGATTACTCTCAGCTTGATATGCAGGGTATGGCCATTATGGGTGCTATCTCGTATAAATCATTTAACGATACTCCCGAGAAAGCAAGCCGCCCGTATGATACCAAACGCGAAGGCTTTATTCCTTCTCATGGTGCTGCGGCTTTGATATTAGAAGACTTAGATCATGCCTTAGCAAGAGGTGCTAAAATTTATGCGGAGATATTGGGTGTAGAATCTTCTTCGGATGGTTGCCATTTACCTCAACCCTCTCAAATAGGTCAGGCACGTTTGATGAAACGCTTATTAAAAAATGCCGGTGTGAAACCCGAAGAGGTTGATTACATCAATGCGCATGCTACCTCAACTCCTTTGGGAGATTTAACTGAATTGCGCTCTATTAAAGATGTGTTTGGCGAGCATTGCAAGAAACTAAAAATTAATGCACCTAAATCTATGTTAGGGCATACTTGCTGGTCTGCTGCTACAGTAGAGACTGTTGCCGCTATTCTTCAAATGAATAAAGGAGAATTACACCCTTCTATTAATATTGATAACCTTGACCCTGAAGTGGACGTGGATGTTTGTCGTAATGAAAAGAAAAAACACGATGTAAACATCCTGCTTAAAAACTCTTTCGGTTTTGGAGGTATCAACAGCATCAGCTTAATTAAAAAGTATAAAAAGTAAATGAAGATTTTTATTACAGGCGCTTCCCGCGGTATTGGTTACAGAACTATGACCATGGCTTTAGAGCGAGGTCATGATGTAGCGTTTACCTACAACAACCCAAATACGGATGTGCAAAAGATATTGGACGAAGCCAAGCGTATTGCCCCAAATCAAATGTGCAAAGGTTATAAGCTGAATGTAAGGTATAACGAGGAAGTTGTAAATGTGGTGGATGCCGTGCTCGATGATTTCGATAGTATTGATACCGTTGTAAACAACGCCGCCATTAATCGTAACAACCTTGCTTTTAGCATGACGGATGAGGAGTGGGATGAAGTAATAGGCACTAACCTAAGCGGCACCTTTTATGTAATGCGCGCTTTCTTGCCTACTTTTTTAGCTAACCGCAAAGGTCGCTTTGTAAACATATCCTCTATTGCCAAGGGCGGTTTATCCGGTCAGGCAAACTATGCTGCCAGCAAATCGGGCTTAATTGGTTTATCGCGCACCATTGCTAAAGAATACGGACAAAAAGGTATTACCTGCAATGTGGTTGCCCCCGGTATGTTCGAAACCGATATGGTGAAAGAAAACCTTAGCGAGCATAACCGCAACTTTTGGATACAACATTGCCCCACCAAACGCTTAGGACACTTAGAAGAATTAGCCGAAGTGGTTCTCTTCATAGGCTCTGATGCCGCAAGCTTTGTAAACGGACAAACCATTGAAGTGAATGGTGGTTTAGACTGGGCAGATTAAACAAGTATCTTAAATTAATTCCTTTTATACTTTCTTTTTCCTTGACGAAAAAGAAACAAAAAGTCAAGACCAAACGATCTGCTTCACACAGGCTAAACTGCTCCGCGTTCGGTCGGGCTGCCCGCTGTTTCAATTTGAAATTAATCTAATCTTTTAGATTCGCTGAGCGGCAAGCAAAGAAATGAAGATAAAAAGCAGCCTTAGCTGTAAGCTAAAATATAATTAGATTTGCAATCCATTAACAAAATGACAGAGAAAAAATACGGAATAGAAAAGATACGGGTTTACCCAACAGCCCTTCAATTGAATTTAGAAGAACTTGCGGTGGCGCGTGGCTACGATGTGGCGCACATGAAAAAAGAGTTAATGGTGGTAGAGCGTGGCGTGAACCCCCCTTGGGAAGACACGGTTACCATGGCTGTTAATGCAGCAAAGCCCATGCTTACGCAAGCCGATATTGATTCTATAGGTTTACTTATTGTGGCTACCGAAACAGGTTTAGATGGTGAGAAAGCATTGAGCTCGTGGGTGTTTGAGTATTTAGGTTTACCAACCGCTTGTCGTCATTTTGAAATAAAGATTGCCTGTTACTCAGGTACGGCTGCGCTTAAAATGGCTGTGGGTTGGCTATCATCGGGTATGATTAAAAAAGGGCAAAAAGCTTTGGTAATTACTACCGATGAAAGTCTTAACTCGGTGCTTAAGCCTTGGGAATATATTTGCGGAGGCGGCTCGGTGGCGCTTTTGGTTTCTGATAAACCCGATTTTCCTGGAACTGGAAATAGATAAGTTTGGTTTATATGCACACGAGGTTGCCGATGTTATTCGTCCGTTACCTTGGTTAGAAACCGGTAATAGCGAGCATAGTCTGTTCTCTTACATGGAAGCGTTGGCTGCTACTTACGAAGATTACATAGCCACTGTTGGCGAGATTGATTTTAATACTTATTTCAAAAACAATATATATCACGTTCCGTTTAGCGGCATAAGCTTTAGGGCGCATAAGTTGCTGATGGGCATGAGTTCTGATGCGAGTATTGAGCAGGTAAACGCAAGTTTTAAAACCAAAGTACTGCCTTCTATTACTTACGCTAAACATATTGGCGCTACCTATGGCGGAAGCATATTTCTGGCACTATTGGGTACTATTGATACCGTTACCGATTTAAAAGCCGGAGACCGAATGGGTATATTCTCTTATGGTTCGGGTTCTTGTGCCGAGTTTTACAGTGCTTTGATTACCCCAAAATCTAAAGAAGTGGCAAAGCAGGCAGGCATACAACAATTGCTTGATAAACGTTATAGCATTACCGTGGCACAATACGAGGCTATGGAAGCCGACAGAGAGCGCCGCATTAAAGAGGGCGACTTTGAACCTAACTACAATAGGGTGCCCGGCTTATACGATGCCGCCTACAAAGGCAAGGGCTTATTAATATACAAAGGCTCTAAGGGCTACTACCGGACTTACGGGTTTAGTTAGATGTAATAACTATGAAAAAGTTATTACTCTTATCCCTCTTACTAATTTTTATAAGTTGTAGAGATAAACTAACTTTTAAAAGTAAGAGTGGTAGTATGGAATTATATTTATATAAAGATTCAACCTATATTTTAAAATACTCTTCACTTATTAGTTTATTAAAAGAAGAAGAAAAAGGTAGTTATAAGGTTTTGAAAGACACTCTAATATTAAAAAGAACAAGAGAAGACGTAATGTATAGAAAATACCCTTATTATAATAACATGGTTATTATAAACGATATAGGTTTTGCAACAGAATTTGATACTATTATATTATGGAAACAATAATTCAACTCCTTCTTTAACTCCAAAAACCAAGCCCTACCGGTTTAAAAGGGTTGTTTTAGGGTTTATCGGATAGCAGCAGAAGTCTAACGGATATCCGGAAGAGTTGAGATTGAATCCGGAGATGTCTATCGGATGGCAGCAGAAATCTATCGGATATCCGGAGTAGTTTAAATTGCATCCGGAAGAGTCTATCGGATGTCCGGAAGAGTTGGAATTGCATCCGGAGATATCTATCGGATAGCCGCAGAACTCTATCTGATTACCGCAGAACTTTATCTGATATCAGGAGGAGTCTATCCGATCCCCGGAGATATCTATCTGATACCAACAGAAGTCCTCCTGATTGCAGCAGAACTCTATCTGATACCAGCAGAAGCCCTCCTGATTGCCGCAGAACTCTATCTGATATCAGGAGAAGTCTTCCTGATTGAAGCAGAAGTCTATCTGATATCAGCAGAACATGTCCATGAACCTATCAACATTGTGCTAATAACTTGTAGCTTCTTACATTCTTTCCGGAACTTCTACGCAAAGTAACTGCATAGCCTGCTTAATTACTAAGGCACACTTATAAGAAAGTTGTATCCTGAACAGTTTTTGTTGTTCGTTATCGGCATTTAAAACCGATAATTCATGGTAAAATGAGTTATACCCCTTTGCTACTTCATATATATAATTTGCCACCAAAGCAGGATTATAGGTTGTTTCAGCTTCTTCAATAACCTTCTTAAAATCAGATAATAAATAAATAAGCTCAATTTCCTTTTCATGCAAAACATAATCAGCAGCCACAGTTGTTGCCTTTATCCCATCTGCACTTAGTTTAGATTTACGAATAACCGATTGTATCCGTGCATGCGTATATTGTATAAACGGACCGGTATGCCCATTAAAATCAATACTTTCTGCAGGGTCGAACAGCATTTTCTTCTTAGGGTCAACTTTCAATATAAAGTAACGCAAAGCCCCAAGCCCGAGTATTTTATATAAATGCTGGGCTTCGCTTTCAGTTAACCCTTCTGTTTTTCCAAGCTGGGTGGTGGTTTCTTTAGCGGTATCAATCATCCCTTCTATCAGGTCGTCAGCATCCACTACGGTACCCTCACGGCTTTTCATCTTGCCGGTTGGCAACTCTACCATACCATACGAAAGGTGGTATAAATTATCGGCATACTTTCTCCCTAGTTTCTTCAGGATAAGAAAGAGTACTTTAAAATGATAATCCTGCTCGTTGCCTACCACATAAATAGATTTATCCAGTTTAAAATCTCTGTCTTTTTCATTAGCTGTGGCAATATCCTGTGTAATATATACGCTTGTGCCATTGCTGCGCAATACCAGTTTATGGTCTAAGCCATCAGCCGTTAAATCAATCCAAACCGAACTGTCTTCCTTTTGATAAAAGATACCCTTTTCTAATCCTTCTAAAACAGTTTGCTTACCTAAATTATATACATCACTCTCGTAATAGTTTTTATCGGCTTTTATTCCAAGTGTATTATATGTTTTATCAAAACCTTGATAAACCCAATTATTCATGGTTTTCCAAAGCTCACGCACTTCGGTATCATTATTCTCCCAGTCAACGGTTAAATCGTTTACCTGTTTTGCTAGAGAGGATTGTTTGTCGGCTTCTTCTTCCGATAAACCTTTTTGTTTCAGCGCCTCAATTTCTTTTTTATAGGCATTAGAATATTGCACATAAAAATCACCCACCAGCTTATCTCCTTTTTTGTTTGTGTTTTCGGGTGTTGCACCGCTGCCAAAAAGTTTCCATGCCAACATAGATTTAGAAATGTTGGTGCCCCTGTCATTATACAAACAAACATGAATAACTTTATGTCCGCATGCTTTTAATATCTCTGCCAGCGAAGAACCTAAAAAGATGTTACGCAAATGCCCCAAATGCAAAGGTTTATTAGTGTTAGGCGATGGGTATTCAACCATTACCGAAAGCCCGGATGAATCAGCACCTTCATAAGCATACTCATCCGTAGGTAAGATAGCAGAAAAATAATTTACCCAAACAACATCAGCCACACTAAGATTCAAGAAACCCTTCACAACATTAAAACCTTTTACCAAATTGGTTTTGGTTTGAAGGTAAGAGCCTATTTCATTTGCGGTAACTTCGGGGTTTTTACCCGAAGTTTTTAAAAGCGGGAAAACAACCAAGGTAACTTCTCCTTCAAACTCTTTTCTTGTTTTTTGAAAAGAGATTTCTCCGGTATAATTGCTTGTGTATAATTCTGAAAGAGCCTTTTTTATAGCCTCAGTAAACTGCTGCAGGATATCCATCTAGTAAAATTAAACTTATTTTTTATCATCATCTTTCACCGAAATACTTCCGCTTATGTTCTTTATTTCATATTCCGAGAAATCTTCCTCTGCTTCTAAGCCTGTTCCAGTAAGTACTTCTTTTTTAGTAGTAATTTTTACAAATCCGTTTGTATATATTTTCCGTGTAGCTTCATCCCAAAACAGTTGTTCGGTATTTAAAACTTCACCGTTTACATTAGTAACAACCACCTTATATTTTACTTCCGTTTTTTTACTTTCTTCGTAACGTATGCCGTAATTAGCTTTTAAAGTAGTCTTTACTTTATTGCTATCATTAAAGAACTCCAAATATAACCCTTCAGGCATTTCAATATACCTGTCTTTAATATTATAGGTATAGTGATTCATAACAGGTGAGGTTAAACGCCAGCGCACAACACCCGAATCGGTATAAAGTATTTCTACTTTCTTTCCATGATCGGTAGGGAAAATAGAATCTTTTTTGGTTATTTCTGAAATCTCTTTAGTATTGTTCTGACAAGAAGAGAAAGTAAAATAAATTATCAGAAGAAATAAAAAAAATGGGAGCGTTTTCTTAAACAGAAGCATTAATCGTATTTAGATTTAATAAACCAACGGTCGTTAAAGGTTAATCCTATTGTAAATTTAAAGTACTTTGCTTGCACTAAATTGTTTTGAGCTGTACCCATTACACCATATTCTCCGGAAAGGTTTGCCATAGCAAACAACCTGAAACGACCTCCTCCAGCAGGCAAGCCCAAACCAGCACTAAAGGCATAATCTCCTAACGATTTACCATTTAAAACAATGTTACCTGTATTATAGCGTGCTCCTATACGGTAATTTATTTTTTTTAAATAAGCCCAATCTCCTGTAGCTGCTCTACTTGGTAAAAACTGAATACCAACAGACCCTTTATACAAATCTCTCATGTGCTGATTGTCTCCTCCAAAGCCTAAAAACTTACTCCATTGCTGATAGCCTCCGTCAAATAATACAGTTACCTTATCTCCACTTTTAAAGCCAAGTCCTACGCTTTGCATAAGTGGTATGTATATAGAGCCTTTGGTCGAAGCTTTATATGCAAATGTATCAAAAGGTAGTATAACATTATTTGATTGAGACGAGAAATTATAAGCCGTTGTTTGAGAGATTGCATTTAAACTTTTAGGAAGAGAAATAGAATAGCCTAAAATTATTTTTAAATTATTCTTTAAGTTATAATGCCCGATGGAATCTATATCAAAAGCCATTTGTGCTCCACCCTGATAGTAAATATCGTGTACAACTGTTTCGGTATATTGTTCGGTATTAAATACATTTCCATAACTATAAGGATAATAGATGTATGAGTAATAATCCATGGTTCCGTATAAGAAACTAACATTTGTTCCTAAAGATAAAGTTGAAAGTGCTCTTCTGAAAAATCGGTTACGTTTAATGGTACGATGATAACCACTATCGCGAAGGGCTTTAAATTTTTTAGAGTAAAATTTTTGCCAACATTTATCAAAAGGTCTAATAGCAAAGCCTAAAAACACCTGATTGACACCTCCTGTGCCCTGATAACTGTTTTTTACCTGCCCAACACTATCAACATTTGTATACGTTGTAGAATTATATCCGATACTAGAAAAAGGTTGTAGTCCGAACGCAGCTCCCATATTTTTTCTTATAGGAAAAGCAAGTGAAAGGTAATTAAAACTTGCCGTATGCCTTTTAACATTTCCGCTATCACTGATAAAATTGGTATTTGCCCCGTGCATACCAAATTCCATGGTAGTTAATCGGTTAGTAGAATAAGAAGCAGGGTTTCCCGAATTAATAAATAAAGGTATCAGCGTATCGTTTTGATATGCCGTATAACTACCTCCCATGGCTGAAATGGCAGCATACCCATTTGGTTCCATAGTACCTATACCAAAACGAGAGTAAGGCGAGAATGTAGATGATTGAAGAACTGGTTGAGCTTGTGCTAAAACGAAAGGAAATAAGAGAATTAATAAGAATAAAAAAGGCTTAATTCTTATGGTGATGGAGCAAAATTTCATTCAATCCGCTTAAAATTAAATCGGGCACCGCAAAGATGCTATTTTTTAGTCCGTCAGCCAAAAAAGAAAGGTTGCCACCTGTTGCCACAACAATACCATCTTTGTTCTGTTCTTTAAACTTTTTAATAAATCCTTCTACTTCAAACAGGGCACCCAGCTGCACTCCGCTAATAATAGATGTTTTAGTAGAAGAACCAACTATTTCAGCATAATTTTCTTCAAATTGCAAATGAGGCAGTCTATCGGTAAAAACATTCAATGCTTTAAAACGCATATCAATGCCCGGCGATATAGCACCTCCAATAAACTCAGTATTAGCAGTAATAAAATTATATTTAATACAGGTACCGGCATCTACCACCAGTAAAGGCTTTTTAGGGTATAAGGCTATAGCTCCTGCTACAGCTGCAATACGGTCTTTACCCAATGTTTCGGGAGTTTTATATAGTATTTTAAAAAACAAACTTGTATTAATGTCAAAATCAATACAAAATGTTTTGTTCTGCAATACGTTTACAATTTCTTTGCTATGATTAATTACCGAACTAACCATGCTGTGTTTTATGTCCGGGAATTCGGTAAGTAGTTTTTTGATTTCAGCCGTTGAATTCTTATCGAATACAAACTTCTTAATGAGTTCTTTATCCAAAAAAATCCCAACTTTAGTTTGCGTGTTACCTAAATCAACTACTAAATTCATATTTACAAAGCTATACTTAGCCTGTAAACTAGAGGTTTTATAAGTAGCATCTTATTCAAAACATACTAACAAAAAATAATTTTGACATAGAAAAATAAAATTACTAAGTTTGCGCCCCGAAAGAGCTGGTACCTTAGCTCAGTTGGTAGAGCAAAGGACTGAAAATCCTTGTGTCCCTGGTTCGATTCCTGGAGGTACCACTCCTCAAAACCCTTGTTACACAAGGGTTTTGTCGTTTTTACCAATTTTTCTAATTTTTTAACTCTTAACAGAAGGATATAAACCAACTATATTAATATAATTACAATGTTTTTGGCACGAATAATGATAAATTTTTTCCAATTATTGGTCTAATGATAAAGCTCACTATCTAACTAATGGATAATATTTATCTTTACCTTTTCGCGTATAAAAAGGTATGCAGCATACGGAAACACATTTAAAGAGTTCGGCTTTTATAACCGATATTGTTATTGGCATGAGTGATGGATTGACCGTGCCCTTTGCGTTAGCTGCGGGTTTAAGCGGTGCGGTACATAGCAACAGCATTGTGATAACGGCAGGCATTGCCGAGATTGTGGCGGGTAGTATTGCCATGGGTCTAGGTGGTTACTTAGCCGGAAAGACCGAACAGGAACATTATGCCACCGAGCTTAAACGTGAATATGACGAGGTAGTTGAGAAACCCGAAGTAGAAAAGCAGGAAGTAAGAGATGCACTAGCTGGTTTTGGTTTAAGTAAAAATGTACAAGATGTAGTGGTAGATGAATTAGCAAAAGATAAAGACCAGTGGGTTCGTTTTATGATGAAGTATGAGTTGAGTCTAGATGAACCCGACGCACACCGTGCACAAAGAAGTGCCGCTAACATTGGTTTATCGTATGTGGTGGGTGGCTTGATTCCTTTAAGCGGATACTTTTTTACAAAGACACCTCATGAAGGCTTAATGGTTTCTTCTGTACTTACTGTTATTTGCCTTTTTATATTTGGTTATTTTAAAACCAAAGTAACCGGACAGGCTCCTTTTAAGGGAGCTCTTAAAGTAACCTTAATTGGAGTTGCCGCCGCAAGTGCTGCATTTATTGTAGCAAAAACTTTTAATCATTTATTTTAAAGTATGACTAATCCCGCGGATGCCTATTGGAATAAATCCGTAGAAGATAACCTGAAAACCTTAGGGGTTGATACAGAAGGTTTAACCAGAGAGGAAGCTGATAAAAGATTAGCGCAATATGGCTTTAACCTTACTGCCAAGCCTTCTAGCCTGAGTAGCATTCTTCTTTTTATCAATCAGTTCAAAAGTCCGATTACTTTATTGCTGTTGGGAGCAGCTATTCTCTCTCTCTTTTTAGGCGATCCTACCGATGCTATTATTATCTTTATTATTGTTGGCATTAGTAGTTTGTTGGGCTTTTGGCAAGAGAAAAGTGCAGGCGATGCCGTTAAGAAATTATTATCCTTAGTTGAAATAAAAGCAGCTGTATTACGAGATAAATCTTATCAGGAAATATCCTTAAAATATATTGTTCCGGGTGATATAGTAAAACTAAGCGCAGGTGATTTGGTGCCTGCCGATTGCTTATTGATTACATCCAACGAATTGTTTACTAACGAAGCTGCCTTTACCGGAGAGAGTTTTCCGGTTGAAAAGAAGTTGGGTGTTATAGCTGCTGAGAGTCCGCTGGCGGCACGAAGCAATATGTTGTTTATGGGCTCTAATGTGATTAGCGGAACAGCAACGGCGTTGGTAATTAAAACAGGTTTGCAAACCGAGTTTGGAAATATCTCATCAAAACTAAAAGCCGCTCCACCCGAAACAGATTTTGAAAGAGGCATTCGTCGCTTAGGTTATTTACTGATGCAGATAACAACCATTATGTTGGTGGTTATTTTCTTCGTGAATGCTTTAATGCATAAACCCGTACTTGATTCGTTTTTGTTTGCTTTGGCTATAGCCGTTGGATTAACTCCGCAATTACTGCCTGCCATCATTAGCGTAAACTTAGCTAAGGGTGCGCGACAAATGGCGAAACAAAAGGTAATTGTAAAAAGATTAAGCTCTATTGAAAGTCTCGGCAGCATGAATGTATTATGTTCTGATAAAACTGGAACGCTTACCGAAGGTAAAGTAACCTTAGATAAAGCGCTTAACGCAGAAGGAAACCCATCAGATGACATTTTATATTATGCGGGTATAAACGCTGCGTTGCAACAAGGTTTTAAAAACCCCATTGATGAAGCCATTATAGAAAAAGCACCCAAAGAGGTATTGGCCTTGAAACGTATAGATGAAATTCCTTATGATTTTATTCGTAAGCGACTAGCTATACTAACTAACTTACCTAAAGGAAACACACTGGTAGTAAAGGGCGCACTGACTAATGTATTAGAAGTATGCAGCACCATAAAAACAATCAGCGGAAAGATTGAAAATATTAAAGAGCATTTACCTGCCATACAACAACAATACCAAAAGTTTAGTGATGATGGATTTCGTACGCTTGGCCTGGCAATAAAAGAAATGCTAGGTGTTACTACCATTACCCGTACTGATGAAGTTGATTTAACCTTCATTGGGTTCCTTACTTTTTATGACCCTGTAAAAGAAGATGCCCCGAAAATAATTAAAGACCTGAAAGATTTAGGTATTAACCTGAAAGTAATTACAGGCGATAATGCTTTAGTGGCAAAGCACATGGGACAAAGCATTGGCTTTGAGAATTTGAAAGTATTGAGCGGAAAAGAATTGATGGATATGAGTCAGGATGCTTTAGTACAAAAAGTAAACGATATTCAAATATTTGCTGAAGTTGAGCCTAACCAAAAAGAAAGAATTATACGAGCCTTAAAAAAGTCGGGCAAGGTGGTGGGCTATATGGGTGATGGTATTAATGATGCCAATGCGCTTCATGCAGCCGATGTGGGCATATCCGTTAATACAGCCGTTGATGTGGCCAAAGAAGCAGCCGATTTGGTTTTATTGGATAAAGATTTATCTGTTCTTATACATGGCGTTCAGGAAGGGCGCAGGGTATTTACCAATACCATTAAGTACATCTTTATGGCCATCAGCGCTAACTTTGGCAATATGTTTAGTATGGCAGGCGCTTCTTTGTTATTACCCTTCTTACCTTTGTTACCAAAGCAAATTTTGCTAACCAATTTACTTACCGATTTTCCTTCTATGGCTATAGCTACCGACAATATTGATAAGGTAGACAGCGTTCGTCCGCGACAATGGAATATAGCCTTTATCACCAAGTTTATGATTATCTTCGGTATACTCAGCTCCGTATTTGATTACATGACCTTTGGGGTATTGATAAAGTATTTTCATGCAAGTGAGAAAGAATTTCAAACAGGCTGGTTCTTAGAGTCTGTCATATCTGCCACCTTAATTGTGCTGGTGGTTCGCACCCGCAATTTGTTTTATAAAAGCAAACCGGGCAAATTATTATTTGTCACAACTATCTTCATGGTGGTATTTGTGTTGTTGCTGCCCTTACTTCCTGTATCTTCTCTGTTAAGTTTTGTTGCGGTATCACCAAGTCTTTATATAGCTATGTTATTAATAGTATTGCTATATTTATTAAGTGCAGAAATATGTAAAAAATATTTCTTTGCGCACTTTGCCAAGTATTAAATTTAAAGAAGCTATATGTCAAAACAAATTATATTAGATGACATCTCAACTTTACCTGTTGAGAAAATTACAGAAGAGGAAGCTGATAAAGAAACCAAGCCTTTAATTGAAAAACTTAGCAAAATACAGAACAAATTATATGCCCAACGAAAATATGCCGTACTGATTATCTTGCAGGGCATGGATGCGGCGGGTAAGGATAGTGCTGTAAAACATGTCTTTTCTGGCGTTGACCCTACTGGCTGTAATGTAAAAGCGTTTAAAGTGCCTACAGCTCAGGAAGCTGCACATCATTTTTTGTGGCGTATTAATAGTGCGTGCCCCGAAAAAGGCATGACACAAATATTTAACCGCTCGCATTATGAAGATATACTGGTACCCTTGGTAAGTAAATCTATACCTGATGATTTGATTAAAGAACGCTGCGAAGAAATAAATATGTTTGAACGTGGTTTGGTAAAAGATAACACTATTATTTTTAAATTCTATTTGCATGTTTCTCATAAAGAACAATTGATACGTGTAGATGCTAGAAAAACGGATGAACATAAGCGCTGGAAGTATCAGAAAGCGGATGTGATTGCTGTAAGAAAGCATAATGAATATAAAAAAGCTTACGAATTTGTATTTGAGAATTGTAATAAAGATGTACCATGGCAAATAGTGCCGGCAGATAAAAAATGGTATAAAAACTTTTACATACTTCGCGCCATTGTAAATGAATTAGAGAAATATGATATTCATTATCCTCATACTGAATTGTAGTTTTTTTCTTCATATATAAATAGCCAGTGTTATTTATCCTAAACAAATAGATTGTTTTTTAGATACTAATTGCGTGATAAAAATCATAAAGCTATTTTCTGTTAAGCTGACCTAAATCATTTTTATTGCCTGCCTTATCCCTTTATTTTGCTGTAAAGCAATTAAACTCTCATGCCAATATATCAGCAACAGGGTACTATACCTAACAAGCGTCACACTGTTTTTCGTCAGAAGAACGGAACATTATACAATGAAGAACTTTTTGGAACCGAAGGTTTTGCAAGCACATCTTCATTGGTATACCATGTGCATCCACCTACCATGGTGCATAAAATGGGCAAGCCCTTTTCGGTAAAACCTGAAATTGCCATAGAGGATAATATGAAAGCCATGAGCTTTCTGGGCTTTGAAGCCACGCCCGAAAAAGATTATTTAAACAGTCGCAAAACGCTTTTTATAAATAACGATTTGGCCGTTGGCATTGCCGTCCCTTCCCAATCCATGGAAGAATACTTTTTTAAGAACGCCGATGCCGATGAGTTGCTTTTTGTGCATAAAGGTTCGGGTGTTTTAAAAACCATGTACGGCTCGGTTAAGTTTGGCTACGGAGATTATTTGGTTATTCCGCGTGGCACTATTTACCAATTAACTTTTAAAGATGCTGAGAACCGAATTTTATTTATTGAATCGCACAGTCCGGTACATACGCCTAAACGTTACCGCAATGAGTTCGGACAGTTGCTGGAACATTCTCCTTTTTGTGAGCGTGATTTCAGGTTTCCGCAAAACTTAGAAACACACGAGGAGACAGGCGCCTTTAATATCTTGATTAAAAAACGCGGATTGATTTATCCGTATGTGTACGAAACGCACCCCTTTGATGTGGTGGGTTGGGATGGATATAATTATCCGTATGCTTTCAGCATCTTTAATTTTGAACCTATAACAGGGCGTGTACACATGCCGCCAACCATCCATCAAAACTTTGAAGGGAGAAATTTTGTTATCTGCTCTTTCGTGCCCCGTTTGTATGATTACCACCCTGATGCTATTCCTGCGCCTTATCATCACAGTAATATAGATTCGGATGAGATTTTATATTATGTAGATGGCGATTTTATGAGTCGTAATAATATTGTTCCCGGTCAGTTTACCTTACATCCGGGTGGTGTTCCTCACGGGCCACATCCGGGAGCTATTGAGCGCAGCATAGGTAAAAAAGAAACCAATGAATTGGCGGTGATGATAGACCCTTTTAATCCGGTAAAGATTACCAAAGATGCATTGGATATGGAGATAGGCGATTATTATAAATCATGGAGAAGCGAATCACTTGTTTAAACTTTAATAAAATATAATATGAAAGACTTAACAGCAGTAAAAGATTATAACTACAGCGGCGAGAAAGTATTTGCAGATGCAAAAGATTTCTTTCCGATTAACGGAACAGATTATGTGGAGTTATATGTGGGTAATGCCAAGCAGGCGGCACATTACTACAAAACAGCTTTTGGTTTTCAATCCTTAGCGTATGCAGGCTTGGAAACCGGTTTGCGCGACAGGGCATCTTATGTATTGGTTCAGGATAAAATTCGTTTGGTATTAACTACTTCTTTCGACCCTGATAGCGAGATTTCTAACCACGTGCGTAAGCATGGCGATGGTGTAAAATATATTTCTTTATGGGTTGATGATGCGCGCAAGGCTTATGAAGAAACCATTAAGCGTGGTGCCAAATCCTATTTAGAACCAACCGTTGTAAAAGATGAACATGGCGAGATTGTAAAATCAGGCATTCATACCTACGGAGAAACTATTCATTTATTTATTGAACGTAAAAACTACAAGGGTGTGTTTATGCCCGGTTACGTTAAATGGGAATCGGAATACAACCCAAGTGACATTGGTTTTAAATACGTAGACCACATGGTGGGTAATGTAGAATTGGGCAGCATGAATAAATGGGCTAAGTTTTACGAAGAGGTAATGGGCTTTGCCAATCTGATAACGTTTGATGATAAGGATATTTCTACCCGATATACTGCTTTAATGAGTAAGGTAATGACTAGCGGCAATGGCAGAATTAAATTCCCGATTAATGAACCTGCCAAAGGAGTTAAAAAATCTCAGGTAGAAGAATACCTTGATTTTTATAGAGGTCCGGGTTGCCAGCACATTGCTATTGCTACTAGTGATATTGTTCATTCTATTACCGAAATGCGTAAGAGAGGAGTAGAGTTTTTGCATGTGCCCGGTGCGTATTATGATACTGTTGCCGACCGTGTAGGTGTTATAGAAGAGGATTTAAATACATTGAAAAAATTAGGCATCATGGTTGACCATGATGAGGAAGGTTACTTGTTGCAAATATTTACAAAGCCTGTGGAAGACAGACCAACTCTTTTCTTTGAGATAATACAACGCAAAGGAGCTAAGTCGTTTGGTAAAGGAAACTTCCAGGCATTGTTTGAAAGCATTGAAGAAGAGCAAAGGAAGCGAGGAACCCTATAATGGAAGCAGAGAAGATAAGGGTTACTAAAAAGTTTACGTTTGATATGGCACATGCACTTTATGGTCATGATGGACCATGTGCTAATATTCATGGGCATACATATCATTTAGCAGTTACCATAACGGGTTCTCCTTTGCAGGAAACAAACAATCCTAAAAATGGAATGGTGATTGACTTCGGAGATTTAAAAAGCATTGTGCAAAGAGAAGTAGTTGAACGTTTTGACCACTCATTAGTCTTAAACGGCAACTCGCCACACAGTAAGGTAGAGGTATTGCACCAGCAATTCAACAAAATAATTCTTCTTCCCTTTCAACCTACCTGCGAAAATATGCTTATTGAAATAAAGAATAGTCTCTTGCATTTTTTTAATATTAAGCATCAGTTAATTGCTTTGCGTTTAGATGAAACACCAACCTCTTATGCAGAGTGGCATTTAAGTGATAATCTAAAAGCATTTTAAAACATAAATTATGTTCATACAACAACTCTATACAAACTGCTTGGCTCAGGCAGTCTACTATGTAGAATCTGAAGGAGAGGCACTTATTATTGACCCACTAAGAGAACCTTATCCCTATCTTGATTTAGCTAAACAACGAGGAGCCAAAATTAAATACGTTTTTGAAACACATTTTCATGCTGATTTTGTTTCGGGACATGTGGAGTTAGCTCGACAAACGGGTGCTGTTATTGTTTATGGGCCAAATGCTAAGCCCAGATATGCGGCTTTGGTAGCGCAAGACCATGAAAAGTTTAAGTTGGGTAATATTACCTTAGAGGTATTACATACTCCCGGTCATACTGTAGAGTCTTCTTGCTTTTTATTGTATGATGAGCATAACAAAGTAAACGCTGTGTTTACCGGCGATACGTTGTTTGTTGGTGATGTTGGTCGCCCTGATTTATTAAGCGGTAATTTGAATAAAGAACAACTGGCAGCTATACTGTATGATTCTTTAAACACAAAAATAAAAACTCTGCCCAATGATGTTATTGTTTATCCCGGACATGGTGCAGGTTCTGCCTGTGGGAAGAATATTGGTAAAGAAACTACCACAACTATAGGGCAACAAAAAAAGTTTAATTATGCTTTGCAGGATATGAGCAAAGATGCTTTTATAAAAGCAGTTACCGAAAATTTACCCACTCCCCCACCCTACTTTTTTAAAGATGCCAAAATAAATATAGAAGGGTACAGTAGTTACGAAACAACCATTAATAAAGCAACCAATGCAATGGGTCTAAAAGAATTTATACAACAGGTAAAAGAAGGCGCGATGGTTTTAGATACCCGCACTGCGGGCGAGTTTGGTAAAGGCTTTATAACAGGCGCCGTTAATATTGGTTTAGATGGCGGTTATGCAATATGGGTGGGTGCGCTAGTGAAGTTTAATACCCCGCTTGTGTTAGTTACTGAAGTGGGAAAAGAGCAAGAAAGCATTACCCGTTTGGCAAGAATTGGTTATGATAATGTAGTGGGTTATTTGCAGGGAGGTATTGAAACCTGGAAAGAGGCCAATCTTACATTAGATACCATTACCCAATTAGAAACCGACGAGCTGGAAGATTATATAGAAACGGGCGAGTACACTCTTATTGATGTGAGGAATAAAGTAGAGATAAACCTGAATGGCAAACTTAAAAACTCATTGTCTGTTCCTTTAGATGAGTTACAGACAAAGCTTAGTACCTTTGATAAAGGCGAATCTTATATAGTGTATTGCGCAGGTGGTTACCGCTCTATGATGGCAGCTTCTATACTAAAACAAGCTAGCATAAAACATGTGTTTAGCATTAGCGGAGGCATCAGTAAAATAAAACAAGAAGCGCCGGTGTTGGTAGAGCAGGGTTAATTTGAATATTCTATCCCATATAAAACTAAAAAAGCCCTTCGGCAATGAAGGGCTTTTTTAAACAAACTACCTGATATAATCAGATAAGGTTAAGTATAATAAGAAGCACGTTTACTAAAACGGTTAATGCAAAGGTATTAAACACCCATTTAACCGGTGCCTGAGATATAGCAAATACATTGTTCATAGTAGAAAAACCGATGCACAACAAGAATTCCCACATAGGGGCATCGTTTTTAAATATGTACATAGCAGCTACGCCGCCCAAAATACTGCCCGCCAGTATGGTCATTGATATTAGCCCGAAATAGCTAAACTCAAGTTTCTTTATTAAATTATTGTACCAACCATTTATTTCTACCGAACCGGTATTTTGATGTGAATAGGTTTTTGATAATGTTGTCATGATTTTTAGTTTTTATTAAGACAAAGGTATCATCGCAGCCTGCGGTTTAGAATGACTTGCGTCAGTTTCGCCAACTGATATTAGTCAGTTTTACCAATTACTGCATTAAAAAAGCCGGAACACAGCCCGGCTTTTAAATTAGTGTAAGAGAAAGTTACATCCACTGTGCAGCAAAATGGTTTAGGTCTTTGCGTAGTTTGTTAAAACCATCTTCAAATGCTTTTACATCTACTCTTTCCTCGGTGTGGTCTTCTACTTTCCTGTGGTCAACCGCCGTTTCGTTTTTAGCAATGTTTTCATTCAAATGCTTTTCATCTTTCTCGATGTGATGTTTGATATCAGAAATGTTTTTTCTCTGAATCAACAACTGGTTTTGAAAGTGATCAACTTGTGCCAAAACTTCTTTTGCACTGTTCTTTTTTGCAATTTCTTCAATACGCTTTTGCATGATAGCCATATCATCCACGTAAAAAGATAATTTGTTGAGCCATACGATATGCTCTTGATGCTGACTATAAATGGTTGTTTTCATTGGTTTATTTTTTTACAAATGTGTGGAGTATTGAGGTCTATTATTCTGATAACTCTCATGAACTTACTTGATTTTTGTCATAATCGTTTGCATTTACTTGGCAGACATTTGCAAAAAGAAAAACAATGTTAGAATATAAATTACAACTTTCTGAAGTTATAGCCTACCTTTTTTTAGGGGTTTTATTCTTTACTCAGGGATGTGATGAAGTGCTTAATATAAAAATAAGTGGAGTAGTAGATAACTTTTTAGCGGATGCCAAACACTTACAGAAAAAAACGATACACAATATAAATCTAAACTGGAAGTTATTTTACTGCAAACACAAAAGGTAGCTAAGCCCTGAAATGAATAATGAAAATTTGGAGCAGGATAGTATTGACGGATTATGGTAAAAAATAACAACATAAAATAAGTAACGAAATATGACATTGATGATAGACGATAACAAAAAAATCTCCGATATACAGCAAGAATTTAATGCCATGTTTCCTTATTTAAAGCTTGAGTTTTTTAAACATGCACACAGGGTTCATCAGGGCAATCCTAAAAAAGATATGCTTAATGCAAGTTTTACTTTAAAACAAATTCGTAATAAACATACAACCGGTAAAATAGAAGTAAAAGAAAACATGAAGGTATCCGATTTAGAAACCGAATTTCAAACTTTGTTTGGCATATCTGCACAAGTATTTAGAAAATCAGCAGGTAGTTGGATTGAAACAAGCGTTACCGACAACTGGACACTAAAAGAACAGAACGACGAAGGCAAGGAGTTGAGTGATTTTATTAAAAGAACTTAAAGTTTTGTCATGGTGAGCGTCAAGGAAAAAGAATAAAAAGAGTAAATTTAGGGGTTGAATTACTATAAATAAAACTATAGTGTAAGCAGTTTATGTTTAGACATAAAGGAAAACCAAAACTTTAAAACACAATTTACGAATTGCCTCTTTGTTATCATCGGTTACAGGAATTGTAAATGTTGCAGGGTTTATAGCTGCTCAACGCCTTACAACTAACGTAACAGGGTACTTTTTTTTGTTGACGAAATATTTAAATTTAATTTCTGGCAGGGTTTTATCTACTTTCTGTATATATTTTTCTTTTTTTAGGCTCTTTCGTTTCCAATTATCTAGTAGAGTTAATCTCAAGAAAAAAATACAATTATATTTATGTTATTCCAGCAATTATTGAGAGCATTATCTTATTTACTGTTGCTGCACTTGGCAATTATTAGTTTCTAAAAACCCTGATGTATTAGCATTTAGTTTACTTTTTGCAATGGGTTACAAACTCGTTGGTTATCACCATTTCAAATGCAACAGTAAGAACAACTCATTTAACACTAATTGCGTCACACGCATATATAGTAATCAGGTTTTTAGTTATTTTAGTCGCTTAAATTGTTTTTATGAATTTGTTTAAAAGGATTGCCTTTTTAGTTTTAGCCTGTAACTCTTTATTTATACTTCATTCCCAAACCCAAACCTTTCCTGCCAATGGCGCGGTTAATAATGTACACAGTTATTACGCGTTTAAAAACTGTACGCTTCATGTGGATGAATCTACCATTATCAATAACGCTGTTTTAGTTATTAAAGATGGCTTGGTGGTTGATGCCGGAGAGAAAGCAACCATACCTGCCAATGCGGTGGTTTATGATTTAAAGGGTAAACATATTTTTCCTTCTTTCATAGAAATGTATTCTGATTATGGTATGCCCGAAGGCAAATCATCTTCACGCAGTTGGGGACCACCGCAAATGGAAAGCAATGTAAAAGGTGCTTATGGTTGGAATCAGGCTATTAAAGCAGATATGGAGGGGTATAAAGTTTTTACCGACAACAACGATAAAGCAGAAGAACTGCGTAAGTTGGGTTTCGGCATGGTACTTACCTCTCCTAAAGATGGTATTGTTAGAGGAAGTGGTGCTTTGGTATTATTAAACACTCAGAAAAAAGAAAATGAGAATATAGTAAAAGACAGGGCTGCTGCTTTTTATTCTTTTAATAAAGGCAGCTCCACACAGGATTATCCTTCTTCTTTAATGGGTAGCATTGCTTTACTAAGACAAACCTACTATGATGCGCAATGGTATGCTGCCAACAAAAACAAAACAGAGTATAATATTTCTTTAGATGCTTTCAATAATCTGCAAACGCTGCCCTCCATATTTGAGGTGAGTGATAAGTTAAACGCTTTGCGTGCCGATAAGGTGGGCGATGAGTTTAAAGTTAAATACATCATTAAAGGAAAAGGTGATGAATACCAGCGTGTGGATGATATACAGCAAACCTTTTGCAAATACATTATTCCGCTTAATTACCCTGATGCGTTTGAGGTGGAAGACCCTTACGATGCAGAGGATATTACACTTACTGAGTTAAAACATTGGGAAATGGCTCCTGTCAATGCCAAATTATTACATGAAGCAGGGGTAACCTTTGCCCTCACTACAGCCGATTTAAAAGATAAAGCCAAGTTCTTAAAGAACCTGCGCAAAGCCATTAAATATGGTTTGAATGAAAAAGTGGCTTTAAAAAGCTTAACTACTATACCCGCTGAAATGCTTGGTATAGGTGATAAAGCAGGTGCATTAAAAAAGGGATGATGGCTAACTTCTTTATCTCTTCTAAAAATATATTTGAAGAAGAAGCTGTTATTTATGAAAACTGGGTTGGAGGAACTCCTTATCGTTTAAGTGATATGAACGTACCTGATATACGTGCAGAATACAAACTGATTTATAATACTGCCATGTATAAAGTGGAGATTGACGGTAAAGATGCCGATAAACCAACGGCTTCCATCATTTTAAAAGACACTACTAAAACAACCCTAAACATTTCGTTCAAGAATAACAATCTGGTGTTTAGTTTCAGTAAAGATTCTGTTATACTGGATAGATTTGATTTAACCTACAACCCTAAAGATTCTTCTTTTATCGGCAAAGGACAATCTTCTGATAGTAAATGGTACGATGCAAGCCTTGTAAAAACAGGTGCTTTAAAACCTGCTGCAAAAGACAGCACTAAAAATAAGAAAGATAAAAAGAATGAAGATATAACTATCGGTGAAGTGTATTATCCATTCACTTCTTTTGGTCGCCCTGAAACACATGAGAATATCATTAAGAAATTTAAGAATCGTTATGATGCTATTCTTATTAAGAATGCAACTATTTGGACGAACGAATCAGATACTATTTTAAAAGATTATGATGTATATATTGTAGAAGGAAAGATTGTGCGCATTGCTCCTAATATTGATGCACCTAAACTCGCCTTTGCTAAAGTAATTGATGGAAAAGGGAAGCACTTAACGGCAGGTATTATTGATGAACATAGCCATATTGCCATCAGCGAAGGTGTTAACGAAGGTACACAGGCAAGCAGTGCCGAGGTTAGAATTGGTGATGTGGTTAACAGCGAGGATATAAATATTTATCGTCAGTTATCGGGTGGGGTTACCTGTGCGCAGTTGCTGCATGGCTCTGCAAACCCAATTGGCGGACAATCTCAAATAATAAAACTACGTTGGAGGCAATCTCCTGAGGATATGAAATATGAGAAAGCGCCCGGCTTTATTAAGTTTGCTTTGGGAGAGAATGTGAAGCAAGCAAATTGGGGAGATTTAAATACGGTTCGCTTTCCTCAAACACGTATGGGTGTAGAGCAAGTATATTACGACCACTTTACCCGTGCCAAAGAATATGAAAAAGCGATGAATGATTTTGCTTCTTCAAAAGATAAAAACAAAGCAGCACCGCGCAGAGATTTAGAGTTAGATGCGCTGGTTGAAATTCTGCATGATAAGCGACATATTACCTGTCACTCCTATGTGCAGTCAGAAATTAATATGCTTATACATACCGCAGATAGCATGGGCTTTAAGGTGAATACCTTCACGCATATTTTAGAGGGATATAAAGTAGCTGATAAATTAAAATCGCATAACATTGCTGCGTCTACCTTTGCCGACTGGTGGGCTTATAAGTTTGAGGTAATGGAAGCTATACCTTACAACGCTGCACTATTAACTAAAATGGGTGTGGTTACAGCAGTTAACAGTGATGATGCCGAAATGGGCAGACGCTTAAATCAGGAAGCAGCCAAAGCTGTTAAGTATGGTGGATTGAGCGAAGTGGAAGCCCTTAAACTGGCTACCCTTAACCCTGCTAAAATGTTGCATATAGATGATAAAGTAGGAAGCATTAAAGTTGGTAAAGTAGCTGATGTGGTGCTTTGGACGGATAACCCGCTATCTATAAACGCTAAGGTAGATAAGACTATTATAGATGGTATTATTTATTATGATGCCGATGAAGACCTGAAGATGCGTGAAGAATTGGCTAAAGAGCGTGCCCGCATTATACAAAAGATGGTGAAAGAAAAACAAGGTGGCGCACCAACCCAAAAGCACGAACGAAAAAAGCCAAAGCTTTATCATTGCGATACGATGGGTAATGAGATGAATGAATAATTAAATCTTTTTTAATTCGTCATTGCGAGGAGGAACGACGAAGCAATCTATTTAGTGTAAGATTGCTTCGCTTCCCTCGCAATGACGAAGAAATTACTTCACAATAACTACCTTTTTATTTACCACGCCTTTATCACTTACTACATTCAGGTTATAAATACCTGAACTTAGTGCGCTTGCATCTATAGTAGCTGTTCCGTTAATGGGTTGAGTTAAAACAACCTTACCATTTACATCATACATGGTTAGTGTTTGCTTGCTATCTGATGCTGTTTCTATAGTAAAATTACCTGTGCTTGGGTTAGGGTAAATATTTGCTAACAAGCTATTACCTGCCCCAACCTGTTTAATAGAAGAATAAAAAGGAGTACCACAAGGCGTAGTGCCACTATTGTAATAGCTCTGCACATTTTGTACGTATTGTTTTAGAATAGGAATACAAGCCACACTATCGCCGGGATGTGCATAATCTCTGGCAAAAACATAAGCAAAATCTACTTTCAATGTATCACCCGGATTAAATGTATAAGGCCCACAACTTCCTTGCCCTCTAACATCCAAAGGCACTTGTCCAGAATTAGCTTCTGTCCAACCTGTATTAGCAACAGGGTCTCCTGGATATAAATACTGGCAAGCTATACCTCCTGCTGTTACACCGCTGTTGCCATAAGTCATAGGAGCTCCGTTTACCCAAACACCATTCATTAAATTATAATATTGTTGTGGTTGACCTCCAACAGGGTTACCATTTAAAGGGTTTGAAGAATTATTATAATAAGTAAACCTCGACATTTTTTGGTTTAAAAACACTCCTGCAAAAGCAGGTAAATATTGATGATAGCCCTTTCCACCTGTGTAATCATTATCATACCCATCGCCATTATATACATAATACATATTTAACGTAGTATCACACCCAACATAATCATCAGTAGGATTTCCCAAATCAAAATCAGACCACATGCTAAACAAAAAATTATTTACTGTATTATTACTTCTGTTTATTATCTCATAGTGCATAAAAAGGGTATTCCATAGGGCAGAATCGGTAGTACAATCAATCATATAATTTGTAATATGCGTTTCTAATCCAATGTTTAAACCTCCTGTTTCTCCATGATGATTACCTTCATCGTTATTAATCTGATAGATACTGTAATCTCCATACATAATTGGGTAATCTCCGTTTATGGGGTCGTAGGTATTGTTGTGGTTCACATCCACATAAGGGGCTAATTTATACGAAGTGGTATCAGCAGCTATACCATTGGCAGGCCAATTGGTTATTTGAGAAGGGATAGTGCCTGTGGTATATAAATGATTCTTTTGGCTATCTACCTGTGTTTTACGGATAGGATAAAAGGTATCAAATAAACTACACTCAGATGCACTTGTATGTAAATCAATTGGATCAATTGGCCCGGGCCAAAAATCTACTCCGTTTTGACGGTAAGTCATACAGGCAGTATGCAAATTACCATTTACATAACCACCCATCCAAGCACTGCTGGCAAAAATAGGAGAGATACTATCTTTATAGGGTATAAAGGTATTGGGCTTATTAGTTGTTAGATTCCATCCCATATCATTATCGGTAAGAAAATGAGCGTTGTAATTATTCATTACCGAACTTAATTGCCCTGTTCCGGCAACGCAACTGCTTTGTCCAAAGCTATAATAGCTTGTTACAAGACTTACTGCGAGTACTTGTAGTTTTTTCGATTTCATGGTTTCTATGTTTTAAAAGGTTTCTCGTCAAAGATAAGTTGCCAAAAGGGCTTTGTAACATCAACTTTTTAAACGGTAGTGTTTTTTCGATAAGCGGTCATTTTTAACAAAAAATTAACAAATACCGTAACTAAAAGAAATAGATGAACTGCTTTATATATTCTTTTTGCTTGACCAAAAAAAATCAAAAAGTCAAGGCAAAACGATCTCCTTCACACAAAACCAAACTGCTTTGCGTTTTGTCGGACCTGCGCCCTCTTTAAATGTAAGATTAATCTATAATAACTACCTTTTTAGTTAAAACCCCTTGCGCAGAAACAAAAACAACTTGGTAAACGCCACTTGTTGAAGTAAGGTTCATGTTTATAGGTACAGTATCTATATCTGTTTCAAAAAACTTTTCTCCTAAAGGATTATAAACTACAATATGCCCTTTGTTTTGTTTAGCATCTATAGTTAGTTGCCCCTTACTAGGATTAGGATAGATATTTATTTGCCTATTGCTATTTGTAAATTGCTCTATACTTAATACAGCACAATTTAATAATATAGATACATAGCCTGAATCGTTACAGACCGCTATATCATTTTTACCATCTCCATTAAAATCTGCACTAACTAAAGCTTTAGCCTCGCCAGCAGCTATGGTAAAACTTGTAGGGCTACCAAAACTACCTGCACCATTACCCAACAAAATAGAAACACTGCTTGAGAGTCCACCCGAGATTGCTAAATCTATTACCCCATCTCCATTAAAATCATTACTAATCATTGTGTTAGGATAATTACTTGTAGAGAAGCTAGTAGTAGTAACAAAGCTACCCGTACCAATGCCTAATAATACAGATATATTGCCTGAACTAGTATTAGATACTGCTAAATCAATTTTGCCATCTCCGTTAAAATCAGCATTTATAACTGAAGAAGGAGAACTACCTACAGAAAAACTACCGGCGGAACTAAAGCTTCCTGTGCCATTACCTAACAATACAGAAACATTATTTGAACTTGCATTAGCTGATGCTATATCTGCTTTGCCATCTCCATTAAAATCAGCACTAGTTATTGTATAGGGAGCAGAACCAACATTAAAACCTGTAGCAGCACCAAAACTACCGGTACCGGTACCTAATAAGATATATACCTTATTTAAACTACTATTAGCGGTTGCTAAATCGATTTTTCCATCCCCATTAAAATCAGAACTAATAATATAATTAGGGCCATTGCCTGTTGGAAAGTTGGTTGCAGCAACAAAACTACCGGTACCTACGCCCAGTAATACAGATACGTTATTTGTAGAATAATTACTTACTGCCAAATCAGTGATACTATCCCCATTAAAATCGGAAGTAAGAATAGAATTACTATTATAGTCTGTTATGTAGTTGCTAATGAGGCTAAAATTACCATTACCTGCACCAAATAATATATTCACAAAATTGTCGATGTCGGTTACAGCTAAATCTAGTTTCCCATCGTTATTAAAATCTGCACTTGCAATAGAGGTAGCAATAACGCATACAGGAATCTTTTCTACTACATTAAAACATACTTGTGCGCTATTGTCAGTAACAACAAAAACAATGAGTAAGAAGGCAATGTAAACTTGTTTCATATGAAAACATTTACCCGTAAAGATAATAGTTTTCATATCCGAGAGAGCATAAAGCTACCCTGAGAGAGCAAAAAGTTATCCGGAGATGGCATCCTTCTATCCGGAGAGAGCAACCTGCTACCCTGAGCGAGCAACCTTCTATCCGGAGCGTGCAAAAAGTTACCCAGAGCAAGCAAAAAGTTATCCCGAGAGAGCATCTTTCTATCCTGAGTGTGTTACTTGCGACCCCGAGTGTGCTACTTTCTATCCTGAGCGTGTTACTTTCTATCCCGCGATGCATTCTAGCTATCCTTTGATAACAAAAAGCTATCCCCCAAGGACAAAAAACTAAGATTTGATTAAGAAATGGATATGTTTAGAGTTATATTAGCTAACGGTCTCTTTTAAATGCACCATTTTAATGGCAGTAACGGCAGCTTCGTCTCCTTTGTTGCCATGCTTCCCTCCTGCCCTGTCCATGGCTTGTTTTTGGTTGTTGGTGGTAAGCACGCCAAAAATAAAGGGTTTGTTGTATTTTATGTTTAGCTGGGTAATACCGTGGGCCACGGCATCACAAATAAAATCGAAGTGTTTTGTTTCGCCCTGTATTACGCATCCCAGGCAAATGATGGCATCGGCATCGCAACGCTCGGCTACAATTTGTGCACCCAGCGTAAGCTCAAAGCTACCCGGAACGGCATGCAGGTGTATGTTCTTTTTATCGGCTCCGTGCTTTAGCAGGGTTTTTATTGCGCCGTCTTTTAAGGCATCGGTTACCCGGCTATTCCATTCAGCATAAACAATGGCAAACTTCATTTGCTTTGCCGAAGGCACTTGGCTGCCTTCTGTTTTTGATAGGTTTTTTAAATTGCTTGCCATGTGTTATTTCTTTTTTTCATCATTGCTGCGCGAAGACAGATTGCTTCGTCATTCTTCCTCGCAATGACGTATCGTTTATTTAATATAGGTGCTATCAGCCAGCATCAGTTGCTTAATATACTTAACGGGCGCACTTCCGTAGCTAAGGAATTTCTCATGAAACTGTTTCAGGTTGAATTTGTCGCCCATTTTCTTTTTAAGTTCTTCCCTAAAGTCATATATCTCGGTATAGCCCGTAAAGTAAGAAGTTAACTGCACTTGTGTAACCGATACGCGTTTCCACTTACCTTCGGCTTCCGCTTTTTGCTGAAAGGCTTCATCGATAAGCAAATGCATGGCATCTTCTTTACTCATCTCTTTAGTGTGTACGCCATAATCTAAAATGGTATTGCAGGTAGCGCGCAAGTTCCATTTATAATACATAAGCCACATCTCGGGTTCGTTGTTGCCATAGCCGCTTTCCAGCATCATGCGCTCGGTATAAACCGCCCAACCTTCTATCATGGCACCGTTGCCCAGTATAGCTTTGATAATACTTGGCGACTGGTTGGAGTAAACCAGTTGGGTGTAATGCCCGGGAATGGCCTCGTGTATGTTTAGTATTTGTAAGATATAGTGGTTGTATTCGCGCAGGTAGCTTTCGGCTTTCTCTTTGTCCCATCCGCTAAGGCTGCCCACGTTATAATAGGTATTTCCGTTCTTATCATACGGACCGGGAGCACTAATAGAAGCACCCGCCACGCCTGCCATATAAGCCGGCTCTTTACGAACCACCAAGGGCTTGGATGGGTCTATATAGATGAGGTCTTTTTGCTTGATGAACTCAACCAGTTTTGGTATTTGTTGTTCTATAGCTATCTGGAATGAATCGGCGGCTACATGTTTTAAGGATAATTTGTCAATCATCATTTTAATGGCTTCCAGTTTGTTCTCGGGCATTTTCTTATCGGCAAGGTATTTGCTCCAAAGCTGTTTGGTTAATTCAAACATCTGCTTATGCAGTTCTTCTTTATGCTCTATTGCTTTCTTATAGATTTCATCTGCTGTGTAGCCCGACTGAATATCGTATTCAAACTTTTTTGCATACAACTCTTTACCTAAACGGAAACTGCGGGGCGTTTCGTTTTTTAAATTCTTCAACCAATCGGCAAAGCCTTTAATGGCTGCAATGGCTTCTTTGGCGCGTGCGCGAATGCCATCGGCAATTTCTTTTTTAGTATTATCTTTTTTAAGTGCATCTTCCAAATCTTTTTCAAATACGGATAGTCCGCCAAGGTTCTGGTCGATGGCTAATTGTGTGTGCTCTTTTGTAGGATTCTTGATGTTCTTTTTAGCGGCTTCATAGTAAGCAGGAATGTATTGCATCTTTAAATAAAAATGATGCAGGCGCATAGGCAACGTATCATAATTGTTGTTCAGCATCTCGGCAAACTCACCGCAAACATTATAGCTTGAAGGGTTCCACTCATAGGCTTTGCAAGTATTGATAACCCACTCAGTGGCATTCAGTTGGTTCTCTATCATGTAGTAATCTGTCTTGTTATTATCAGACAGGTTAGATAAATTAAGCGTTCTTAGCATCAATAAAGTGGCTTTGCAGAAAGCCAATTCCTTCGCACGGCTCTCTTCATTAGGCACTACCAATAAACTATCGTACTTATGATAACCCTGACTACTGGCCCAGCTCGGATACATTTTCCAAAGGTCTTCTACAAATTGTGTTTTAAACGTATCGAATAAGGAATCATCGTTTTGCATACCCTCGGCTTTATTAGTTGTTTTGGTATGGTTACCGCAAGAAGTTAATATAATGCAAGTGGTAATTCCTATAAATATCCTTTTCATAATTTATAATTAGGGTTCAAATATAGTTTTCTTTATTAATACAATTAACGGATGAATAGTGTACGGGTATAAAATTTAATTATAATTTTACCTTTCTAAATAATACCACAAAGGCATGGATGAGTTTATGAAAGCCGCTATTGATGAGGCTAAAACAGGTTTAAGCGAAAAAGGTATTCCTATTGGTAGTGTGTTGGTAAAAGATGGGAAGATAGTAGGGCGCGGACATAACAAGCGTGTGCAGGATAACGACCCCATGACTCATGCCGAAATTGATTGTCTGCGTAATGCAGGACGTGTGGGCAATTATAAAGGAACTGTTTTGTATTCTACTCTGATGCCTTGTTACTTATGTGCAGGAGCAGTTGTTCAGTTTGGTATTAAGAAAGTATATGCAGGCGAGTCTAAAACATTTAGCGGGGCTAAAGAGTTTATGCAATCTCACGGGGTTGAGGTGATAGACCTGAACAGCCAGGAGTGCATTGATATGATGAATGATTTTATTGCGAAGAACCCAAAGCTTTGGAACGAGGATATTGGAGTTGATTAAATAACACTTAATAAGAAAGAGATGTCGATACTGATAAAAAACGGACACGTAGTAACTGCCTCAGAAGATTTTAAAGCAGATATATTCATTGAAGGAGAAAAAATTGTTGCCATTGGTAAGGACTTAACTTACAAAGCAGAGAAGACCATAGATGCAACAGGCAAACTTGTTTTTCCGGGAGGGATAGACCCGCATGTGCATCTGGATATGCCTTTTATGGGCACCTCCTCCAGCGATGATTATGAAACTGGCACGGGTGCCGCTTTGCACGGAGGTACGACTATGGTTATTGATTTCATTCTGCAAACACAGGGCGACACTTTATACAATGCTTTGCATGCCTGGCAAAAACGTTCTGCCAAAGCCATAGGAGATTATTCCTACCACATGGCGGTAACCGATTTTAATGATAAGGTCGCCAAAGAAGTAGTTGATATGATTGAGAAAGAAGGTATCAACTCCTTTAAAACTTTTATGGCATACAAAGGTGCTTTAATGATTGACGACGGGCAGATGGTAAACCTGATGAAGGTGGTAAAAGAACACGGAGGCATGGTTACCGTGCATGCCACCAACGGAGATATGATTGATGCTTTGATTGCCAAACACCGTAAAGAAGGAAAATTATCTCCGCTATACCATTACTTATCTCAACCTGAAGTTACCGAAGCCGAAGCCTCTGCACGTTTTGCCGATATGCTGCATTATACAGGCTGCACCGGCTATATTGTACACATGACCTGTGAAGGTGCTTTGAATGCGGTTAGACGAGCTACCCTGCGCAACCAAAAGGTTTATGTGGAAACCTGCTCGCAATACTTAATGATTGATGCCTCTTTATACGATAAAGGTTTTGAAAGTGCCAAGTGGGTAATGAGTCCGCCATTGCGAGAGAAGAAAGATCAGGTTGCTTTATGGAATGGTATTAACCAGGGATTGATACAAACGGTTGGTACCGACCATTGTCCGTTTATGTGGGAGCAAAAGAAAATGGGTGAACATGATTTCTCTAAAATACCTAACGGCCACCCTGCCATTGAGCACCGCATGGAGTTTCTGTTTTCTGAAGGAGTACATAAAGGCAAGATTTCTTTATCCAAGTATGTTGAAGTTACTTCTACCAATGCCGCAAAGATATTTGGCATGTATCCTAACAAAGGTACTTTAGCTATTGGTGCAGATGCCGATGTGGTAATATTTAACCCGACAAAAAAACATACTATCTCGGTTAAAACGCATCACATGCGCGTGGACTACTCTGCCTACGAAGGACTGGAAGTAACCGGCAAATGCGAAACCGTATTACTGCGCGGTAAAGTTGCTGTAGAGAATGATAAGCTATTGTTGCAAAAGGGTAACGGTAAGTTTATTAAACGGGGTAAGATTAAGCAGGTTATATAATTTGTCATTGCGAGGAGGTACGACGAAGCAATCGCTATTTATGACGGAGATTGCCACACTACGCTACGCTTCGTTCGCAATGACAGGCTACTTCTTCATCAACCTCTTTAAACTATTCTCTATAGATTTCTCAGAGGTAATTAAAGCAGTTTGTATTCTTTTAGCATATCTAATACTATCCATTACTTCTTTGTTCTTTTCATGTAGGGTTTCATAGGCTTTATCTACCAGCACTTTTTGTTCTTCAATTACTGCTTTTTGTTTTTGGGTTATGCGAAAGCGGTTAAACATAAAAACCGCAAACACAGCTACTAATACTAACAAACCTGCCACAGCATAAATAACAATTTGTTGTTTCTTTTTTTCTTCGGCGCTTATGGCATCCAGTTTATCCTGCTCGGCTTTGGCGGCTATTTCTTTCTTATCAAACTCATATTGCATACTGGCTTGCAGGCTTTTCTTTTTGGTTTCTTCATTATTAAGGCTATCGCGGTATATAATATACAGTTTATGGTGATCAAAAGCAGCTTTATAATTACCAATTGTGCTATCTAAAACGGCTAAGCCTGCATAACAATCTTTAATAGCATCGTTACTACCAATTTCTGTACTTAGTTGTAAGGCTTTGTTTAAATAATCTTGTGCTTCTTTTGTTTTATTTAGTTTTACATATAAATTACCAAGGTTTATAAAACAAGTGGCAAAGCCATCTTTATCTCCAATTTCTTCATTTATTTTTAAAGCTGTAAGTTGGTTTTTTAAAGCTTCGGGGTAATTGCCCTGCCCTTTATAAATATTCTCTATATTGTTGTAAGAAATAGCAATGCCGTATTTATCTTTAATTTCTTCCTTTATCTTTAAAGATGCAAACTGATTTTTAAGGGCTTCGGGGTAATTTCCCTGACTATAATAAATATTCCCGATGTTGTTATAAGAAGTGGCAACACCCTGTTTGTTTTTTATTTCTTCACTAATCTTTAAAGATGCAAAATGGTTTTTAAGGGCTTCGGGGTAATTTCCCTGACTATAATAAATATTCCCTATGTTGTTGTATGAAGCGGCAATACCTTTTTTGTCTGTAATTTCTTCCTTTATCTTTAAAGATGCAAAATGGTTTTTAAGAGCTTCGGGGTAGTTGCCTTGTTCATCATAAATATTACCGATGTTGTTATAAGAATTAGCGATCCCCTTTTTAAATTCTAAATTTTGGGCAAGTGTTAAGGCTTGTTTACCATAAACTATGCCTTTATTATATTCACCAATCAATCTGTATTTATCGGATATAATGTAAAGATGCTTTACCTTATTAGTATCTTCTTTATCAGTTTTTAGGAGGGTAAGGAGGGAGTCAATCTTCATGCTTTGCCCGAAGGAATTAAAAATTAAGTATGTAGAATTAAGAATTACGCAGATGATAATCGCAAGTGTCTTGGAGAATGAAAGATTAAAGGCGATGATAACCTTCTTCATGGTGTTTAAACTCTTGAATGACAAATGTAGCATTTATTCGTTTTTTGTTAGGCTTCATTTTGTACTCATGTATTCGCTTCGTTGCACTTCGCTCGGCTCACAGGTATTATTTAATATTTTACCTGTGTTGGTAAGCGCGGAAGATATATTGGTAAGAGTTTCACCTATATTGGTAAGAACGTCACATGTATTGGTAAGAGTTTCACTTATATTGGTAAGAACCTCACATATATTGGTAAGAGTTTCACATGTATTGGTAAGAGTTTCACATGCATTGGTAAGAACGTTACATGTATTGGTAAGAGTCTCACATGTATTGGTAAGAACGTCACATGTATTGGTAAGAACTTCACATGTATTGGTAAGAACTTCACATGTATTGGTAAGAACTTCACATGTATTGGTAAGAAACTAACATACCGTGTTATTTTGTTAAAATAGGTAGGTAAATGTTAAAATTGGGTACTTTCGCGCCTTATAACCCATAATTAATATGCAATTCCCCGAAACAGAACTTATTATAACCGATAAAGGCAACGTTTATCACTTAGATATTAACGAAGAACATATTGCCGATGACATCCTTTTGGTGGGCGACCAAGGGCGTGTTGAACAAATATCCAACATGTTCTCTAAGGTAGAGTGCAAAATACAACACCGCGAATTTGTTACCCATACGGGTATGTTTAATGGCAAACGGATTAGTGTTATCTCTACCGGCATTGGTACCGATAATATTGATATTGTAATAAATGAGTTGGATGCTGCCGTTAATATTGATTTGAAAACCCGCACATTGAAAGATAAGATGCGCAGCCTTAATATTATTCGTTTAGGTACTTCGGGTGCTTTGCAGGCAGATATACCAGTTAACTCGCTGGTGGTGTCGCAATATGGTTTGGGTTTAGATGGCTTGTTGAATTATTATGCCGATTATAAATCTATCAACGAAGACTTCATCAGCGATTCCTTTATGAAGCATACCGGCTGGACAGATAACCTTCCTTATCCATACTGTGTAAAAGCTGATGATACCCTCTTTAAAAAGTTTGCACAAGGCAACCCAACCGGTATTACGGCTACTGCACCCGGGTTCTATGGTCCGCAAGGCAGGCAATTGCGTTTAAAGGCGGCTAAACCAAACCTGAATGAACTATTGACTGAGTTTAATGCTAATGGTGTACGTATTACCAACTTCGAAATGGAAACCTCTGCCCTGTATGGTTTGGGCAAATTATTGAACCATAAATGCCTTACCGTGTGCGTAATTATAGCAAACAGGGTAATAAAACAGTTTACTTCCGACTATAAAAAGAGCGTAGAGCACCTAATTACCAATAGTTTAGAGAGATTAACAGCTTAATGTTAAGTTGTCATTGATAGAAGCAATCCTCTATTTATTACAATGAAAACTAATAATACAAACGTTCAGATTTTGACTGTGATTTTATTGCAGATACATGCATATAATTATAGCCCATTTTATGAGAAAGATGAAGATAATTTATGGGATAAAATACCTGAAAAATCTTCTACTACCAATGAAATAGACAAGGTGTTTTTCAGAAATATGGCTGATTGGGTGATTAATTTTCTAAAAAAATCGAATGATAAAACAACTGATTTTGCTGTAATCCTCAGTAGAATACATTCTCATAAATTATTAGGTTTTTATATTGATAAAATAGATTCTAATAATATGGAAACGGGTTGGGATGGTTATGAATGGGATAAGCTGCCAACTCTTGCGGGAAATGATAACCAAGTTGATAAAACTTTCTTCCTTGAAATGGCAGAAGATATTCTCAATCTTATTGAAATATGAATAACGAAGCAGTAAATCACTTTATTCTTCAAAAAATATTGATAATGAGCGATTTAGAACGATTAACAGCCTGATTGTTAATATGTATTTTTCTCGCCTGAAATAAGCACCCTTCAAGGCTGTAATTTTGTGTTGTGGGTAAGCAACGCATCAATAAAAAAGAACTTAATGCGCTAATACATTTGCTGGATGATCCGGATGAAGTAATCTACTCCGAGATTAAAAGCAAGTTTGTCTCGCTTGGTCCTCCTGCCATCCCTCATTTAGAATCTGCCTGGGAGCATACCTACGATATTATCATGCAGAAGCGTATAGAACACATTATACACTTCATACAATTTCAAAGATTAAAAGTAGAAATAGAGAATTGGTCAGCCAATGAGAGTGAAGACCTTCTGAAAGGATTATTAATCATTGCTCACTACCAATACCCTGATTTAAACGAAGAAAAATTAAGAAAACAACTCAAACAAATTACACAAGATGTTTGGCTTGATTTAAACGAAGACCTTACTGCTCTTGAAAAGATAAATGTACTTAACCACATTATTTTTGATGTACATAACTTTAGCGGAAGCGGCATAAACAACTACTATTCTCCGCAGAACTCCTTCTTTAATTGCCTGTTGGAAACTAAAAAAGGTAATCCGGTAATGCTTAGTTGTCTTTATATACTGGTTGCACAGGAGTTAAAGATACCTATCTATGGCGTTAACCTGCCCGAGCACTTTATCTGCGCTTATTTAGACGAAGATAAAAACCTGCTAAATCTATCGGCAGTAGATAGCATAAAAGAACATACTTTATTCTATATCAATCCTTATCGTAAGGGTGTTGTATTTCAGCATAGCGATATAGATGTTTTTGTAAAACAGCTAAAATTAGAGGCTGTACCTGCATTTTACCAGCCTTGCAGTAATAAGGATATTATAGTAAGGGTTCTAAGAAATCTAATCTTTGCTTACGAAAAACTTGGACATACCGATAAGATGGAGGAACTAAGTTCTCTAATTGATACCATAAAGTAAGATTCGTAGGTTTCTCCTATTGAATTACCGCTTTATACCAATAAAAACAAATATATTTGGTACAAGTAATTATAAATGCCTGAAAACTATACTGCCGAATGGGAACTGGAAGCCAAGAAACTGGCAGTTAAATCTGCTTCAAGAATCTATTTATTGGCATCGGTAGTAGTACCTTTCTTTGCTTTTTTCGAATACAATGGTCATGCAGGGCACTTTCAGCATTTTCTATTTATTTTCTTAGGAGTATCAGCTCTAATGTTGCTTATGGTAGTTTTACAAAGAAAACTCCATTTGCCTACTATCATTCAAATATATGGCGTTTCGGTGGTGCTTGCCTGTTGCTTTAGTTACATGGCTACTAAAACAGATGTTAGCAATGTACATAATTACATCATGGGTATCAGTGCCATTACGCTGGTTAGAGGCATGATTTACTTTGGGAGGGTAATCCACTTGATTATTGTAACGCTTATAAACCATACCCTTGCTTTTTGCTTACTACATTTTTGCCGCACAGAATCTATTACAAGCATTCCTCAAATAGAAAGTACGTTGTTCTTCGGAGTAATATTTATGATATTTTCTTTTGCCGGAATGAACATACGTTATAACCTTACGAGAGAGAATTATATCAACTCACTTAAATTGAAACACACCTTAAATTTGGTGGAAGAAAAACAAAAAGAGATTTTAGACAGTATCTATTATGCCCGCAGAATACAACAGGCACTCATAACTTCCGAAAAGTATATAGAAAACAAACTGGGTAATCTGATTAAGAAATAATCAGACTCTTTTTATTTCCCAATCTTTCTGCTTATTAGATAATCTATACTGACTTTTCCTGCTCCGGTGAATAAAAGCGAAAGAAGCATCAGGATATAGTATAAGGGAATTTCGTAGCCATTATCTCCGGCAGGGAAACCATTTGCCCAATGCACCGTTTTTATGGCAACCAGCATAGTAATAATTAACGGAACAGAAATAATGCGTATACCTAAACCTAATATAAGAAGTATAACTCCTATACACTCGGTAAATGTGGCTAAATATGCCTGAAAATAAGGAGCCGGCAAGCCCATACCTTCAAACCATTCGCCGATGGAATGTATATCATGTAGCTTCATCATAGCGGGTTCATAAAAGCCATAAGCCAATATTAACCTGAATAGGAGGGGAGGAACAATATCCTTTACTACTTCCAGTTTTGATGCGTAATTCAAATACAGTTTTTTAATGCTCATAATTTTAAATTAAAAATGTTTAGCTATATATTTAATGGCTTCTGCCTGTGTTTTTACCGAGAAGTTTTTGTAACGCTCGTGCACATCTACAATCTCATCTAAAGCATCGCGCACCAATTCTTTATTCTCCCATGTTTTTAAATCAGCAACAACGGTTTCCAAACAACCTTTCTTATATGCAATTTGTCCGATGACATGTACTAAGGTATTTCTTACTCGGGCCGTTTTATCATGTTGCAGTTCTTTCAGCAAAGGCAATATATCCTGCGGGTTAGTGCGCCCTCGTAATTCTATCCCATGACAAATCTCTCTGCGTATTTCTTTATCCTCATGCTTTAAATACTTCTTGGTAAAGTTCAATACAGGTTTAGGATTCTTTTCTCCCATTTTTTTAATGGAACCTATTACGGCATTTCTTACTGAATGATGTTTATCGAATAGCCCCTGTTCCATAAATGGTATAATAGGAGGGAAGTCCTTCATGCCAATCTCTCCGGCAGCATTCACAACGGTTTGTCTTACCTTTTCGTTGTCTGACTTAAAGAGTTTTTCCAGTAGTCCCAATACAGCTACACGCAGGTTTTCTTCCGCTTTGTAAATTTTACCAATAGCTAAATACGCTGTTTTGCGTATATAGGTATCTTCATCAGAAAAGTAATTAAGAATATGAACTTGCTTTTTGCTTTTTATTTCAAAAAGAATATTGGCGTTGATTTCTTCAACCAGCTTAACTCTTTGTTCTTTGGAGAGGTCATAGAAACTCATAAACTACTTTCTAAAACCAAGCACAAACTCTTTCTTCTGTAAATCTTTACAGAAATTAATGATTTGTTCCTGCGCAAAAGCCTTATCAGGGAAGTTAAATACAGGTTGCAGCTCTTCTACAATTTCTGCGATGCTTTTTTCTTCTTCTATCTTCTCAATGGTTAAGGCATACAGTACTGATATATCAATAAATTGTACTCGTCCTGTATTTGGTTCACGATACATCAATATAAAATATTGAGAAGGATTATTAGCATCTATTTTAGAAGGATGCGTTGTATGCACAGGATATTTTACCGACAGTATTCTGTACTCCGGATTAATGGCAATAACATCTTTACTCCAATCTCCTTTTGCTTTGTATGCAGGATATTCCTCATCTTTCATAGTATGGATATCCAGTTCCATCCATTCAAACAGAAGCAAATCTTCCAGATAAGGTAGTTTATACTTCTCCTTAAAATTATTCTCGCAGGCATACTGATAAAACTCCCCCGGTACTTTCCATATCTGTGGAGTTTGGCAACCATGATTACTAAAAAATGTTTGTATCATGTCATCCCAAACCTCTTTATCTGCAAAGCCATAAAAAACAGGGAAAGCACTTTGCATAATATCGTCTATGATGTTCCAAACCAACCTGCGGTAATGATAAATATGCTTTTGGTTTACTTCTTTCTCAGTTAAAGTAAGCTCACCTGTACGGCAGTAGTCAGATAGTTTGCTCTGTATTTTCTTTGTTTCAGTTTGCAGCAGCATGTTGTGGTATCCAAGCGTTATTACATATTTTCTGCAAGCGGTTCAATTCGCTTTGCAATTGTTCAAACTCGGGGAAGTTATAATCTCTTTCTAATAGTACCGGAACAGGTTTTACTAATTGTATGGTATAATCAAACAAATCAAACACAGGGTCTATAATGTTTTCGGCATGGGTATCAATAATTAAATCTTCTTCTACCTGCAAATGCCCAGCCATGTGTATATAGGCAACTTTATCAAGAGGTAGTTTCTTTATAAAATCATGTGCATCGTATTTATGATTGAATGAGTTTACATACACATTATTTACATCCAGCAGCAGTTTACAATCTGCACCGGTTACTATTTCGCTGATAAAGGTATATTCCTCTATCTCAGCGGCAACGGGAGTATAATAACTAACGTTTTCTATAGCTATCTTTTGTTCTAAAAAGTCTTGAACGGTTTTAATACGTTCTATAATATGTTTAACTGCATCTTCTCTAAAAGGAATAGGGAGTAAATCGTATAAATGTGCATTATCACACTTGGCATAACTCAAATGTTCCGAGTAAATCGGTACTTTATATTGTTTTAAAAATACTTTCAGTTTCTTTAAAAAATCCCAATCCAGTTCATCAGGACTACCAATGGATAAAGATAACCCATGACAGATTAAAGGATATCTTTCGGTTACTTTATCAAAAATCCTTTTCCAATAACCGCCCATGTCTATCCAGTTCTCGGGGGCTACTTCAATAAAATTTGGTTTAAGAATAGGACTCGTTAAAAAATCTTCTTCAAAATCTTTTCTAAATCCTATGCCGGTTTTTCCGTTTAGCATGTTATTCTTTTAAATTAAAAATCCCACCTGCCACTATAATTAGCGCAGATGGGATTTTCCTAAAACAACCAGTTAAATTGTATTATTTAGGATTTTTCTTTTCTCCGCATTTGCCTTCTCCGCATTTGCCGTCTTTAGCTTTCTTCTCACCACATTTGCCATCTTTAGCTTTTTTGTCTGTAGCTTTAGTGTCTTTTGTAGTAGATTTAGAATCTGTTTTTTTGTCGCCGCTGCAAGTCAATTCGATGTTAGAACGAACTTCAGAACCGTTTCCTAGCGCGTTGTAGTTAAACAAGTTGCTGTTGTTAGCGTTGATAGCTGAAATGCTTAACATAGCACCTGCTAACATAGACCCTGCGATGATGGTTTTTTTGTTTTTCATTTTTATTTGGTTTTTAAGGTTTGTGTAAATATAGACGGCTGAAATTTCAATTCCTTACCGTTCATGTAAAATATTTTTTAATCTTTATCTAAGTTGCTGTTTATCAGTAATTTTAATTTGTCTTTATCTGCCTGCGGCATTAAAACCATTTCAGTTAAGCTCTGTTTTATGGCATCATTCATCATGGCCGATTGTATTTTAAAGGCTCGGCAAAACTTACAAATGCTCATGTGGAATTTTAAAGCAGTTTCTTCTTTAAAGGATAGTTTTTGTAATTCTTCTTTTTTAAGCAGCAGATACGTGGCTTGTTTGCAGCATAAGTTCAGGCTAAAGCCTTTAGAAAAATAAGCTATGTTTTTATCTTCGGCACTCATGCTTTTATCCAATTCTTTTCAAGGCATTCGCGCATTTGCAGCTTTGCCCGGTGAATGATGACCCAGTAGTTAGACGAAGTAATATCCAGTTCCTTGCAAATGGTTTCACTTTCTTCTTCTTCCAGATATTTTAAAGAAAATACAGATGACCATGTTTTAGGAAGTTTAGAAAGACACTTAGCCAGTATGTTTTTAAATTCCTTTTGTTCTATATTATTTTTATCGCTTGTGTTCCAAGGCTTGGGCGAGGTGCTTTTTTGCCAATGCCCTTCTCTCAACCCATCATCGGTAAAGTAATGGCTGTAGGCTACTTTATACTGCTCACTTTCCTCAAACGATTGCTCGGGATGTGCGGCATTCTTTCTATAATAGTCTATTACCTTGTTTTTTAGGATAGATACCAGCCAGGTTTTCTCGGCGGCTTCTCCTTTAAAGCTGTCTTTTGCCTTTAGGGCCGATAGAAAAGTTTCCTGCACCAAGTCTTTAGCTGTTTCTTCATCATTTACTCGGTTGTAGGCAAATGAGTAAAGATAATCGGCATAATCGTCTATCCACTTCTCGGGGTTAACTAAGGCTACTGTGTTTGTTTGGCTCATGTGGTAAAGGTATGCTTATTTAGTAAAAGTGTTTTTATGCACCTTTAAATTTTAGCTTTATCTGCGGAGGAAAGACTATTTATTCATATTACTTATTCCAACCAAACCAATGTTGAGTGTAACTACCAATTAATGCAACTATAAGTGTTAAAATAGCTCCAACTATAAGCAAGATAATTTCTTTTTTATATTTAGATTTCTCATCAGGTTTATTGGAAGATTGGAGCACATCACCAATAGTAGAGTTACTTACCCCCTTAATTTCGACTTTATCTCTATAATGATTATGAACTTCTGTTTTCTGAATTATAGGGGTTTCTTTTACAGTTTCTTTATTATAATCTGCTAACCACTTTTCACCTTCAACAGTTATAAAACAACTTAGGCCTCTACCATAGGAGCGTATAATACCCTTGTTAATTAAAGGATGATAAAGCGTTTTTAGATATTCAAAATCATAATTACCAAATTTAGCAGCAATTACATCTAAAAATCTCCATTCATTAATATTACCGTTAATGTCTTTATAAAATTCACTTAGAATTAAATAGGAATCATTTTCTCTCTGCTTTATTTTCTCTTCAGGACTCATAACATTATTGTTTTGTTGATTTTGATGCCAAGCAATTCGGGCTTCTATATCGGCGTCTTCAATTTTATTGATTGCATTTTGAAAGTTTATAACATCTAAATTTGCCTTTGCTACTGATGTATGTTGAAAAGCCAACATATTATGTTTCCCTGCAGCAGCTAATTGTCTTTGCGTTTCAAGTAATTCCTTTTCAGCATCCAATTTAAGTTTTGCTTGTTGTAATCCGTTCTTTAATTCTGATAAAGTCATAACTCAAATATACATCAAATCCCCCTGTTTTAAGCCCCATTTCACACTAAATCACTGTATTTCAAATAAAAATAAGAACTTTTTAGCTGTTTTAGGCTGTTAGGTAAGGTAAAATAGGTGGTAGGAAACAAACTTTCCTACGTATGAAAAAGAGTTTCCTACGCATGCAACAAACTTTCCTGCACAAGAAAGAAACATTCCTGCACAAGAAAGAAGTATTCCTGTACAAGAAAGAAACATTCCTGTACAGGAAAGAAACATACCTGTACAAGAAAGAAACATTCCTGTATAAGAAAGAAGTATTCCAAGCATGGAACCGATGGCGCAATAGATTTATCCCTTCAGTAGAAGTGACAACGCGCCTGAACACCTGAAATAATAAAATAAGCAAATTGCAAACAATAAAATGGTAAATATTAGCTGAAATTGCTATATTTGCGCCCCTAAAATTATGGAATCGCAGGTAAGGTTTTTTGCAGGAAGTGCATCTAAAGAAGTAGCAGAGAAAATTGCTGCCTCTTATGGCTCTGCCTTGGGTAAAGTAAAACTTATTCGTTTCAGCGATGGGGAGATACAAATTTCGTTTGAAGAAAGTGTACGCGGACAGAAAGTATTCTTGATACAATCTACCATGCCACCTGCCGAAAACTTAATGGAACTATTGCTTTTAATTGATGCTGCCAAGCGTGCTTCGGCACAGGAAATTGTAGCGGTATTACCTTACTTTGGCTATGCCCGTCAGGATAGAAAAGACCAACCTCGTGTTGCCATTGGTGCTAAATTAGTAGCCGATATGTTGGCTGTAGCAGGCGCAACCCGCGTTATGACCATGGATTTGCATGCCGACCAAATACAAGGTTTCTTCGACGTTCCAGTTGACCATTTGTATGCTTCTACCCTATTTATGCCTCATATACAGGCTCTAAATTTACCTAACCTAACCGTTGCCGCACCTGATATGGGAGGCAGTAAACGTGCCAACTCATACGCGAAACACCTAAAGTGCGAAATGGTTATTTGCTATAAACAGCGTACGCAGGCAAATGTAGTAGACCATATTACGGCTATTGGAGAGATAGAAGGACGTAATATTGTTTTGGTAGATGATTTAATTGATACCGGAGGTACACTTTGCAAAGCTGCCGACATGATGATGGAACGTGGCGCATTAAGTGTGCGTGCGGTTTGCACACATGGCATTTTATCCGGTAAGGCGTATGAGAATATTGAAAAATCAAAACTTACCGAATTGATTATTACCGATACGATACCTCATAGCGAAACAGGAAGTAAAATAAAAGTAATTTCAGTGGCAGATTTATTTGCCAAAGTAATTTACAATATTGAACATTTTGAATCTATCAGCTCTCATTTTATTGTATAATAGTAACCCGTATAAAAATAAAAATCAGAGTGTGTAAAAGGTAAGCGGGACTTTTGAAACATTCACAAAAAAACAAAAAATGAAAATAGTAACATTGAGCGGTTCGCCCCGTGCGAACGTAGGGAAGGTAGATGCAAAGCATTTACGCAACGCCGGAAAAGTGCCTTGTGTGCTTTACGGAGGAAAAGAACAAACACATTTTAGTGCTGATGAGCGCGATTTTAAACACATCATCTATACACCTGAAGTTTGTTTTGTAGAAATTGATATGAATGGTAAAAAAACAAAAGCCATTTTGCAGGAAGCACAATATCATAAAACAAGTGATAAATTAATTCACGTTGATTTTTTAGAGATTATAGAAGGCAAACCGGTTACTATGAGTGTACCTGTTAAATTACACGGACAATCAGAAAGGTGTAAAAGCTGGTGGAAAACTAAACTTTAAACAACGTATGGTTAAGGTAAGAGGTCTAGCTAATAAGCTACCTGGTCAGATTGATATTAATATCGAAAAGATTCAAGTAGGGAAAGGGGTTTCTATTGCTGACCTTAAAATGGAAGGTGTTGAGTTTTTACAGGCTCCAAACATTAGTGTGGTTAGTGTAAATATGGCTCGTACTGTAGTTGAAGAAACTCCTGCTGCAGCCGCTGCTACAACCGCCGCTGCACCAACTGCCACTGCCGCAAAACCTGCCACAGGAGCAGCTCCGGCTGCCGCTGCTGCAAAACCAGCTGCAAAGAAATAAGAATAATAAATTTCATAAAGAAACCGTTTGCTATAAAAGCAGCGGTTTTTTTATTTAACTTTATTGAATTAAAAATAAATAGGATTACCCCTATTAATGTCCGGATGTTGGAATTGGTATACAAGTACGTTTGAGGGGCGTATGCCGTAAGGCGTGGGAGTTCGAGTCTCCTTCCGGATACAACAGATAATGAATAGTTTGTGTGATTGATTATTTAATCAATCTAAACTCGGCTCTGCGGTTTAGTTTGTATTCATCTTCCGTACAAGGAACTGCATCAGTACATTTATTTACCGGATCTTTCTCGCCAAACCAATCTACTTGTTTAACCCTTTTGGTATCAAAACCTTTTTGCTTTAAGTATTTTATAACGGTTTTTGCACGTCTTTCAGATAGAATCTGGTTATAAGCCGTGGTACCTCTAGCATCGCAATAAGCAGATATTTCTATAACCGCATCGGGATGTTCGTTTAATGTTTTTATATTTCGTTCAACAGCCTTTTCAGCAATTTCATTTATGGTAGATTTATTAAATTCAAAATAAACCGGCTCTAAGCCAAAGGTATTAGTAGCTAATTGTGTTGGTTTAATTACAACTACTACATTTTTATCGTAGCTGTAGAAGTTATTATCAGCAGATTGAGCTTCTACTCTTATTTTATAATTTCCTTCTTTAGAAAAAGAGTAATTAGCAGCATTTGCATGTGTTTGTAAAGTAGAGTCATTTACTCCCCAATTATATGTCTTTAATTCCACCAACGGTATTTTTGAAGATTGTATAGAAAAATTTAGAGGTTGGTTTATATAAATGGTATCAGGGGCAGTAAATGTTATTACGTCATGTATATCAGATGAATAGGTTTCAAACGGTGCCCTCAAATAAGTTATTTCATAAATATCCATATCACCATAACCACCTGCCCTTGATGAGGAGAAATAACCATGTGTTTCATTGGCATTAATTGTCATATAGATATCATCTCCAGGACTGTTAAAGGGTAACCCCATGTTTTCAGGAACACTCCAATTAGTCCCATCGTAGGTACTTTTAAAGATATCATACCTTCCAAAACCAGTATGCCCTTTAGATGAGAAATACAAAGTTTTTCCATCCTCACTAATCAATGGACTTTCTTCATCTTCTTTGGTATTAATTACATCTCCCAAATTAACCACATGACCCCACGTTCCATTAGGCTGCAATTCTGCTTTGTATAAATCAAGTCCTCCTGCACCGCCCCTTCTTTCACTCGAAAAATAAACTGTCTTTTCATCTTTACTCATACAAAGATGGTTTTGAAAAATATTTTCATTTACCGTTGTATCCAACTCTTTTGGAGTACTCCATGTGTTATTCTTTAAATCCGATTCATATATTTTATTATTACGATACGTAAGGAATTTATCTCCGTTATATGAAATAGATATAACAGATTCATGGTCTTTAGTTGAATTTGGAATGTCTTTAACACTACCATCTGTGAGCGAAAAAGGATGAGCATTTTTAAAATTCCCATCTTTATCTTTATTAACTATAAACATATCTTCAAAATATCCTCCATCCTTATCATCTATTTTTGTCTTTGGGAAATCTTTCCTTCGGGAAGTAAACATCATAATGGTTTCCTCTTTATTTACAACCGGAACATATTCAGGAAATATGGTGTTTACACCGCCCCCTACATTAACAATTTTTATTTGCTTACGATTTGCGGCTTTAGGATTCTTCTCAGCATACTCACAATCTAAAATACTTTGATTGATACGGGTTTTTAACGTTGTACCTTCTTCACCCTCTTCTATATATTTTAAGGTTCGATTGTAATAAGCTATTGCTTTCGAATATTGCTCTTCATATTGATAGTATTGAGCCAAACCATATATTATTTCCGAGGTGGTATCTTTTTTAGAAAGACGCTCGGCACGTAAAAGGTACTTCCCTCCTTCGCCGGGGTTATTTAAATAATTTGTTTGTAATACCCCATATTCAAAATTAGCTTCATAATTATTACTGTCTGTTTTAAGTTTTTGCTGATATTCTTTAGCAGCAGCTTCATAGTCGTTTTTGGAAGCGTACTTTTTAGCTTTATTAATACTACCTTTTGTTTGGGAAAACAGGTTAAAGGCAAGTATTATAAAGACAAGCGTTATTGTTTTTTGTATCATATTTTTTTACAATGAGCGGCTAAATTAACATTTTAAACAAAAAAAGCCGTCATATTCGAAATACGACGGCTTAGACTTTATTTACTAAAAAATCTACTTATGCGTTTTCTCGCTTGATACAGTTAATTTTCTACGACCACGTTTACGGCGTGCAGCAATTATTTTGCGACCATTAGGAGTACTCATGCGTTCTACAAACCCATGTTTGTTTATTCTTTTACGTCTTGATGGCTGGAATGTACGTTTCATAATATCTTATCTAAAAAATGAGGGGCAAATGTAATTATTTTCCTTGAATTGAAAAAAATTATTTTCCTCTTCCCTGAAATACAATCAAAATAGTGTAAATAATTATTTTAATATCCACCAAAAGACTCATGTTTTCTGCATAAAGTAGATCATATTTAAGGCGTTGTATCATTTCATCCACATTTTCGGCATAACCAAATTTTACCTGCCCCAGGAAGTAATGCCGGGGCGAACACGATATAAATGCTTATAATGTGGGGCTTTCTCTATTATCTTATCGGCAAAGAATTTTCTTTCGGGGCGAGGGCCTACAATACTCATTTGCCCGAACAGCACATTTATAAACTGTGGAAATTCATCTAAACGGGTTTTTCTTAGAAATAAACCAAAAGGCGTAATACGAGGGTCATTTTCACTTGATAAAGCAGGGCCATGCTTTTCAGCATCAATATACATGCTGCGGTATTTGAATATTTTAAAGGGCTTGCCATGCAAGCCCAATCTTTCCTGAGTAAAAAACACATTACCTTTTGAAGTTAATTTAACAATTACTGCCAGTATAATAAACAACCAACTAAAAGTTATCAGTACAAAAACAGAAAAAGAAACATCAAAAATACGCTTAGCATTAATTTGCCAACGGGGGGCAATCTCTCTATTAAGTTCTATTAAGGGAGCTTGTATAACAGAGGTAAATTTTACTGAACCGGCCAATATATCATACACACCTGGGATTAGTTTTATCCTTACTGCCAAATCAATCGTATCGTTTAGTACTTGCTGTATGTAATTATGTTCGGTTGATTCTAAAGCAATAATAATCTCTTCAATATGATGTTGCTTTATTACGGTAGCTAAATCAGTCAGCTCACCCAAATGAGGAACCTTTTCAATCAGTTTATCAGAAAAACCATTGCGTTCATCAATGTGTATAAATCCTCTAAACAGGTTACCGTTACCATCTTTCAGGTTTTGTATCTCGTTATATATATTCCAGGCATTTTCGTTGCTGCCAATAATAAGGGTTTTAAAGCCAAGTTTCCTTTTTTGTATTTTATGGTTAGTTGAGCTTGACAAGAGAAAACGGGGAATTTCGGTTAAAACAAACTGAAGACTGAATAGTACACCAAATGATTTGTAATAATTTTTGTACGATAAGATAGTATCGTCTAATAACAAGGCGAAAAACAGAATAAGTACACCTAATAAGCTGGTATAAAGAGTTTGTATAAACTCATTTAGCCTTGATCGGCGATAAGGCTCGTGGTAAGCACCCTGTAAATAATATACAACCACCCAACATACGGGTATCAGCACAGAACCTGCATAAAACTTTTTGTTTGAAAACAAGTGCTTATACCACTCCCACTCCTGTTCTATATATACTTTGCGGTAGCTGAAAAAGAGCACCCAAACCAATACGGCAGCAAAAAAATCGCAGAGCAAATACTTTATGGCTTGCCTGCGTTCGTTCATTTAATTAATGGGCTGTAACAATTTTAATATTATCAATATAGGCTGCATTGCCCGGCACCAAATTATCATACAGACAGGTAAAGTATATGTAATATGAACCCGATTGTAGGCTGCTTACCTGTTCGGTAAGCTGTACATATGCTTTTTGCCAGGTAGTAGTTGGGTAAACACCGCCACAAGAGGTTATAGCTGTGGGCGTTGCCCCATTTGGAGGTATACCCTGTATGGCAACGCTAATAGGTATATTGCCCATATAATTAAACTCCATATAAACACCCACACCGCCCGAGGGCAAACCTATAGTTTGTTTTGTTTGGAGCATAGTAACCCCACCATTACTAGCACTATCCGGTGACATTTTAAGGCAGAAATCTGTACTTTTTCCGCTCATACCGGGTGCAACTAAACGGCTTGTTGTATCAGTAGAAGGGTCACGTATTAATGGATTCCCTGTAGAATATCCATCAAAGCCGTTTATGTATGGAAAGGTAGCATCAGTAAAATACTCAAAAGTGGGTACTATATTGGTAACCTGTCCCTGGGCAACATTTATAATGGTATCGCAGCCTTTCATTACCTCGTATGTAGACCGCAGGGCGCTAACCCCGTTTATTTCTACCACTGCTTTTATGGTAAAATCAAGGCTTCCGCTACCTATAACCGGTATTTTGGCACCCAAAGGAAATATACCATAGGTGGTTCCGTTGGCAATAACCTGCATATCGGTATAGTTTTGGTTAGCCGTACCTTGTTGACCATCTGAGGCAACTTTAGTTGTATAATTGCTTATTTGTATGTACGATGGTTCGGGTACTGCCGTCCAGCGTTTGCAACTACCCAAAAGGGCAATAACAATAAGGAAGCTAAGTAATTTTTTAATCATGTTCTGCATTTAAAGAACGCAAAAGTACGCAGCTTATTGCGTTAAATAAAAATATTGTGGCTTAAATAGGTAAAAAGCTGTTCTCTTTCCCTAGAAAGCCCAATGATACATGCAGAAGCCATACAACGCAAACAAGAAGCCTCACACCGATTAGCTGTCGCTTCGTCTTACTTTAAGGGTATTACTTCCGCTTTAAAGGGCACGCTGTCCGCACTTATTTATATCATGTCGCGATGCAGGGAAGTCATGTCCGGACTTCGTGGCGCCTCGCCCGAACATTATGTTGCTCCGTCTAAATGTTCGGACGGAACTCCCAAATATTTGGGTATAGCGCCACGATATTATGTTGCAACGTCCGGATATTCGGACGGGGCTTCCGAACATTCGGGCAGAGCTTCTCAATATTCGGGCAAAGCTCCCGAGTATTTAGACGAGGCTTCCAGACATTCAGAAAGAGCTTCCGGATATAAGGTCGCTACACCCGAACATCGGGGTGGGGCGTCGCGATGTTCGGAAACAATAAACAAAGGGCCGGGAATGGCATTATGCTATAAAGAAAATTCTTTATTTTAACATTTACTGCGCATTCCAGCCACCGTCAACCGGTATGGCAGTTCCGGTAAGGGTATTGGCAGTATCTCCGGCTAAAAACACCGCTAGTTTACCCAAAGATTCCACGGTTACAAACTCTTTTACGGCTTGTTTCTCCAGCATTATTTTACTTACAACTTCACTTTCGGGTATGTTGTGGGTTCTTGCCTGGTCGGCAATTTGTTTTTCTACCAAGGGGGTTCTTACATAGCCCGGGCAAATGGCATTTGCCGTAATATTAAAAGGAGCTCCCTCTAAAGCAATAGTTTTGGTAAAACCAACCAAACCATGCTTAGCAGATACATAGGCACTTTTAAACTCGCTGGCAACCAGCCCATGTGCAGAGGCTATGTTTATAATACGCCCAAACTTTTGTTCTTTCATTTTTTTCCAAACGTGTTTGGTGGTATGAAAAGCCGAAGTAAGGTTAATGCCAATTATGGCATTCCATTTATCTTCAGGAAAATCTTCTACAGGCGATACAAACTGAATGCCTGCATTATTCACCAGCACATCTATAGCTCCAAAGGTGCTTATCCCCTGCTCTATCATGGCTTTAATTTCTTCGGGCTTTAGCATATTAGCGGGCGAATACATGGTTTTAATACCATGTTCTTTACCTATCTGCTCGGCTATTTGAGGGCCTTCGGGCTCTAAGCCATTAAAAATAATGTTATATCTTTCTTTGGCAAACTCTTTGGCAATTCCCAAGCCAATACCACTGGTGCTGCCTGTAATTAAAACGGTTTTTATCTTCATTTATGTAGAGATTATAGGATTTCAAAAGTAGATAAAAACTCATTGACACTACCTTAATTATTGCTAATAAAAAGCCGTATTGTTTTCAAATTTTTTATTATACTTTTGCATCTTTAAACCTAAAAATAAACAAAGCATGAATAAAATAGCTACTTTATCATTAACGGCAATAATTAGCTCTGCTTCCTTATTTGCCCAAACTCAAATAACCAACGGTGGTTTCGAAAACTGGGGCAATGCAAGCCCTGGCAATGCAAATGAACCAACAAGTTGGTATTCAAATAAATCGGGTTCTAGCACTGCGCAATTAGGTCCACAAACTTGTTTTAAAAGCACAAGTACAGTGCATACCGGTGCAGCTTCTGTACAGGTTACCACAGAGTCGTTAAACTTAGGTATTACTACCGAAATTGTAAACGGAAACGTTACAACCGGTGTGGTAAACGCACCTACTACTAGTAAATCTGACGGATATATAGGTACTGTGAATTACACTACATCTTCAGATGATAGACGTATGGCTTTTACCGGCAGACCTGATAGTATTGTTGGCTGGTATCAATACACATCAGGTGGAGCAGGTGAACAGCCTAAGGTAAGAGCGATATTGCATATAGGAGATTACTATGATCCTGAAACCCCAACTAATTATCACCCCGACCCAACTGCCAACAAAATTGCCGATGCTTTGTTTGTAGGCGGCACTTCTAACGTTACAAGTTGGAAACGTTTTAGCGAACCCTTTACTTATGTAAGTACCAGCAATCCTGCTTATATTATGATTAATGTTACCTCATCAGATAATCAAAATACTACCGTAGCAGGTAGTACTTTGATTTTAGATGATATTGCTGTAGTATATAACTCTTCAGCAGGTATTAATGAGATTAATAAAAATGAAAGCGTGCGTTTGTTTTTTTACGACAAAACGCTTTATGTTGATTTTATGAACAGACACGAAGGGCAATCTGCACTTAACATATATGATGTTACTGGTAAATTAGTATTATCACAAAAAGTAGATAACAATCGTATTAATCCCATTAACTTAAATACTTTTAATACCGGTATGTATGTATACAGCCTAAGTGGCAATACTTATCAAAAAGCAGGTAAGTTTATTGTTGACTAAAATTATCTTTTAAGAAGAGCCCTGCAAAATTGCAGGGCTTTTTTCTTTACTATGATTTCAAGATTATTCGGTATAGTTGTATTCGTGCTGTTTCTTTCAGAAAACACCTTCTCTCAAACGGGTGTTTTAAAAGGGGTTGTGTATGATTTTGAAACGCGTGAAAGACTTCCGGGAGCTACCATTCAGTTAGTAAATAATTTATCTAAAGGTGCTGCTACTGATATAGACGGACATTATATACTGGAGATTGATACAGGCTATCATCAGTTAGTATGTAATTTTGTAGGGTTAAAGACCTATACTTTTTCTGTCCATATTACTGAAAATAGTGTTACCGAGCAGGAAATCTTTTTAAAATCTGCCGCTAAATCATTAGAAACTATTGTGATTTCTTCCGGTAAGTTCGATCAGAAAATAGAAGACATTACCGTATCTATGGAGATACTAAAACCCAAATTAATTTCAGCTAAAAATACCACCAGTATAGAAACCGCTTTAGAGCAAGTACCCGGTTTAAGTATTATTGATAACGACCCACAGATACGAGGTGGTAGCGGTTTTACCTTTGGTGTAGGCAGCCGTGTGGCTATTTTGTTAGACGGTATTCCTATGCTAAGCGGGGATGCAGGAAGACCCGAATGGAGTTATTTGCCAGTAGAAAATTTAGAACAAGTAGAAGTTATTAAAGGAGTATCATCTGTCCTTTATGGTTCTTCAGCCCTAAATGGAGTAATTAATGTAAGAACAGCTTATCCGCGTAGCAAGCCAAAAACAATTATCAGTATGTCTACCGGAGAGTATAGTTTGCCTGCGGCACCTGCGCAGAGTTGGTATCATAACTCACTCCCGGCTTTAGCAAATATAAATTTTATGCACTCCCGTATTATTAAAAGTAATCTTGATTTTGTTGTAGGTGGTAACTTTAATATAGATCAGGGTTATATAGGCCCACCACCTCAAGCACCTCACCTTCCATGGGATTTAAAACAAGCGTTACATCTTCTTAATTCCAGTGATTCTATTCCTACATTCAATAATAACGATATGCTTAAAATAAGGGGCAGGTTTAATTTTAATTTACGTTATCGTTCTAAAAGACACACGGGTTTAAACTATGGTATTAATGGTAATGGCATGATTAATAAAACAAACATGGCGCTTGCTTGGTTAAACGATTCTTCGGGCTTATACAGGGGTTATCCGGGTGCAGTTTTCTTACAACATCAAACAATATTTAATATAGACCCCTTTGTTAAATACAGTACTTCAGCAGGAGTTAGCCACAGTTTAATTACCCGTATTTTTCATACAGACAATCAAATTACCGACAATCAAAGTAATAAAGGAACTAATTATTTTGCCGAATACCAGTTGCAACGTTCATTTAAGGGTATTGGTTTAAACTTTACTGGCGGTCTGGTAAACAATATTGCCACTTCCTATTCTCCATTATATGCTTCCAGTGGCTCGCTAAATAATACCATACGTAATGATGCAGCTTATTTGCAATTAGATTACAGGTTATGGAATATTATTAACCTTTCAGGTGGTTTTAGGTACGAGTATTTTAAACTTAATCAGCAACAAAGCAATACCGCCCCCATACTAAGGGGTGGGGCAAACATACAGTTATTTAAAGCTACTTTTCTTAGAGTATCGGGTGGGCAGGGATATCGTTTCCCTACTATTACAGAAAGGTATTTAACCACACAAGCAGGTATGCTGGCAGTGTTTCCTAACCCCAACTTAGTACCCGAAACCAGTCAAAGTTTTGAAATAGGACTTAAACAGGGTTTTAAAATAGGTACATTTAAAGGATATATAGATGCGGCAGCCTTTAACCAAAATTATCAGAATACGATTGAGTTTCTTTTTGGAGTATGGAACCCACATGTAGCCATTGCAGGCTTTGAGTTTGTAAACACAGGTAGGTCTCAGGTAAACGGACTGGATTTTTCTTTAGCAGCCACTACCCCCGAAACCAATAAAAAGTTCGGTGCCACGGCTTTGATTGGATATACTTATGTGGATCCTATTTGCTTAACACCAAACTATGTTTATGCTACCGATTCATCTAAAGTACTTAACCCAACTAATAATAACAAAGTTACTTATAAGAATACCAGCCTGAACCCGGCCGGAAATATAATGAAATACCGCTACAAAAATATGGTAAAGGCAGATGTAGAGTTTAAGATATTTAAATTTACCGTTGGAGGAAGCTATCGCTACTATAGCAAAATGGCTAATATAGATACAGCCTTTGCTGAAATTGAAAAACTAACAGCCGTATTAGCACAAAACAATTGGGGTTTACCATTTAAAATAACCAATTTTTGGAACACAAATAAGGGATTTAATATATTTGATGCGCGTGTAAGTTTTAAGATTACATCCACACAAAAAATATCCATTGTATGCAACAACGTGACTAACAAAGCCTATATGCTAAGACCTATGAAGATAGAACCTCCACGCACTACTATGATACAGTATCTGCTGGAGTTTTGACGTAAATTAATACAACAGGTTGTTATAAGGATACCGTTTTACGTGCAGCTTTTTAACTTCCTTATAAACCAAAGCACGCAACTCATCAATATTATTCTTCTCCGTAGCAGATATAAACACACATAAACCGGTATCCTTATGCATCCATGTCTGTTTTAGCTGCTCCAAACTTATATTTTCTTTGGTTTCCTCCGTTAAATCATCATCCTCTTTTACAATATGATGATAAGCATCAATCTTATTAAATACGGTAATAATCTTTTTATCCCCTGCACCAATTTCAGTAAGGGTATTGGTAACGGTTTCCATGTGGTCGGTAAAAGCCGGATGTGATATATCTACCACATGCAACAGCAAATCAGCTTCTCTCACTTCATCCAAAGTAGATTTGAATGATTCTACCAATTGTGTGGGCAGCTTGCGTATAAACCCAACCGTATCACTCAATAAAAATGGAAGATTATCAATAACCACTTTACGAACCGTTGTATCAAGCGTAGCAAACAGTTTGTTTTCAGCAAACACAGTACTTTTACTAAGCAAATTCATCAGGGTAGATTTACCTACGTTTGTATAACCCACCAATGCCACCCTAATCATCTCACCACGGTTTTTGCGCTGAGTAGCCATTTGTTGGTCTATATGGGTAAGCTCCCTTTTAAGAGCAGATATCTTATCTCGTACATTCCTACGGTCGGTTTCAATCTCCTTCTCCCCTGCTCCACCGCGTGTTCCTGTGCCTCCTCGTTGACGCTCCAAGTGTGTCCACATACCCGTTAATCGTGGTAATAAGTATTGATATTGTGCTAACTCTACCTGTGTTCTTGCATGAGCAGTTCTTGCACGAGAAGCAAATATCTCGAGGATTAAATAAGTACGGTCAAGTATCTTACGCTCCAGTTCCTTTTCCAGATTTCGTTGTTGTGATGGACTTAACTCGTCATCAAACACCACTACATCAATATCGTTTTCCTTTATATAAGTCTTTAACTCATTCAGTTTTCCCTTACCAACAAAGGTAGACTTATCGGGTTTCTCTAATCTTTGCAGGAATTGCTTGTCTGGCAGTAAACCATCCGTTTCAACCAGGAAGGCGAGTTCATCCAAATATTCCTGAGCTTTCTCTAGGTTCTGATGTTTGGTAATTAAGCCAACTAATATGGCTTTGCGTTGTTTAGGCGCAGTAGATTCCGGTTGTTTGCCCATTAAGTCTTAATGAGTTTTAACTGTAGTGGTAATGTAAGCCGCAATAGCTTTAGTTTGTTCAGGAGTCAACCCTTCTACTTTACCCATTGTATTTCTACCGTTCACTATAATAGATGAAATGCTATCATTACTTAATTGCGTTACCGTTAAATCAGAAGCACCCATCGTTCCTGCCTTTCCATCTGCACCATGACATGCTTTACAGTTAGCTATATAAAGCTCTTGCCCATTTATGCTTCCGTCAGTATTTACAGCTTTCTCAGAAACAACAGCCGCTCTCTTCTTCATCATCTCTCCCATGCCAAAAGCAGCCAATATTAGTATAAAAGATAATGTTGCCAATCCCTTATTACTTTTCTTAACCCCAACAATAGCCAAGGGAATAGATAACAAAACAATGGTTATTTTAATAATAAGCATAGGCTTAATTTCAGGAATTTGAGTCATCAAATACACTCCGGTAGCCAAAAACAAAAAGCTAACAATCATTTCTATAACTTTTATCTTTTTGGTAAAAGATTGTAATGCTTCGCTCTTATTTGCTAAAAGCAGGATGGTTTTTATCAAATAGATTAAAAAGAAGATAGTTACTACTATAAAATGGGTTTTCTTAATGATTTCGAATGTTGACATGGTTGCTAATTTTTTGCCAAAAGTAATTAATAATCTTAAAGCGAAATTTTGTATTTTTGTATCAGAAATGTTCAATGGTAGATTTTATATCGGTTGGCTTCTATCAGCAGCCCTGATGTATTTAGCCTTCTACCTTTTTCACGGTATAATAACCAACGATTTGGTTAGACTTACCCTTCCAAAATCTGTATTTCTTTCAGTAGCTGGTTTTGTTTACCTGATGGTTGGTTTTGGTATGTCGGTTGCTTTTAAGAGTACTACACTTAAAAAGAATATAAAAGCCCCATTTAAACGAAGTTTATTAATTGGTGTTTTATCTGCTTTGTTTTTATATGCTGTGGCTTTTGTGGTAGGTATTTCCTTTTCATACCAAATAACACTTGTAAATGCAGCTTTTGATATTGGTTGGCAGCTTATTGAACAAGTCTTGGGGCTAGTATCGTTGCACTTACAAACACACTATTTTATCGTGAAGAAGAAGCACATACTAATTTTCTGTAGCTTAGTTATCCGGCTATTTATATACGGATGCTCTTAGTAAAAGGATAGAATTTGATACAAAAAGCGGAAAAACAAATACCGTTAAAGCAGGAGAGAAATTCCGGATTACCTTGCTTGAAAATCACCAACAAAATTACTACTGGAGTTTAAGACACAATTCCAACAAGCAAGCGGTAGATTATTTAGGCTCTGTATTCCATGGAGATAAATCAGGAGAAGTAGATTTTAACTTTATGGCTCTGCAATCCGGAGAGACGGAAATCAATTTTAATTGTTACCATTACAACGATAGTACAAATTCGGTAACCTATAGAGTATCTGTTGTTAAGTAAAATTTATTCTCATCTCTAAATAAAGTCTTACTTTCGCAACACAAATTTCAGCAAAATGAATTACGATGTTATAGTTATAGGAAGCGGTCCGGGTGGTTATGTAGCTGCTATACGCGCTTCTCAATTAGGTTTAAAAAACAGCTATTGTCGAACGCGAAAACCTAGGTGGTATTTGTCTAAACTGGGGTTGTATTCCAACAAAAGCTTTATTAAAAAGCGCGCAGGTATTTGAATACTTAAACCACGCTAAAGAGTATGGTATTAGTGCTGATAACATTAAAGCTGATTTTTCTGCCGTTATAAAACGCAGTCGTGATGTGGCCGATGGTATGAGCAAAGGGATTCAATTCTTAATGAAAAAGAATAAGATTGATGTAATAATGGGTACCGCAAAGGTTAAGCCCGGCAAAAAGGTAGAAGTTACCGCTGCCGATAAAACCGTAGCAACCCATGATGCAAAACATATTATAATTGCAGTAGGCGCGCGTTCTCGCGAGTTACCAAACTTACCGCAAGATGGTAAAAAGATTATCGGTTACCGTCAGGCAATGAATTTACCTAAACAACCAAAAAGCTTGGTAGTAGTAGGTTCTGGTGCCATAGGTATTGAGTTCGCTTATTTTTATGCTACAATGGGTACTAAAGTTACCGTGGTAGAGTTTCTTCCAAATATTGTGCCTGTTGAGGATGAAGATGTTTCTAAACAGTTAGAAAAATCGTTTAAAAAACTGGGTGTTGAAATTATGGTAAATGCCTCGGTTGAAAGTGTGGATACCAAAGGTGATTTATCTAAAGTAAAAATTAAAACTGCCGACGGAGAAAAGATTGTAGAATCAGAAGTAGTTCTTCTGCCGTAGGTATACAAACCAATTTAGAGAATTTAGGCTTAGAAGAAGTTGGTATTGCTACCGATAAAGGTAAAATACTTACTGATAAATTTTACGCTACCAACGTACCGGGTTATTATGCCATTGGCGATTGCGTGGGCGGGCAAGCCTTGCACACGTTGCCAGTGCAGAAGGTATTACCTGTGTAGAAAAAATTGCAGGGCATCATCCTGAGCCGATGGATTATAACAACATACCGGGTTGTACCTATTGCCAACCCGAAGTTGCTTCGGTGGGTTATACCGAAAAGAAAGCTAAAGAAGCAGGTTATGAAATTAAAGTGGGTAAGTTCCCTTTTACAGCATCGGGTAAAGCTAAAGCTGCCGGTGCTCCTGATGGTTTTGTGAAACTTATTTTTGATGCTAAATACGGAGAGATTCTTGGTGCGCACATGATAGGTCATAACGTAACGGAACTGATTGCCGAGATTGTAGTGGCACGCAAACTGGAAGCAACCGGACATGAATTAATTAAATCAGTACACCCACACCCAACCATGAGTGAAGCTATTATGGAAGCTGCTGCTGCTGCATATGGAGAAGTAATTCATTTATAGTGAATAAATATTTAAAAACAGGAGTTCTTATAAGTACATTACTTTGCGCTTGTAATCAGGGAAATAAAGAGACTGAGGCAAGCGTTATTGCCAAACGAATATTCCCCGAATACCATTATGCTTTAGATTCTGTTATTAAAAGTCCTAATGGAATTATTGGCGGGATCGAACTTGGACAAAGCCAGAAGCAAATACCCGCCATAGAAATTGCAAAAGCCATTGAGAAAACAAACAATCACATTACCTACGAGCAAAAGATTGATTCCGTTTCGCAATACAGCATTACATATGCTCTGGATAATGATACTATCTCGGAGATTGATATTCATATAACCAGCAAAAACTCTGATTTTGGCGATACGGTAATTAACGATTTAAAGAATTACTATCGCCTTAAATATACTGCACCTATGATGGATAAAGGCTATTTTGTGTTTAATTGTTTCGACAGCAAAAAGCAAAACTTTATCATTACCTTAACCGATAACAGCGATGCATCCAATTCTGTTATTGATATGTCGGTTTACAGAGAGAAGTAATTTAGTTTACAAGTCTTTAAAACAGCAGATTATTTAACAATAACCAAACTTCTATTACACCTTCGTTACCCTTAGCGTAAAGAGAAATAAAAACAAAAAGAACACGTCGAAAGGAAAAATAACGCAGCGAAGACAGAAATAACCCACCAAAAGGAAAAACGTAGTGATTTTTTTTAGCTTTGTTAAAAGTAAATGTAGCAAGGAGTTAGCTCCAATTTTATGGCGGAAAGTAAAATGACATATTTACAAAAAGCTTGGGGCGACTCAATTGACAACGTGACAATTGAAGACATTAAAATTGCTATTTCTGAGGCACAAAATATGGACGAAGAGCATGGCGCATTTTGGGTAGGAATTGGAAACACATTTTGTTATGATGAAGAAAATATTTTGGAAACACATAAGGACTTGAGTGTTCTTGGCATTTTTGCTGATCAACCTTACAAAGAAATCAAAGCAATATTTAAAACGTGGACTGACATTGAAAATGTATATAGGCATTTTTTATCTGGCGACTTTGAGAAAGTAAAAGCAATGCTTATTGAAAAGGAATAACAGCTGATAACAACTGCTTGCTCGGCAGTCGGTTGACATCATAATAAAAAACATATTACTACTTAACCACCCCGTGGCTTATAATTTTTCCGTCTGCCAGTTCAATGGTTCTGTCTGATGCTTTGGCAAAATCCAAATCATGGGTAACGGCAATAATGGTTTGATGAAACTCGTTTGTTATTTGCTTAAATATATCAAAAACAATTTGGGTATTCTTGCTATCTAAATTCCCCGTAGGTTCATCACACATAATTATTTTTGGGTTATTAATTAAGGCGCGTGCAATGGCTACCCGTTGTTGTTGCCCGCCCGAAAGTTTGGATGCAGGTTTTAAAGCCTGTTCTTTTATGCCTAACATATCCAATCTATCATAGGCCTGTTGTTCCACTTCCTCGTGCGAGTATTTACCCAACTTAAGTGCAGGTATCATTACATTTCTTAAACAAGAAAATTCGGGAAGTAAATAATGAAACTGAAAAACAAAGCCAATATTTTTGTTTCTGATGGCGGCTAGTTTATTTATACTTTGTCTGGTTACTTTTTCATCATCAATAAATAATTCTCCTTCATATTCCGTATCCATGGTAGATAGGATATAAAGTAAGGTAGATTTTCCGCTACCCGATTTTCCTACCAGCGTTAAGAACTCACTTTTATAAGCTTCAAAAGAAATATCATCCAGCACTTTAAATTTAACGGGGTCGTAAAAATATTTACCGATGCCTTTTGTTCTTAATACTACCTGTTTTTCCATTACTTCCTGAATATTTCTATCGGATCAACCTTAGATGCTTTGCGTGCCGGAATATATCCCGCAAAAAACGTAACCAATAAACCCACCATAACTCCCGTCATAGAAACAGAAAATTCAAACTGAATAGGAAAATAGCCGATGTCTGCCCCAATGTATATTCTGCTTAGCAGCGTAACTATTAATAAAGCCAATAAAAACCCGATGATAGTTCCTATCAGTCCCATCACCATAGCTTCCATTACAAAAATCTTCACTACATCTCCTCCCGAAAAACCATTGGCTTTTAAGATGGCAATGTCATTTAGCTTTTGCGAAACAGTCATGTTAAGGATATTGTAAATACCAAACGCTGCAACTAACAGAATAGCCCATGATATAAAGAGGAACATAACAGCTCGTATTTTTTTTCCTGCTACAAATAACTCATTCGCTGCTTTCCAATCTTCAGTAGAGTAACCTGTTAAATTACCCAATACACTTGCATATTGCGGTGCTTCTTCGGGGTTCTTAATTTTCACATAAATATCGGTAACATAATTGGGCCCTTCTTCCAACAATTGTTGTGCGGTGGCAAGGTTCATGTACGATTTACTTTTGTCTGTTACCGCATTACTGCTTTTAAAAAAGCCAACCACTTTCATTAATTTAATAACCCCAACCGATGAAATAACACTTATATTATCATATAGTTTTATGTTTAGTTTATCGGCAATACCCACACCAATAATAATTCCGTTGGGCGTATTTAAAAGCGTTCTTAAATCCCCCACTACCATGGTAGATTGTATATCAAACATGGCATCTCCCTCTATAATATTCATCCCCCACCCTACTCCGGTTAGTTGGGACTTCCCATTATTATAAAATATGTTAGCCGTAACCATTGGAGCAGCAGCGGTAACTTGCTCTTGCTGCTTTATATCATTTACCAGTTTAACGGGGTTAATAAGGTTCTTAGAGATATTAGCTATTTTAGGATTGACAATAACAATGGTTCCGTTTTTTTGAGAAGTATCTTTTGATAAGGGCTTGCTTATATCATCTTCCTTATAAACCCGTATATGCGGGGTAGATTTAAAGATGGCATTATCAGAATATCGGTTAGTGCCAATTATTAGTGTATTTAAACAAATATAAATAGCAATACCTATGGATACACCCAGTGAAGCGACAATAGTTTGTCGTTTGCGAGTTAGAATGTGCGTAAGCGCTATTTCGGTATTTACGCTTTTCATTTAGTGTTGGTCTAAAGTAAGGGTTGTGTTTTCATCTATTCCACTTTTAACTTCAACCCAATCGGTAGATACAAAACCTGTTTCAATAATTATTTGCCCTTTGTCCTTTACATTTACTTTATTCCCATAGTCTAAAAAGTTTTTAGGAATAACTAATAGGTTAGTCTTTTCACTAATGACTACATTAGCCTGCAACTGTGTGCCTGATACCCTGAAATCCATATTATCGGTAAACTTTACTTTGCAGTAAAACGATTGTGCTTGGTCATCAAAGGCAGGATATATTTCAGTAACTACACCGTTGTAATTTTTTGATTTATCTGTATTTAACTGCACAATGGCTTTTTGTCCCAGCTTAATTTTAGAAATATTTGTTTCATCAATGCTAAGCTTAGCATATATATCATCCTGTTTTCCAATCACAGCAATTACATCACCTTTCTTTACATAATCACCCAATTGCTTTTTCTTTTCATATACCTTACCACCTACTACAGCTTTCAATTCATTATTTCCCTGAAAAAAACTGTTAATACCCGTTTGCGATTTCTGAATGATTAGTTGTTGATCTGCCTGCTGTTTTAATACATTATAATTTTCCTTTAAAGCAGTTAGGTTGGCTTTAGAATTTTCGTAGCTAAGATTTATGTTTTCATAATCATATTTAGAAACGCTTTTGCTTTCATATAACTTTTTGTAACGGTCAGCTTGCAAAGAATCTTCTTTTAATTTAAAAGTTGCCGCTGCAATATTTGCCTGTACCTGTTTAAGGACAGGCGCATCAGGTCTTACATTCATATCTGCAATAGACAAAAGTGCATTGGCACTTTGTGCGTTAAAAGTATTTTGTTGGTTATCAATAACAGCTAATACTCTGCCTTGCTTCACGGTATCGCCCTCTATAAAGTTTAAAGCCACAATATACCCTTCGCTTTGTGCAGTAAGATTATATTGATTTTCGGGAACTAAAACACCCGATGCAAAAACAGTTTCTGTGATGCTTTTTCTGATGGGTTTTGCTTCAGTTAAATTTTTACCACAGGAATTTAAAAGAATTAATCCTGCCAAGATGGGTAGTATTTTAATAGCTTGTTTCATTATTTCAGATTATTATTAATATCAACTTTAGATTTTGTGTAAAACATATTGGCTAACGAATTACTATAGTTTAAATGACTTACCAGCATATCATTGAAAGCAATCAGCAGTTTATCAAAAGATAAGATAGATTGATTATACTGATTAAGAGCCAGTTTATAATTCTCCTCTTTTAACTGAAATATTTGTTTGTTTACATTTAACTGAGAATAAGCCTTTTCATAATCTAAATGTAATTGATTGTTTGAAATATCATTTTGTAACTGACCATGATTGCTGTTAATAAGAGCAATGTGATAGTTAATCTTTGCATTGCGCGATGAAAGAATATGGTTTACATCAGGAATATTAAAGGTAACCTTTGCACCCAAGAAAGCAGAGTTAAGCCACGGGTTGTTAGCCCGGGTATCAAAAAACTGGTTAACACTATTTTGATAATGCGAGTAAGAGTATAAAACAGATATTACCGGAAGATTAGCCAAACGGTTGGCTCTTAAATCAGATTTGGCATATTCCATTTGCAACAGATTTGCTTTTGCCTGCAATTGAGAACTTGCTTCCATATCGGGTGTAAAGGGTTGGTTATAGTTTAATCCATCTTCTATAACTACACCTGTTTTCATGGGAATATCGCACAGTATTTTCAAACTGTTGTATTGTTGCTCTACAGAAATTTTTAGTTGGTTTAATTTATCCTGTAGTGTAAGTTTATTAATAGTGGCATTGTTTACATCCTGCTGGGTTACCAAACCTTGACTGAACTTATTATTTACAATCTGCAACAAGGTATCGGTAGAAGACAAATTCTTCTTAGTTATTTCAACCTGCTCTTTAAAGGTGCAGATATTGTAATAGCAAGCTGCAATAGATTCGTATAAAGATTTTTTATTGAGTAAATTATTTGTAGCAGTAAGTTCCTGATTAATATTGGTGGTTTTAATTTGCGCCCAGTTGCCGGGGTTTATAATATCTATTTGAGGTTGTATATTAAATGTATTTACATATTGTTGCCCTAAGGTTATTTTCTCATACCCACTTCCTTTACCGCCAGTTAAAAGGCTTAAGGGAATAAAACTTACAGGCAATATGGTATTATTAGTTGGTGTAAAAGAAACAGGGTCTCTAAAGTTTACCACATTGGCAAGGGCGGCAATCTTCTGGTATTTGGCATAAATGGTTTGCTGCTCGTTGTTTTTTGATACTGAACTGTGCTTATCCGCATACGCATATACAGAATCAAGCTTATTAAAATGCAGCTCAGTTTGTGCGTTGGTACATAAACTAAAACCAAGCAAACAAACAAGATGGATAGTTATTGTTTTCATTTTACTTTCGATATTGCTTTAAGCCATTTAGGTATCAATACTTTTCTTTGTTGCATTAACTCATTAAACTCTTCTTGTTTCAACCCACCTACTGTTTTAATAATGGGGCTTCCCACAAAAGGAAATACTATCATGCCTATCAGATTCATAATAAAATGAAGTGGATGGATAGGCGCGATTTTACCTTCTTTTACCGCTTGCTGAAATTGTTTGATAAAAAAAGATTTCGCCATAGATTCTTTGTTCATCTTCGAGATAAGTGCCTGCGGATTGTTGCGTATTTCACTCAATATAAATAGGGGTATATCAGGCTGGTCTATCAGTAAATCAATATAATTACATACCATAGTTTCGATTTTGCTTTCTAAAGATGTTTTCTCATCATTAAAAGCTGCTTGTATAAATTGCCTGAAATCCTGTAAACTTTCCAGCATAATAATATCAAACAGTTTTTCTTTGCTGCGAAAGTAGTAGTTAACCAAAGCCAAGTTTATACCTGCTTCTTTGGCAATATCTCTGGTACGGGTAGCAGCATAACCTTTTTGGTGGAAAATAACCTTAGCCGCATGTTTTATCTTTTCTTCTGTGGTAGGGTCAATGGCTAGTTTTGTTTTTTTTACTTTCACGCCGCAAATATAAAACTATTATTTTGATTTAAACAAATAATTTAATCAAATGATTAAATTTTACTTTATTTCCTTACGTTGTAACTATATTTGCCTTTATAAATTACAGCCCTTAATTTTTTAGTAATTTAGACCCTTAATTTATTATTGGATGGAAAGTATCAGGCAAAGTAAAGTAGGTAAGCTAATTCAGAAAGAGCTTGCCGAAATATTCAGAAGCGAAGCAAAGAATCTATTTGGCGGTGCATTTATTACAGTTACTATAGTACGTCTTACTCCCGATATGGGTTTGGCAAAAGTGTATCTAAGCATTATGGATAAGAATAAAGAAAATATCCTGAAGAATGTTACCCTACATGTAAAAGAAATCCGGAAACGCTTGGGTAATATGGTTGGTAAGCAATTGCGCATTACTCCAGATCTCGTTTTTTATATCGACGATTCATTGGATTATGCCATGAAAATAGAAGAACTTCTTAAGAAATAACCTTTGAACGTTGCTCTTTATATAGCACGCAGGTATTTCGTTGCAAAAAAATCTACTAATGCCATAACCATTATCAGTTGGATTTCGGTATTGGCCATTGCCGTTGGAACAAGTACTTTAATTATTATTCTTTCCGGAATGAATGGTTTGACAGGACTTGTACAAACACTTTATAACTCTTTTAATCCCGATATTAAAATCACAGCCGTAAACGGAAAAGTATTTACTGCCGATGATAAGTTAGCGTTGCAACTAAAGAATATAAATGGTGTAACCTACATCAGCCGAACGCTGGATGATAACATGCTACTTAAATATAACGACCAATTGCAAATTACACATATAAAAGGTGTAGATGAAAACTTTACTGCCGTTACCCGTTTTGATACCTTAGTTGCAGAAGGAAGTTTTATTTCAGAGCAAGCTAAACAACACGATTTGGTTTTAGGAAAAGGTGTGGCTTTTCGTTTGGGCGTAGGCTTACGCAGCAATTTTACGCCCGTTAGTGTTTTTTGTCCTAAGCGCGGAAATAATTCGAGTATAAATCCCGAAGATGCTTTTAATGAGGAAAAATGTTACCCATCTGGTTTCTTTACCATTAATGATGATTTTGATTTTACCTATGGCTTAATCTCTTATGAGGTTGCTCGCAATTTATTGCAATACCCTGCCAATAGTGTCAGTGCTTTAGAAATTGCTTTGAAACCTAACACAGATGGAGACCTGATTAAAACCGAAATTCAAAAAGTTCTAGGAGATAAGTTTATTGTTAAGAATAAGTATGAGCAGAACGATGTACTTTTTAAAACATTAAAAACCGAAAAACTATGGACATTCATTATCCTAGCTTTCGTACTGCTTATCGCTACATTTAATATTATTGGTGCGCTAACCATGCTTATTATAGAAAAAAAAAGGATGTAAAAACCCTTTCAGCTATGGGTGCTGATGTTAACCTTATACGAAAGATTTTTATGACAGAAGGATTGATGATAATTTTCATTGGTTCTTTTTTAGGTATTTTGTTGGGATATATTTTGTGTTTGCTGCAACAACACTATGGTTTTGTAACATTTGAAGAGGGTTATATTGTAGATGCTTATCCTATTGATGTACGTTTCAGTGATTTTATTTTAATAATGGCTACAGTGCTCGGTGCAGGTTTTATTGCTGCAATTTATCCGATAAGGGTGTTTACCAAGCAAAATCTTTTGCTGGAGAATTAATTATATAAAACCTAATTTTTCCTTCATTCCATCAACTATTCTAAGTACTGCCGGACATACTAAAGTATTCTTGTAGGTCAATTCTAAAATCTGGTACATATTCTTTCTTTTGGTATGCGGGTATTCCCGGCAGGCAGTGGGGCGGTCTTCATATACGCTGCAATAATTATCGGCACCTAAAAACGGACAAGGAGACTGCTTCAGTACATAATCTTTATCCTCATCTATTTTTAAATATTTCTCTATAAACTCAAAAGGTTTCATTCGCAAACGTTTAGCAACGCGTTCAATATCCTTTTGATAAAAAATAGGACTGGTAGTTTTGCAACAATTGGCACAGCTAAGACAATCTATCTGCTCAAAAGCTTCTTCATGTGCAACATGAAATAAATCATCCAGATTTCGGATTTTCTTCTGCTTTATTTTTTTTAGGAAGGTCTTGTTGGAGGCACTTTGCGATTTAGATTTTTCGGAGAATGAATCTAAATCCATAAAGCATTTATTTTTTCACGATAACAAATACATCTTCGTTATCCTTTTTCATCAGATATGTTTCGCGCGCAAACTTCTCCAAACTCTTTTGGTTGGTATTTAACTCTTCAATAGCCTGGTTGTTGGCATTAATTTCTTGCAGGTAATAATCGCGCTCTTTCTCCAATTTTAAAACCTGTTGTTTTAAATCGTACTGGGTAAAAATATCATTACGGTCGAAAAAGGTAAGCCATACTGCCAAACACACAACCGTTAGCAAGTACTTATTAGTGATAATTTTAAATATTTTCTTAAATAGAATCATTTACCACAAAGATATATGCTAAAGCTATGTTTCTTGAATTAAAAACATCTGTTTATCAAAAGCATTTTGTTAAAAAACCTTCTTTAACCTGACTTCCGTATTTTGATAAGCAACCAAACTATCAATAGAATCCTTTATTTTCTTTATCCAGCTTATTTGCTCATCATGTGCCATCGAATAATCAGTATCCTCATCATATTTATCCTGAAAGGCATCCATTTCTTTATCTATAATTGCATGCAAAGAATCCAGTTTTTGCTCTGCATCTTTCTTATCCTTTACTTTTATCTCACCTAGCTGCTTTCTTAGTTTTCGGGCATAAAGTTCTACAATATCAAAATGCCTTTGTTCATGCGCCAATAAAGCATCATCTAAATAATTACCCTTCCAAGAATCTTTAGGATAAAAAACTGCTTTAACACTTGCCATAATGTTTTTATCAGCATCCACATAAATAGTTCGGTACATACTATACACCGTAGAAGCAGCAGCAAAGCGTTTTTGCTTTTTACCTTTGTAATCATCCCAAGTAAGGCGACAGTCTTCTTTCCAAAACATTTTTTCTTCGTTGCCATTATCCTGAGTGAAAGAAGTATTTGAACAACTAACCAATAAAAGAAAGGCAATGTAAAAACGCATCTTATTTTTTTCTAATTAAGGTAATGCCATCTCTAAGAGGAAGCATTACTTTTTCTACCCGATTATCTTTTGCTATTTTTTCGTTAAAGGCTTGCAGGGCAAGGGTATCTTTATCTTTATTTGCATTCAAATCAAGTATTTTGCCGCTCCACAAAACGTTATCTGCCATAATAACTCCTCCCCTATTTAGCTTATCAAAAACCAAATCATAATATAAGGCGTAATTACTTTTATCGGCATCTATAAACACTAAATCTATACCATTTGGTAATTGCGGTATCAGGGTTACGGCATTATCTATTCTGAAATCTATCTTGCTTTTATAGATTGATTTATCAAAGAAGGTTTTAGCCAATATAGCTGTTTCCGGATTCTTATCTATGGTAATTAACTTACCCTTTTCTGTTAAACCTTTTGCAAGGCATAGTGCCGAGTAGCCTGTAAAGGTGCCAATCTCTAAAATATAAGTTGGTTTGATAAACTGAGAAATGAATGATAAGAAAGCCCCCTGCAAATAACCACTGAGCATGCGGGGTTGTGTGGTTTTTAAATGCGTTTGGCGGTTAAGTTCTTTAAGCAACTCATCCTCTGCATCGCTGTGTTGCAGGCAATAGGTATTTAATTCTTCTGATATAAATTCCATATTACAAATGTAGCATTTATGAATTATCAATTATCTTTGCACATGCCGGAAGGAAAACTCATTATATTTTCAGCCCCCTCGGGTTCAGGTAAAACAACCCTTGTAAGGCATTTGGTGGCAGTAATGCCCGATAAACTTCAATTTTCCATTTCTGCAACCAGTAGACCAAAAAGAGGCGTAGAAGAGCACGGTAAAGATTACCATTATTTGACCTTAGAAGAGTTTAAGCAAAAGATTAAAGACGGCGATTTCCTTGAGTGGGAAGAAGTATATCCCGGCACTTACTACGGTACGCTAAAGAGTGAAGTAGAGCGCATTTGGGCAACTGGTAAGAACGTTATTTTTGATATTGATGTGCAAGGTGGCCTAAACTTAAAATATCATTTTAAGGATAAAGCTTTAGCCGTTTTTGTGATGCCCCCCTCTATTAAGATACTGGAAGAGCGCCTAAACTCGCGCCAAACTGATAGCCCTGAAAGTATTGCCCTTCAGGGTAGAGAAAGCCGAGGAAGGAACTACAAACTGCCAAGCTTTTTGACTGCTTCATCCTAAACGAACATTTAGAAACCGCCTGCAAAGAAGCTGAAAGGCTAGTAGGAGATTTTTTAAAAAAGTAAACTAGTTATAGATTTCGCTGATTTATACAGATTAAATTATCTGCGCTAATTTGTTTAGCTATAATTCCTTCCCGAATAACCAGCTTCTTATTTAATATACCGTATACTTGCTGATGATACTGATGTATAAACACCTTCGTTTAAACGACATTGCGTCTATGTCTGGTCTATGCCGGATATAGTTTGTCTAAAACAAGTTTGCCATTTACATCATAAACCTGTATGTTTTGTTTTGTTCTGTCACTTGGCTCAATAACAAAACTGCCAGTGTTGGGGTTAGGATAAATCGTTACCTGATTGCAATACTATTTGCAACCTGATTAATACCTGTAGTAAGTGAGCATATAACTCCATTTAACGGCATCAAAGGCTAGTACTTGCCCTTCGGTTCCTGCAGCATCGCCTAAACCAACATACTCTTAGTATCATTCAGTCAAAAAGAAAAAAGGAAATGTGCCTAAAGAAACCCATTGCCCTGCATGAGTTGCTTGGTTAACTGGATAACAGTTTGGATTCCTCCGTTGTAATGTACTTTATAGCGTAGCAGTAGTAGCCGTGGCTCCCTGAAGAAGGAACGTAAGCATAAACTTCATAATTTCCTGTGGTTGATAGGGTTGGAGTCCAATTTTCATAGCAGGAATATCAATTGTGGTGAGAAGAGGTTGAATAAGTCCACCACCAATGAGTGAAAGGGCCATATCCACCTGTTTCGCTATCCTGATAATACCTCATAAGTGCATCACCTTGGTTATACATGAAAAAACCATTGTTGTAATGACATCATCTATCAATGTATCATTGTCGGTAAGGTGCGTAGATTCAGAAGTTACCATCCACGCTACGGAATTTAAATTCTGATACCCATTGTTATACGCAGGCCAATCGTAATAAGCATTTCTTCCGGTAGGATTAGGCCATGTGCCGGTGTTTTTATTTCCATAAGGGTCGTTAAATATAAAGGTATGTTGCGCATTTACATAGCCCTATAGTAACGGTGTCATGCCCATCGCTTGAAAGGGTATTACACCATGGATAAGGATAGTTATGGTTAATTTCCGCTTTTATGCCCGCATAGGTCATTGTATCATTATAGAGTGGAAGTTACATTATGGTGTTGCACATAAGGAGACATCATGGTGGCAGGTGTTTTACTGCCATTCCACATATAGCCATGCCCGCCCCATGCCGAATTATAGCTCGGGCAAGTAACCGCGGAGCATCGTAAATCATTTGTATTATACATATATATCATCCGCCATATAAGAACCATAGTTGCTTATGTGCGGGTCGCCAGACAAACCATGATTTACCGAGAGTATCGCCATTTAGGCAGTCGGTTATAATACAACATAGTCATAAGGGCACTGGTAGGGGCGCAAGAACAATACCCATCATCCCAGGTAGGACATCATAAACCTGATTAACATAAGGAACTGTACCGGGTACCATCACTATAGATTCTGTTGCGTCAACCGCATTTTTTTACATTTGAAGTCGAAGCTTTTATTGTCGGGAAACAATTCTGATGTGTATTTAGCTTAGCTCTTTTGTCTTTGATGAATGCATTCTGCCTATCAATATTGCGGATAATATTTCCTGCTTATCAAAGTTGCTGTATAGTATGGTATTGTTAGCGCCAAACGATGGAGTTATTTCATTTACATCAGTGAGTGTGCAATGTTCCTCATGTTACTTCCGTCATACGTCGCCATAATAATATCAGAACCGCTATACACAAAGTTGGCAACCTCGTTACGATTATACAGGATGTATTGCGAATCGTCAGACCAGGAAACGTTTTGCCCTTCACCTATTGTGTAGGTTTTGTTGGTGGTTTTATCCCAAACAAGTATAATGCCTGATAGCGTTGAGTAAGCAACCTTATTGCCATCGGGCGACCATTGAGGAAATAGACATCGCCACGTTTACTGTCGGTAATTTGTGTAGATGCTCCTGTGCTTAAATCAAGCAGCAGCAAACGGTCGTTATCGTTATTATAAATTACATAATTACCATCAGGAGATATAGGCGTAAGGTTTGCATACACACCCAGGTTATAGGTTTTGGTTTGGCTACCATCTATAACCGTTAATTCATTACCAATGGTAAAAGCCGTTTTGCCGTTACTACTAAAACTTGGTTGCCCGCAAAGTGAAGACGGTTTTGCCAAAGCAGTAATGTTACTTGTTTCTAAATCAAATAGAGAAGGTATTTGCGTGCCATCTGCATGTATTTGTTTAAAGCCTATGGTAGCTTTATCGGGAGATAATACCAAAGTACCTGCCACAGCCTGGTGAAGTGACCAAACTTTTTACTCCTTGCTTTTGCACCAAGTATATTGCAGAGCCAAAATTATCGGTAGCCACAATACCTTTGGTGGTAATTACAGGGTGAGTAAAATAACCCGCAACTTCTGTCTTACGAGCATCGGTGGGCTGTTGTGCAAATGTGTTTAGCGCAAGTGCAATGCTAAGTGTAGGTAATAGTTTATTCATTAAATTTTTATTTTAGAACGTTAAATGTATAAAATATTTTTTTATCTCACAATAACCAACCGCTTATTTACTACACCCTCGTTGCTGATGATGCTGATGTTATAAACACCTTCGCTTAAACTGCTTGCATCTATATTAGTTTTACCGTTTATAGTTTGTGTTAATACAAGCTTACCGGTTACATCGTAAACCTGCATAGTTTGTTTTGCTGCATTATTGTTTGGCTCTATAACAAAACTACCGTTGTTGGGGTTGGGGTAAAGCCTCACCCCCTGCCCCTCTCCTAAAGAGAGTGGAATGCCTGTTGTTTGCACGCAAATAGTGGTATCAAAATCAACAATACTTGTTGCGGCATTTCTAAAGGCAAGTAAGGCACTGTTAAACTCGCCAAACTGCCCCATGCTATCGGCACCTGCATTATAAGACCAAAACAAAACGCCTGCATAGTTTCCTGTAAAAGCATTGTACAACATATCTGTTGGGGTATGATTTGTGCTGTTACCTTGCGACTCTCCTATCAGCGTTGGTTTATCAAGCTCCCAAAAACTTGCCTGACAGCCCGATTTGTAAGGGTCGAAATTTAGCACACCCGTCATCCAATCGTAATAATGCACTTCATAAAAATCTAAATGAGCAAGGGGTTTATTATAGGCGCTTTGTATGGCAGCATCTTTCCAATAGTTACCATAGCAGGGCGAAGTAACCGAAAATTCATCCGAGTTATAACGCAGCGTAGCAGAGCCCACCGTAGTCATTTTGGTTGAATGCTGATGGATAGCCTCAGCACACATACCCACAAAGCGTTGCATATCACTTGCAGCAACTACCTGTGTTTGCGTACCACCCGATGGCACATTCATGCTCCACTCGGGTTCATTAATAATTTCCCAGGCTAATAAGTTACACTGGTTAGCAAAGTGTTGTACCATTGGTATAAGTGCATTATTAATATAGCTCCTTGTTTTTAAAGTATCCTGTATTAAATCAGCATGCATACCACCGTTAGCGCCCAAGGCATAATTGTTATTAGTCATATTAAAACTCCAGAGAAAGGTATAATCATTACATGATGTTTAAGCGCGCGTTTAAACATATCATCCATGCTGGCAAGCACAACAGGGTCTAAGCCGGTAACATAACCGGTGGTGGTATCAATGGTAGGACTTGTGTTACCATCATTATGAATCCAAACACGGGCACAGTTAACGCCATAGTTTTGAAACTTCAGTAAAAGCATTTTCAAGACCAGGTGCTATCATACAGGTTGCCGTGCAAGTAGTTGGTGCCGAAATCAGAAGCATACTGGTTCCAAGGGATATTAACCCCATTGATGAAATAGCTTTTGCCATTGTAACTTAACAGTTGTGCGTTTCCATTTAAACAAAACGCCAAGATTAAAAGAGTAATTATTTTCTTCATTCTTTTTACTTTTCGATAACTAAACGCTTATTTACCACCCCCTCACTGCTTTGCAGACTTATATTATAGACACCTTCGTTTAAACTACTTACATCTATATTGGTTTTACCGTTTATAGTTTGTGTTAATACAAGCTTACCATTTACATCATAAACCTGCATAGTTTGTTTTGTTGTGCTGCTTGGCTCTATAACAAAACTACCATTGCTGGGGTTGGGGTAAACAGAGATTTGAGTATTGAAGCCTGAGATTTGAGAAACACCCGTGGTAGAAGCTGTAACAAAACGTCCAACTGAAATAGCATAAACCGAAGTACCCAATGTATCGTAATGCAATGTAGTGCCGGTTACCTGAGATGTATCAAATACAAAGCCCATAGGGGCATCATCTGTAAGGGAGGTTAATATCAATAGTTTGCCATGCCCTATACCGCTGGTAAGTTTGCGGCTGTCTTTAAAATGCGCCATCTTACCCGAGCAGTCAAAAACGGGCATACTATATATACGATAGGTGCTTAATAAAGTCGTTGCCTGAGCAAGGGTTTGTGCAGGGAAATAATTCGGCAGACTATCCGCATTAAGCAATTGCGGAGATGTTTCCATAACCATCACATGTCCGTTTGAGGAAGAAGAGGCCGAATAACCAAATGCCAGTATATCTCCGGGAAGGGATTGTGCAAAGCCCCCTTTTCGCACACCGTTATAAGTCCCTAACGAACTTTGTATGGTGTGGTTGTAGGTATTAACCTCTGATGATTCTATGTTGCCTGCCACATATTGCCACCCGCTGCTAACACTGGTAGAAAAAGTAGGAAAAGCCACTGCAAAAGAATAGGCGGTAGATACATAACCTACCGCAGCAAAGTGAGAAGTGTTGCCCGTGTGCACTGTATTTATTATATTAAGATAAGCATTGCCCGTTGTGGTAGTATTGCCCGTAACCGATAACAAGCGGGTGAGATATCCCACACAATCTGACTGGGCATTGAAAGAAGTATCGCTGCTTTTATATAATATATTAGGACATTGGGTGGGCCAAATAGTGCTAAAAGAACTTATATCATACGCGCTATACTGACTACTGGCAACATAATAATTAGTAGCAGGATTCAGGTAGTAGTTATGTATATGATAATATGAACCTGCATAGCTTATGGTAGAATCTATTACGCTTGCGCCCGCAATACTCTCGTACTTTTGATTAACCAAAAAAGGCATAGCAACACCCTTTGCGGCAGGTAGCACAGAAGCATAGAATGTACTGTTGTAATTAGGAATTAAAGAATCGTTTTGAGAAAGCAAAGTAAAGCTTAACAGAAATGTAATTATAAATAAAAGATATTTCACTTAATCAAATATACTAGGTTTTTATCCTGTCTACCTCACAATAACCAACCTTGTATTTACCACCCCCTCGTTGCTTGTAGTGTGGCTAACAGTTGATTATATTATTTGTTTTTATTTATTGAATACACTTTACTACTTCCTGCAGTACGTCAAGTTTTTTCTTACCAAAGTCGCAATCAAAATTTTGTGGCTTCCCGTTTCCGCTTAAGTAGCTTAGTCTAATACTGGTTGCACCCTTGGCGGCTAACACATTTAATTGATCAACCGGTAATGCAACTTTTATCTGCATGGTATTATTAAAGTTATAATTAATATTATTTAAAACTCTGCCGGTTTCGGTATAGGTTACCCGTCCTCTAATATCTTCATTGGTTCTTAAACTAACCGTACTTTGATCGGCCATAAGAATCAATATTTCTGAACCTGCGGGAATGTATATGGTAAACAAATCTATATCGGCTTGGTTTACAGCGCCTCCATTATTGATGACAGCTTTTTGGGTGGTATAAAAATCAAATATAAGATAGGCATCCATATCCACTTTTAGTGCGCTTACATCTAAACTACCTTCCGATGAGATAAGGGGTGTAAGCCTGTGAGATTTGGTTTGCAATGTTTGTCTTTTAGTAAATTTATCTATTTCGTTTTTTTCGTATTTGCAATCGGTTTTTTGAGCTGATGTTTTTATAGCTACAACCATTAAAATTGCCAGGACTAAAATTGTACTTGTTTTTTTCATTCGTTATTTTTTTTAATTGTTACTTAACTATTACCACCCTCTTATTTACCAAACCTTCTGTGCTTTGCAGGCTTATGTTATAAACACCTTCATTTAAATAGCTTGCATCTATACTTGTTCTGCCGTTTATAGTTTGAGTTAATACTGCTTTGCCATTTACATCGTACACGGTACAACGTACATTGTACAATGTGTTTTGCGGCTCTATAACAAAACTACCATTGTTGGGGTTGGGGTAGATGTTCAGTTCCTTATTAGTAGTTGAAATCTGTTCTATCCCAGTAGCACAAGTTACATTAATAATAAGTTTACCAAAGTCATTATTAGTTCCGGAATAACTAGTAGTACAACCTATGCCAATAGTGTATGAGCCAGCGGTTGGAAAAGTCACAAATACGGCATTATATGGTGATACTCCACTACCAGTTAAAGTTGCTGTTGTAGGTGTTATAGACCAATCACATGGTTGATAATACATACCTTCATACATAAACTGATACACAGTTTCCGGGCAATAAACAAAATTATGGTTTGCTGAATCTAGCGGAATAATAATAACATTAGTTTGCCCATTTCCCTTCAAAGCAAAAACAATAATAATAAAGGCAAGTAGTATTTTCTTCATTGCAGAACAAATATAACAAATATCTATTGCCCTTTTAGGTCATGTATAAACCATTTCCAAGCCTTAACCTACCTTAATTTTAACGGCTTTTAACAAAAACCGGCTGTAAAAGACTGTTTTTTAGCTTTTCAGGCTCTCTGAACTCGTGTAAATGGTCTTTGAAAGCGTGTAACAGATCTTTGATTGCGTGTAACAGTTCATTGAACGTGTGTAACAGGTCTCTGATTGCATGTAACGGTTCATTGAACGTGTGTAACAGGTCTCTGATTGCATGTAACGGTTCATTGAACGTGTGTAACAGGTCTCTGATTGCATGTAACGGTTCATTGAACGTGTGTAACAGGTCTCTGATTGCATGTAAAGGGTCATTGAACGTGTGTAACAGGTCTCTGATTGCGTGTAACAGTTCATTGAATGTGTGTAACAGGTCTCTGATTGCGCGTAACGGTTCATTGAACATGTGTAACAGGTCTCTGATTGCGTGTAACGGTTCATTGAACGTGTGTAACACATCATTTCCATCGTGTAACATGTCATTTCCAACGTGTAACACATCATTTCCAACGTGTAACACATCATTTCCAGTTTGTAACATGTCATTTCCAACATGTAACACATCATTTCCAACGTGTAACGCTAAGTTTTTAGTAGGTAAAACGGCAGTTTCTTACTCTAAGCTATCATCGTTTAAAATATCAAATATCAAATCCTGCTCGTAGCCTTTACCGATAGCATAGCGTACCAGTTTTTGTTTCTTCTTGAGGTGATTCTTCTCCGTAATGGTTTTAGCCTTTTGTTCTAAAACCTTCTTTAATGTTTTTATATACTCGTTGCCGTCAATTTCTTTCAGTCCATTTTGTATGCAGTAGTCAGATATGCGGTGGGCTTTTAGTTCCTGCTTTATCTTAACCTTTCCCCACTTCTTTATTCGGAATTTTCCTCCCGCAAAAGCTTTGGCGTAGCGCTCTTCGTTTACAAAGTTTTCATCTATCAATCGGGCAATCAGGTTTTCTACATCAGCGCTATGCAAGCCATAGCCATATAGTTTATCGCGCACTTCCTGCTGGCAGCGCTCCTGATAGGCGCACCAATCGCGTGCTTTTAAAAATGCCTGCTGCGGTGTATGGTATTTAACCTCTTTCTCCATGCGGCATAAAAGTAATAAATATGCAGGCACAAAGTCATTCTACTTCACGTTTTACTAGGCTTACGCTCGGTTTTCAAATAACGTTGGTTACGTAAACCCGGGGCAGGTGTCCACGAACGGAGCGAACCGAAAGTTTTCTGAGCCAAGCAGGGCAGCCCGTGCGCCAAGAAAAGCTTTAGGTTGGCGTTCGTGGGGCACTTTCTTTGCTTCGTTTCTTTGGGCAAACAAAGAAATGAAGAGAAAAACCTATTAAATCTTAAACAGTTATTAATTAGTTAATCTATTTGTATTTTTGCCGCCCCATGGCCGACGATTTAAATCAAAAAACAGATATGCCATTCTTCGAGCATATCGAAGCCCTTCGCTGGCACCTGCTGCGCAGCCTTGGGGTAATTGCCGGGTTGGGTATTTTGCTGTTCTTTTATAACGATATTCTTTTCGGGAAGATTTTATTTGGCCCGCGCCATCAAGACTTTATTACCTATAAAGTTATCTGCAAACTGGGGCAATATTTGTTTCATGATAATTCTGCCTGCATACAGGTTGCCACGCAAGACTTGATTAACACCGACCTTGCAGGGCAGTTTACCATGCACATGTGGGTGTCTTTTATCGGTGGGGTAATCCTTGGTATGCCTTATGTATTGTGGGAATTGTGGCGGTTTATTTCTCCTGCGCTAAAACAAACTGAAACCAAACCCGTAAAAGGTTTTGTGTTTGTATCTACCATTTTGTTTTTAATGGGTGTTGCCTTCAGTTACTTTATGGTGTTTCCCCTTACGTGGAACTTCCTTGCCCCTTATGCGGTAAGTGCCGATGTAAAGAATTTAATTTCATTTGATTCATACGTATCTAACCTCACTACGCTAACCCTTGCTTTCGGTTTGGTGTTCGAGATGCCTGTGGTAGTTTATTTCCTTAGTCGTATTGGCATCTTAACTCCCGCTTTTATGCGCAAATACAGGCGTCATGCTATTGTGGTGATATTAGTGTTGGCTGCTTTTATTACGCCAACATCCGATATACCTACCATGATGGCGGTGTTTGTGCCGTTATACATGCTGTACGAAGCCAGCATATTTGTTTCGGCTTACGTAAATAAAAAGCATTTCGCTTAGCCCTAAAAAAAACTATATTTGGTTGCCTTTTTAAATCAGGTAATGCGTAAACTACTTTATATATTTATTATTAGTGTTGCTTTTTTTCATACTGGTTATGGGCAAAATAAAAAGATAATTGATAGTCTTAAGATAGTTTTAATAAACAAAACACTTCCCGATAAAGAGAAGTCGATGGCTCTTTCTATGTTGGGTTGGCATGTTAGTTATTACGATTTGGGCGAAGGATTAGTTTATGCTGCTGAAGGCTATAAAATTGCCAAACAAAATAAGTACATACCCGAAATGGCGCATGCAGCCAATGTGGTGGGAAGTATTTATATGGATATGGGCAATTACCCCGAAGCGATTGATTATTTACAACAAGCCATTACCCTAAGTGAAAGCATTAATAATAAAAAAAGTGCGGGTGTTTCGGCAAGCAACCTCACTATCATTTATAATCAAAGAAAGGAATTCAAAAAAGCCCTAGCCTGCGGTTTTAAAGCCTATGCAAATGTAAAAGGTTCGCCAAGCAATTTTGTTTCTACCTGTTTAAATATTGGCGGCACGTACATGCAAATGGAAAAGAATGATTCCGCTTTACATTTTTTTAATGAGGCACGTGCTTATTGCTCTGAACATAAAATAGATTCTTTACTACAATCATCTGTATATAATAGTATTGCGGAAGTATATCTTACTATGAAAGATTATACTTCGGCTAAAGAATATATATACCGATCTATTGGCTTTGTTAGAGATACTACGCAGTATTATTACTTAACACAACATTACATAACACTTGCACAAATTTTAACGGAAACAAAAGAATATCCTGCAGCGCTTGCGGTGGCATACAAAGCCCTTACCTGGAGCAAATCTATCGGAGTAAAAGAATACGAGAAGAATTGCTACGAATTTCTTTCTGAGATTTACGAAGCACAAAAAAATATTCCGAAGGCTTTTGAATTTTACAAACTGCGTACCCAAATAAAAGATACGATACTTAACTCTGAAAATGAAAGGCAGGTAAAGTTTATGGAAGCCAAGTTTGATGCCGATAAGAAAGAAAAAGAAATAGAACTGCTTAATAAAGATAACAAACTACAGGATGAAAAGCTGCACAAAAACAAAATACTGATTAATGCTTTTGTGTTTGGAGGTATTGTTTTATTACTCGCTCTCGGTTTGGCTATATATGCTTTTGTCAACAAACGTAAGGCGAACAGAAAATTAGTATCGCTAAACAATGAAGTACATAACCAAAGAAATCAGTTACTTGAAAAGAACAAAGCCATTACCGATAGTATTCATTATGCCAAACGAATTCAAAATGCGCTGCTAACATCAGAGGTTTATATAAAAGAATCTATTCCTGATTTCTTCATTCTGAATATGCCAAAAGATATTGTGAGTGGCGATTTTTATTGGGCTTATACACAGGGAAGTAAAATTTATTTTATGTGTGCCGATTGTACCGGACATGGCGTGCCGGGTGCTTTTATGAGTCTATTAGGAATTAATTTCCTGAATGAAATTGTTATAGAAAAGAAAATTATGCAACCCGATTTGGTGTTGAACGAATTGCGTAAAGAAATCATACACTCCCTTAATCAGCAAGGCAGCGAAGAAACTAAAGATGGTATGGATTGCGCCCTTTGTTGTATTGATACAAACGCTTTAGATATACAAATTGCTGCCGCCAATAATCCCGTGTGGATTATACAACCTCCCGTAACCCCTTTGCAGACAGATGAAAAAGGAGCATTGAAGTTAAGCGCGGGTTTTAAGTTTACCGAAATCAGCTCGGATAAAATGCCGGTAGGTAAATCTCCGAAAGACGATACGGCCTTTACTTTAAAAAATTATAAGCTTAAAAAAGATGATTGTGTATTTATGTTTAGCGATGGTTTTGCCGATCAATTCGGCGGACCAAAAGGCAAAAAATTAAAATACAAACTACTTAAAGAAACTGTATTTAGAAATTGTCACCTGCCTATGCATGAACAAAAGCAGGCATTACAGCAATGTTTTGCTGATTGGAAAGCAAACTTTGAACAGGTAGATGATGTTTTAGTAATTGGCATAAAAGTATAATATGTACGCAGTTATTATAGTAGCCGGAGGGACTGGTAGTCGCATGAATACGGAACTCCCCAAGCAATTGATTGAGATAAACAACAAACCTGTAATTGTTTATAGTATTGAGAAGTTTCTTGCTTTCAATAAAGATATACAGGTAATTATTTCTCTACACAAAGATTATTTTGATTTGTTTGAAAAGATAAAAGCAAGATATAACTTAGTTAATACAGAAGTGGTAGAAGGAGGAGTAACCCGTTTTCAATCGGTTAAGAATGCTTTGGCGGTTTTAAAGAAAGATGTTTCTGTTGTTGGCGTGCACGATGCAGCAAGACCATTGGTTAGTTTACAAACCATACAAAATGCTTTTGCTGCTGCCGAGAAAGATGGTGCTGCTATTCCTGTTATAGATATGAACGAATCATTAAGAGAAGTGGTTGCCAATAATGATTCTAAGGCGGTTGACAGAACTAAATTCAGAATAGTGCAAACCCCTCAGTGTTTTAAAAAGGATATTTTAATTGAAGCATACCAACAACCTTACAACCCTTTGTTTACAGATGATGCCAGTGTAGTTGAAAAAGCAGGACATACAATTACCTTAACCGAAGGAAACTTGAGAACATTAAAATAACATATCCTCAAGATTTAATTGTAGCACAAAGTCTTTTAAAGTAAATGTTAGATTGTTATGATATAGCTGAAAAATTGCAGCTTACCTCCAAGCTGATGGAGTTGCATGATGGAAATGAATTCAAGATAAAATCATTAGCTGGCGCGGCATTCCGCTTATCTAAAATGCACATTGCCCCAGAAGACTTTACGGAAGAAAAAATTGCACAGCAGGAAGGCATCGGTAAAAGCATTTCTAAAACTATTGTAGAGATTGCCCATGCAGGTACCTCAAAAGAGTTAGATAAATTATTAGATGAAACTCCGGCAGGTGTAGTTGAGATGCTTTCCATTAAAGGTATTGGCCCTAAGAAAGTAAAACAACTCTGGAAAGAACTGGAAGTTGAAAGTCCGGGTGATTTGTTATACGCTTGTTATGAAAATAGGTTAGTTGATTTAAAAGGCTTCGGACAAAAAACACAGGAAAGCATAAAACAAAGCATCGAGTTTATGCAGACTGCCAGTGGCAAAGCACATTATGCAGCTGTGGAAGAATTAGCTGATAGTTTTGTAGAGGAGTTAAAAGAATTGCAATATGTTTCTAATATCAGCTTAACGGGAGAGATTTACAGGAAGAATGAAACACTAAGCAGTATAGATATATTAATTGCTTCGGATGAAGTATTTGAACAGGAGTTCAAAAGCCCGCTACCGGTAAACCTTATCTTTGTTACTGAAGAAGAATTTTATTACGAGTTGGTAAAAACATCTTCTGCACCTGAGCATTTAGCTAAAATTAAATTCGACTCCCTTACCGATAAAAATTTCCTGTCAGAAGAAGATGTTTACAAAGCATTGAATCAACCCTACTTTATTCCCGAATGGCGAGATGGTTTGTTTGATGAAGAAATTCATAAAAAATACCCATCCCATTTAATTGAAGAGAAAGACCTAAAAGGTATTCTTCATAACCACAGCACCTATAGTGATGGTGCAAATACATTAGAAGAAATGGCAACGTATTGCAAAGAGTTGGGCTACGAGTACTTTGGCATTGCAGACCATAGCAAGAGTGCCACTTATGCTAATGGGTTAAAAGAAGACAGAATACTTACTCAGCATAAAGAAATTGATGAGTTAAATAAAAAGTTAGCACCCTTTAAAATTTTAAAAGGTATTGAGTGCGATATACTTTATGATGGTTCGCTTGATTATTCAAATGATATACTTGCAACCTTTGATTATGTAGTTGCATCCATCCATCAGCACTTTAAAATGGATGAAGAAAAAGCCACTACACGTTTAATTAAAGCCATTGAAAATCCTCACACTACTATTTTAGGTCATCCAACAGGACGTTTGTTATTGGGTCGTCCTGGCTACCCCATTAATCATAAGAAAGTAATTGATGCTTGTGCAGCAAATAACGTAGTAATGGAATTAAACGCACATCCTTATCGTTTGGATATTGACTGGCGATGGATACCTTATTGTTTAGAACGAGGAGTAAAGATTTCCATTAACCCCGATGCACATGAAAAGAAAGGTTTTCACGATATGCACTATGGAACTTGTATTGCCCGCAAAGGTTTACTTACAAAAGAATATTGTTTTAATGTCCTTAGTTTAACTGGGATGGAGGATTTCTTAAAAATAAAGAAGTAGAGCTTACTTCTCCCACTTATCTACTATTGCCGATGCAACTGCATTACCTACTACATTGGTTGCAGATCTTCCCATATCAAGTAACTGGTCTACGGCAAGTAATAAAAGTAATCCTTCCGTTGGAATATGAAACATGCTCAGCATACCTGCAATAACTACTAAAGATGCACGGGGTACGCCTGCCATACCTTTACTTGTTACCAACAGAATCAGCATCATTTTTATCTGGTCAGCAAACGTAATATCAATGCCATACATCTGTGCAATAAACAGAGTAGCAAAAGTCATATACATAATAGAGCCGTCAAGATTAAAGGAATAGCCAAGTGGTAATACAAAGCTTACCGTACGGTTACGCAAACCAAAATCTTCCAGTCGTTCAATAGTTTTAGGCATAGCAGCTTCAGAACTGGCAGTACTAAAAGCTAGCAACACAGGTTCTTTTATAAATGAAAAGAGTTTAAAGAAATTAATTTTAAAGAGTGTGCAAATTCCCATGAGTACAACAAATACAAAAAACAACAAGCCACCATAAAAGCAGGTAATTAAATAGGCATAACTTTTTAATACACCAGGCCCTTGTTGTATAACAACTGCTGTAACTGCGCCAAACACCCCTATAGGAGCTGCTTTCATTACATAATTAGTAACCTTAAACATGGCATGAGAAACCGCATCTATAAACTCAATAATAATCTTTCCTTTATTACCAAGTGATGCAGCTGCCACACCAAAGAATATCGCAAAAACAACAATAGGCAATATTTCGTTATGCGCCATGCTATCCACCACACTTTCAGGTATGATGTGAGAAACAAAGTTCTTGGCTGTTTGAGGTTGTATTTTAACTCCATTTTCTGCGCCTGCTTCCGGCATATCAATATGGATTTTCTTACCGGGTTCAAATACATTTACAATAACTAACCCAATACTTAAAGCGATTAACGTAGCGCAGGTAAAATAGACAAGTGTTTTAATACCCATTCTGCCCACGGTTTTAAAATCACCAATTTTAGCCACTCCTACTATTAGTACAGAAAGAACAAGCGGAGCAATAATCATTTTAATAAGCCGGAGGAAAATATCGCTTAGTAAGGAGAAAGGAGAAGAAGCTTCTTTCTTTTGTTGCTTCTCATCTCTGTCAATTTGCTTAGTTAAATAGTGCTGCTCTTTTTCAGGAAGAATGGAACTATAATTTGAAGCTGCTTCCTGCTTTATTTCAGTAAATGTGGCAGTATATTTTCTATTGATAACTGTGCCAATCAATACACCCAACAGCATAGCAATAAGAATAGAGATAATAAGAGGGTTCTTTTTAAACATAAATAATTTAATGGGTTTACTTTAAGCCAAGTTTGCGTTTGTTTTTGCGCCACTCTTTTTTGGCTTCTTTCTTTTGTTTTTTTAAAAGCGCCTTATCCTCCTTTGCTTGTTGTTTACTAGGTTCATGTGTAGATTTTCCGTTTTTCACATAAGGGTTATAAGCATCTCGGTGCTTCTTTCTTCCAAATATCCTCCATACTTTTTTATGTTCGGCAGTTTCACCAAAGTTTTGAGAAAGTATTGGTTTTGCAGACATTATACATACAAACAATAAAATCCAAAGTATATTCTTCTTTAAGAATCTCATTATTTCATATTAATGAATTGCAAAGGCTGCTCATAATCTTTGCTTCGTAACAATGCTATTACTGCTTGCAAATCATCAATCTTTTTTGCAGTTACTCTAATAATATCATCCATAATTTGTGAAGATACTTTAAGTTTGGAGGCTTTTATATCAGCATTTATTTTTCTGCACGTTTCTTTTTCCAAACCATTCTTTGCTTTCAATTCTTTCTTAATAAACATACCTGATGGATAATATTCTTTACTATCATCTAAGCAACGGGGATCGAGATGTTGTTTCATCATCCGGCTACGCAAAACATCAATAATAGAGTTTAGACGCATATCATCTTCTGTTGTAATATTTATTACAAAGTTTTTTTTATCCAACTCAATTTCTGTTTTAGAATTTCTAAAATCAAAGCGTGTGGTAATTTCTTTGCGTGCAACGTTTATGGCATTATCAAGCAATTGCACATCTACTTTACTGGCTATATCAAAAGAAGGCATTCCTTATATTTTTGCACTAAATATAATACTTTGTTTTCACGCCCAATTACAAATGCTTTTATTAAATTTGCTACTCATTTTTAGTTTTTTATGGAAAAAGAGTTTTATGCCCATCCTACTGCTGTAATTGATGATGGTTGTGTGATTGGAAAAGGTACTAAAATATGGCATTTCTCTCATATTATGCCAAACTGTATACTTGGTGAGGGTTGCAATTTGGGTCAAAATGTAGTTATATCACCTGAAGTGGTTTTAGGTAAAAACGTAAAAGTTCAAAACAACGTTTCCATATATACCGGTGTTATTTGTGACGATGATGTATTTTTAGGTCCAAGCATGGTCTTTACTAATGTTATTAATCCAAGAAGTGCTATTAACCGTAAAAGTGAATATGCCAAAACCCATGTGGGTAAAGGTGCCAGTATTGGTGCTAACGCAACTATAGTTTGTGGGCATGATATAGGTGCTTACGCTTTTATAGGGGCGGGTGCAGTGGTTACTAAAACGGTCCCTGCCTATGCTTTAATGATTGGTAATCCTGCTAGGCAACTTGGTTGGATGAGTGAATATGGCCATCGTTTGGAGTTTGATGCAGCCGGTATTGCTATTTGCAAAGAAAGCAAAGTGAAGTATAAATTAGAAAACGGAGCAGTTACTAAGCTATGAGTAAAATAAAATTTGCCGTTATAGGACAAGGACATATTGGTAAGCGTCATGCAGAAATGATTAGGCGAAATGCACAATGTGAACTTGTGGCTGTTTGTGATGCTCTTCCTAAAGAAGAAATTGGTTTAGAAAATTTAAAGGAGAAATTCTATTCCAATATAGATGAACTTTTAAAGAATCATCCGGATATTGAAGTGGTAAATGTTTGTACACCTAATGGTTTGCATGCCGAACACGCTTTAAAAGCATTAAATGCAGGTAAACATGTGGTGGTTGAAAAACCAATGGCTCTTACAAAATCAGATTGCGAAAAGGTTATTTATGCAGCATTGCAAAATCACAAAACGGTATTTTGTGTCATGCAAAATCGTTATTCTCCTCCATCCGTTTGGCTAAAAGATGTTATAGATAATAAGATATTGGGTGATATATACATGGTTCAGTTGAATTGTTATTGGAACCGTGATGAACGTTACTACAAAAAGGGAAATTGGAAAGGAACCAACGAATTAGACGGTGGTACTTTATTTACTCAATTCTCTCACTGGGTAGATATTATGTATTGGCTTTTTGGCGACATAAAAAATATACAAGCCAAGTTTGCTGATTTTAATCATCAAAACTCTACCGATTTTGAAGACAGTGGTTTTGTAAGCTTTGATTTTATAAATGGCGGCATGGGTAGTATTAATTACTCTACGGCCGTGTGGGATAAAAACTTAGAATCATCTTTAACTATTATTGGCAGTAAGGGTAGTATTAAAGTAGGTGGTCAATACATGGATGTGGTTGAAACCTGTAATATAAAGGATTATGTTATGCCAAAGCTCGGTGATACTAACCCTGCTAATGATTATGGGGCATACAAAGGTTCTGCCAATAACCACAATTTTGTAATTGAAAACGTAATAAATACCCTAACCGGTAAAAATAAAATAACAACTAATGCGTTAGAAGGATTAAAAGTGGTAGATATTATTGAAAGAATTTATGCTCTTCGGCCTGAAAATGTATTGAAAAAACAACCTATAAATACACTATAATATTATGAGTATCTACGATAAAATAATTAAGAAAGAAGCTAAAATAGCTGTTATTGGTTTAGGGTATGTGGGTCTTCCTATTGCGTTAGCATTTGCTAAAAAAGTAAAAGTAATTGGTTTTGATATTAATGAGAAGCGTGTTGCATTGATGAACAAGGGTATTGACCCCAGCGATGAACTTACCAAAAAAGATTTTGCAAACAGTGATATTAAATTCACTCATAAATTAGAAGACCTTAAAGAGGCTAATTTCTTCATTATTGCAGTGCCAACACCTATTGATGAACATAACCTGCCTGATTTAAAACCTTTAATAGGAGCATCTACCACAGTTGGTAAAGTTTTAAAAAGGGTGATTATGTAGTGTATGAATCAACTGTGTATCCCGGTTGTACGGAAGAAGATTGCATACCTGTTCTTGAAAGATTATCAAAATTAAAGTTCATTAAAGACTTTAAAGTGGGTTATTCGCCCGAGCGTATTAATCCCGGAGATAAAGAACATACCATTACTAAAATCTTAAAAGTAGTATCCGGCTGTGATAAGGAAAGTTTGGATAACATTTCCAAAGTTTACGAAATTATTGTGGAGCCCGGTACGCACAAAGCGGCCTCTATTAAGGTAGCCGAAGCAGCCAAGATTATTGAAAACACCCAACGCGATGTAAATATTGCATTGATGAATGAGCTTTCTATCATCTTCTCCCGTATGGGAATTAATACCTATGATGTGTTGGCAGCCGCAGGTACCAAATGGAACTTCTTAAAGTTCTTCCCCGGTTTGGTGGGCGGACATTGCATTGGGGTTGACCCATATTATCTTACTTATAAAGCAGAATCCTTAGGCTATCATGCACGTGTTATAAATAGTGGACGTTATGTTAATGATAGTATGGGTTTTTATGTGGCTAAGAATATTGTAAAACGCATGAGTGCTTTAGGCAAGAATATCTCTAAGAGCAAAGTGCTTATTATGGGTGCTACCTTTAAAGAAGATGTGAGCGATATTCGCAACAGCAAAGTAGCTGATATTGTAAAAGAATTAAAATCATTTAGCGTGAAGGTAGATGTGGTTGACCCACATGCCGATTCGGAAGAGTTAATGCATGAGTATGGTTTTGGCTTAAATAAAATAGGTAAAGGATATGATGGGGTGATTGTTGCCGTTAATCATAAAGAATATATTTCTTTGGATGAGAAATTCTTTAAATCTATCTTATCAACCAAGGGTGTGTTGGTAGATGTAAAAGGAATGTACCGTGGTAAAATGAATAACATTACGTATTGGAGTCTTTAATTTTTTGAAAACATGAAAGTATTAATCACAGGTGGTGCAGGTTTTATAGGGTCGCATGTAGTAAGGTTGTTTGTAAACAAATACCCCAACTATCAAATCTATAATTTAGATAAGCTTACCTATGCCGGTAACTTGGCTAACTTAGCTGATATTGAAAACAAGCCTAACTACACCTTTATAAAAGGTGATATAGTTGATGCAGGTTTTATCAATAAACTGTTTGAAGAACATCAATTCAATGCGGTTATACATCTGGCTGCAGAGAGCCATGTGGATAGAAGCATTACCGACCCATTGGCATTTGTATTCACCAATGTAATTGGTACGGTTAATTTACTGAATGCCGCTAAAGAACAATTTAAAAAAGATACTGCAAGCTTTAAACGCTTTTATCACGTTAGTACCGATGAAGTATATGGTACATTGGGCGATATGGGTTTGTTTACCGAAACCACTGCCTACGACCCTCATAGTCCGTATTCGGCATCTAAAGCCAGTTCCGACCATTTTGTGCGTGCCTATTTTGATACCTATAAACTGCCTGCCGTTATTTCTAACTGCTCTAATAATTACGGGCCTTATCATTTCCCCGAGAAACTGATACCGCTTTGTATTAATAATATTAAAAACAACAAGCCTTTGCCTATATACGGTAAAGGCGAGAATGTGCGCGACTGGCTTTTTGTTGAAGACCATGCCCGTGCCATTGATGTGATATTTCATAAAGCACAAGACGGTACTACCTACAATATTGGCGGACATAACGAGTGGACCAACATTGATGTGATACGCCTGCTTTGCCGCATAATGGATAGACAAACTAAACCGTGCAGCAGGTGCTAACGAGAAACTGATAACCTTTGTAAAAGACCGCGCCGGACACGATTTGCGTTATGCTATAGACAGCACCAAACTACAAAACGAACTGGGCTGGAAACCAAGCCTGCAGTTTGAAGAAGGTTTAACCAAAACCGTTGACTGGTACTTGGCTAACGAAGAATGGCTAAATGATGTAACCTCGCGGTGCGTATGCCAACTACTACGAGGGGCAGTATGTGAAGAGGTAGGTAAATTTCTTTTGGGCGTTCCCTTTGATTACAAAGGTCGGGCTTTGCACTTCAATCTTTTGTCGATTACAACAAAAGGATTTTCGTTACAATCCCTAACGCAGCATTAACTTATTTACGTTTATAATACTCATTTAAATAGCCTTGCCCTTCTTTTTGAAGATTCTGTTTATTTATTATTGCATAATTACCTTTTGATAAAAAGTGGTAGCATTTTCCATTAATGAAGTAATACTCGCCTGAATCATTAACCTCTAATTCTTTAGAGGGATTTGTAAGAAAGACATAAACTAATGTATCGTTTTTATAATAATAATTCTGCGTTCTATATATTTCTGCTGATTCATTATATTTAATTTTAATAAGCTTATTTGTTTTTCTTTCCCAGCAATCATAAACTTCCCATCCACCTATTGATTCGTTTTTTTTGTTTAGTATTTCGCCTTCAGCAATACCGCAACTTAATGAATCTTCTTGCTTGTCTATTTTCTTCACATAAAAGTCTGTCAAATAAATTTGAGTTCTTTCTTTTACTGTTAGATTATCTTGCCCCCCACAAAGCATAACTAAAAAACAACCCCAATATAAGCGCAAGTTTTTTCAGTAATAAGTAGTGTTTCATTCATACAAATATACTAAAACCTATCGTCCCTATAAAATAGCATTTTTCCTGTAATAGCAATGGAAAACATACCAACAGCTATTTGTAATTCGGTGAATAAGTCTCTCAACAAAAATATGAAACTATTTTTCATTTTCTGCGTTAAAGCATACATAAAAAGTAACAAACAAAGCAAACATATTAAAGTATACTAAGGTTAAAGTCTTAAAGCAAAAAAGCCTAAGCTGTTCTTACCGCACACGTGTTGTTGTGCGTCTTTAACCCCGGCAGCAAAGGCACAACTCTTAGTAATCATGTCAAAAAAAATCGTGCTGCTGGGGCACATTCCCCTAATCATCATCAAAGCCATCATCGCCATTTTAAAATGGCCAAGTAACAACGCGCAAAAGCTGGTAAAAGCCAAGCTTATTCAACTAAAACTTACGGGCAACGCAACCTTTCCGCTACCGTGGCCGGTGGAATCTACACTACCCTGGCGCAACTGGGTACTGATATTACAGCAGCCGAAACCGCCCAAATGAGCAGCCCCGAAGACCGGGGCAAAGGGCAGCCAAAGCGTTTCCGCAGCTTTGGAAGTAGACCATAAAGGCCTGCGTTAATATTATGACTATGGTACAGGCTACTATGACGGCCGAATCCTAAAACCACAAAATCTGTGCATTCTATACGGTTCCGGTGATATTTAAAAAAAGAAACTTCGCATGGTGCCCGTGGAGATTTTGCCGGCAAAGAGTAATGCAGCAGGCGAAGCTGACCTAACCGGTGCGGGTGCAGGCCCGCACCAATGGCAACAAAGTAATGACGGAGGCACAACCACTATTGCTTTAGACCCTACACGTACCGGAATAACAAAGGTTACAGGTTTGGCATCGGGCTCTAAACCCAGTTTCAGAAACCGACAAATACTTACCAAAGGCAGGTATGGAGACTGGAGTAATTGGATTCCGGTACGAATTGAGTAAACACGTTTCAGTTATCAGATACCCTTGCGCAGGTATCAAAAGGCTCTTCTAATCAAAGAGCCTTTTCTTTTGCCAAAAATGTAACGTCATTTCTTAAAAGAGCTCTCTCATTTGATAAATGAGATGTCAAATTTGATAAAAGAGTAAACTCATTTGACAAATATGTGAACTCCCTTACTAAAAGAGCTCTCTAATTTGATAGATGAGATATCTCCCTTGACAAATGAGATATCTCCTTTGACAAATGTATGAGCTTCCTTGATAAATGTGTGAGCTTCCTTACTAAAAGAGCTCTCTAATTTGATAGATGAGATATCTCCCATGATAAATGAGATATCTTTCTTGATAGAAGAGCTATTACTTTTCACAAAAGAGTAAGCTTCCTTTGCACTCACAATAAGGTAGTCGTTAATTCATATTCAACTTATCAATATCAGCAAAGTAATCCGGGGTACAAAAGTTAATAGATGTTAGTTTGCCGTTTTCAAAATACAAGTCGGCAAAGGCTTCATCAAAGCTCAGTCGCTTTTCGCCCCAGGCATGTTGTTCGGTTTCGGTTAGGGGATAGGCATTCTTTTTAAACAGGGCTTTAATTTCCTCTTCTTTCAGCAGGAATATTTTCTCGCCCAATACAACGGCTTCTTTATTATCAACCTCTACACAGTGCAGACCTTTGTTTTCATCATCTTTAAAAAACAGCGAGAAGCCTGTTTTCCAGTAATGATATACAGTACTCTTTTCGTTTAGCAGTTCATCGGTAAGCTCTTCTTTCTCATCCGGCTCGCCAAATTGTTTAACAGCCTGAGTAGGATTGTCGCCAAAATACAAGCCGCAAAAGCCTTTCAAGATGTGTATGGTTATATCTTCCATTTTAATACCTTTGCAAACTTATAAATGAAGGGCAAATTTCACATATATTTTTGTTTAACGCTTGTTGCTTTTGTTCTTTTTTCCTGCGGCGAGTTTAATAAAATATTAAAAAGCTCGGATTACGAGCTTAAATATACAAAAGCTACCGAATATTACGATAAAACAAATTACACATCGGCTCAAACCCTGTTTGAGGAATTAATTCCGGTTTATAAAGGTACCGACCGCGCCGAAGAGATATACTACTATTATGCTTATTGCAGCTATTATTTAAGCGACTATGCGCTGGCCGGTTTTCACTTCCGCACTTTTGTAAGAACCTATCATAGCAGCAAACATGCCGAAGAATGTGCTTTTATGAATGCGTATTGCTATTATTTAAGTTCGCCCAAGTATAGTTTAGACCAAACCGATACCAAGAATGCCATCAATGAAATGCAGAATTTTTTGAATGAATATCCGGAAAGTAACCGTATTGATAGTTGTAATAGGTTAGTAGATAAGCTTAGGGCTAAGCTGGAGAGGAAAGCCTACGAAATCTCCAAAAGTTACTTTTTGAGAAACGATTGGAAGGCATCAACTCCCGCCTGCGAGAATTTTATGAAAGATTTTGCCGAATCGTCCCATACCGAAGAAATGCGCTTTATGATTATCAAATCATACTATTTGCTGGCAAAAAACAGCGTAGAAGCTAAAAAAGGAGATAGATTAGAAAAAGCTATGACGAATTACTTAAAATTCGTAGATTTGCACCCCAGTAGTCAATATTTAGCAGAGGCTGAAATTATCTATAAGGATTGTGAACGATTAAAAAACGAACGTACTAAAGCAAAATAACCATGGATTTTAAAAACGTAAAAGCAGATTCTACTACCGTTACCCGTGATATTCGTCAGTTTGACGAAAAAACAGGTAACATCTACGAAGCCGTTACTATCATGAGTCGCAGAGCTAATCAGATAGCTATACAAATGCGTGAAGAACTGCATGAAAAGTTAGATGATTTTAGTTCTCATTCTGATAATTTGGAAGAGATCTTTGAAAACCGCGAGCAAATTGAGGTTTCTAAATTCTACGAGAAATTGCCTAAACCAACACTTATTGCTGTTCAGGAGTTTTTAGACGAGAAAATACATTATCGCAAAACAACCGACGAGAAAGCACAATAAAATTTAAATTTTACGTTAGTAAAGGCAGTTGGCACATAGCACGCTGCCTTTTGTTTTTTAATGCTAAAAGGAAAAAAGATACTCTTAGGTGTAACTGCAGGAATAGCTGCCTATAAAGCCGCTAATTTGGTGCGTTTACTGATTAAAAAAGGAGCAGACGTTAAGGTTATTATGACCCCCGATGCGCAGACTTTTGTTAGTCCGCATACATTATCTGTGTTATCTAAGAACAAAGTAGAGAGTGATTTCTTTACCGAAGAAAAAGAATGGAATAACCATGTGCACTTAGCACTTTGGGCAGATGCTTTTGTAATAGCACCCTGCACAGCAAACACGCTGGCAAAAATGGCAAGCGGTGTTTGCGATAATTTATTATTGGCTACCTACCTTTCGGCAAGATGCAAGGTGTATGTGGCACCTGCTATGGATGTGGATATGTATCATCATCCAACAGCACAAAGTAATATAAATAAAATTGCTTCTTTTGGGAATAGTATCATTCCGCCCGAAACGGGTGAATTAGCGAGTGGTTTGCATGGCGAGGGTAGAATGGCAGAGCCGGAAAACATAGTTTTATTTTTAGAAAAAGAATTTGAAACGCATGGTTCTTTTAAAGGAAAGAAAGTATTGTTAACTGCCGGACCAACCTACGAAGAAATAGACCCTGTACGTTTTATAGGAAACCGCTCTTCCGGAAAGATGGGTATTGCGCTTGCAAATGCTTTTGCACAAGAAGGAGCGGATGTTACCTTAGTATTAGGACCTACACATCTTTCTCCTAATAGTTCTGTTACCTGCATTCGCGTAGAATCATCTAACGAAATGTATGAGCATTGTATAGGCTTATTTAAAACTACAGATATTGCCATAATGTCAGCAGCAGTAGCTGATTATAAAGCAGCGGAATATTCTCATCAAAAGATAAAAAAGAAAGATGCTGAACTTCAGCTAAACCTTGCTAAAACCATTGATATATTAGCAGAGCTTGGCAAGCAAAAAAAGAACCAATGCTTAGTAGGTTTTGCCCTTGAAACAGAGAATATACTGGAATATGCCAAACAGAAGATAAAAGCAAAGAATTTAGATTTTATTGTAGCCAATTCCTTACAAGATTCAGGTGCCGGATTTGCTAAGGATACTAACAAAATAAGCATTATTGATAACCAAGGCAAGGTGTTTGATTATGGGTTGAAAAGCAAAGAAGATGTTGCAAAAGATATTCTTACTTTTACCCTGAGTTATTTAAAGAAATGAAGATGAAACGGTTTTTTTTATACCTCTTAATTTTATATACTTCATTTTATTATGCACAAGAATTAAAATGTGAGGTAACTGTAGATGCAAGTCAATTATCTGGTGCGGGTAACCAAGCAATATTTGCTGCTTTGAAAAGTCAGGTAAATGATTTTATGAATAACTATAGGTTTACTAATGATAAGTTTGAACAAAACGAAAAAATTGATTGTCAGATTAACATTGTAGTAAACTCCGATTTAGGTAGCGGAGAATATCAGGCGATCCTTGAAGTAGATGCAGGTCGGCAGGCATTTCAATCAGGATATAGGTCACCCATATTAGACTTTGACGATAAGTCATTTGCATTTAGTTATATTCAAGGGCAACCCATGGATTTTAACTTACAAGGTTTTAGCTCAAACCTTACTTCTATGTTGGGTTACTATGCCTATGTAATCTTAGCATTAGATTATGATAGCTATTCTTTATTAGGGGGGACTGAATATTGGAAGAAAGCACAGATTATTGTGCAGAATGCACAAAGTGCCACATCTCCTGAATCGAATGGCTGGCAATCTTCTGATAACGGATTCAAAAACCGTTATGTATATATTGATAATATTATGAGTCCTATGTTTCAACCATTAAGAGAAAGTTTTTACACCTATCATCGGAAGGGGATGGATATGATGTATGATAAACCGGAGGATGGTCGTGCGGCAATTGTGCAAGCCCTCGATAACCTTAATGAAGTGCATAAAAACCGCCCGGGTTCTTATAATATGCAAGTGTTTTTTGAAGCAAAAAACAGAGAAATTGTAAACATATTTAAAAGCCCGACTGTAACAACCGAAGAAAAAAATAAGGTAATAAACATACTAGGCACTATTGACGCAGCTAATACAACTATTTATTCGCAAATAACCTCTCCCTAACGCCATTTTGGCAAGTAATTGCAAATGGCATAGTTTTTTACGTAAGAAAGAATCAATTTTAGAAAATGAACGACTCACTATATAACGACATTCAATTTAATAATTTAAGTAATGAAGATGCGGAGTTTATCCCTTTGTTATCACAAGAAGACGAAGACCAGATGAACAATGAGAAACTTCCTGAATCTGTTTTTATACTCCCTTTACGTAATACGGTCTTATTTCCGGGTGTTGTAATACCCATTACGGTCGGAAGAGATAAGTCTATTCAGTTGATACGCGATGCCTATAAAGGAGACAAAACCATTGGTGTTGTATCTCAAAAGAATGATGCTGTTGAAGAGCCTAAACCTGAAGATTTGAATGAAGTGGGTACCATTGCCCACATCATTAAACAACTTCGTATGCCAGATGGTAGCACTACAGTTATTCTGCAAGGCAAAAAGCGTTTTAAAACAGGCGAGTTTATGCAAACAGAGCCTTATTTTAAAGCCAAAGTTATTCCGTTTGAAGAAACAAAAGCAAAGAAGAACGATAAAGAATTTTCTGCCTTAGTATCTTCTTTAAAAGATTTAGCTACTCAAATAATAAAGCAATCTCCTCAAATGCCAAGTGAAGCTGCTTTTGCTATTAACAATATAGAGAGCGCTTCTTTCTTAATAAATTTTATTTCATCTCATGCTAATGTTCCTTCGATTGAAAAACAAAAAATGTTGGAACAACCTGATTTAACTGAACGGGCAACACTTGTATTAAAGAATTTGACACAGGAGTTACAAATGTTGCAGTTAAAGAATGAAATTCAGAACAAAGTAAAAACAGATATAGATAAACAACAACGAGAATATTTTTTAAATCAGCAAATTAAGGCCATTCAGGAGGAGTTAGGCGGGAATCAGCACGAGCAGGAAATAATTGAGTTTAAAGAGAAAGCAAAAACGAAGAAGTGGAGTAAAGAAGTACAGGAAGTATTTGAAAAGCAAGTTTCAAAACTTCAACGTATGAATCCCAATGCTGCTGAATATGCTATTCAAACAAATTACTTAGAGTTAATGCTTGAGTTACCCTGGAATGAATATACTATGGATAACTTTAATCTTAAAAATGCAGAGCGCACTTTAAATGAAGACCATCACGGGCTTGATAAAGTTAAAGAACGTATCCTAGAGCATTTAGCGGTAATAAAGTTAAAAGGAAATTTAAAATCACCTATCCTTTGTTTATACGGGCCTCCGGGCGTAGGAAAAACCTCTCTTGGAAAAAGTATTGCTAAAGCATTAGGCAGAAAATATGTGCGCATGAGTTTAGGCGGATTAAAGGATGAAAGCGAAATACGCGGACATCGTAAAACGTACATTGGCGCTATGCCCGGACGTGTGTTACAAAACATAAAAAAGGTTCAGTCATCTAATCCGGTTTTTGTATTGGATGAAATAGATAAAATGAGTAATGATTATCATGGAGATCCATCTTCTGCATTATTAGAAGTTCTTGACCCCGAGCAGAACTCAACTTTTTATGATAACTACTTAGAGCATGATTTTGATTTAAGTAAAGTACTCTTTATTGCTACTGCAAATTCTTTAAATACCATACAACCTGCTTTGCGTGATAGAATGGAAATTATTGAAATGAATGGCTATACCACCGAAGAAAAGATACAAATTGCACAAAAGCATATTATACCTAAAGTAATTGAAGATACAGGTTTAAAGAAATCGCAGTTAAAAATATCAGATAAGGTTTTAGATAAGATAATTGAAGATTATACACGTGAAAGTGGAGTGCGTGGACTTGAAAAACGTATTTCTAAAATTGCCCGTTTTACAGCAAAGGAAATAGCAAGTAATAAAAAGAACTTAACTAAGGTTAATGAAGATACACTGATAAAAATACTTGGTCCTGCACATAGTAAAGATAAATATCAGGGTAATGATGTTCCGGGTGTAGTTACCGGTTTAGCATGGACTCAAACAGGTGGGGATATTTTATTTATAGAATCAAGTTTATCTGAAGGTAAAGAGCAGAAGTTAACATTAACAGGTAATTTGGGTGATGTAATGAAAGAAAGTGCTGTGATTGCTTTAGAGTTTTTAAAAGCACATCCCGAAATTATTGATGCTACTGCTGATACCTTTAAAGGTAAAAACATTCATATACATGTTCCGGAGGGAGGTACTCCTAAAGATGGGCCATCGGCAGGTATTGCTATGCTTACCAGTTTAGCTTCGGTATTTACTAAACGTAAAGTGCGAAAACACCTTGCTATGACTGGTGAAATAACTTTACGAGGCAGAGTTCTTGCCATTGGTGGACTAAAAGAAAAACTATTAGCTGCCAAACGCGCTGGTATAAAAGAAATTATTTTGTGTGAAGAAAATCGCAAAGATGTGGAAGATATAAATGCTGAATACTTGAAAGGTTTGCAGATACATTATGTAACGCACATGCAGCAAGTGCTTGATATTGCTTTGCTTAAAGAGCGTGCTAAATCAGGCATTTTGCAGGAGGCGTAAAATTAATTTCTACTGTATAAAAATTAACATATATTTACCCCAATGGAACTGGGGCAGCATCATATCGCTTTAAATGTAAAAAGCCTTCAGGCTTCAAAGGACTTCTATCTTAAGCTGGGATTTATTGTCGATGAGCGTTTTAGTAATCCTCAACAAAAGTGGCTTATCATAAAAAATGGCACTTTAGTTATAGGCTTATATGAAGGTATCATTCCTCGTAATACACTGACATTTACACCTACTAATATTCTCGAATTACAAGCACACCTTAAACAAAAAGGAGTTCCTTTTGTTTTAGAAGCTAAGGAAGATGCTAAGGGCGTTAAACACTTTCTTTTAGTTGACCCTGATGGAAATCCTTTATTTTTTGAACAACATTAAGAGGGGAATGTTTTTTAAGCCATAATAAGCTTGGCACGCAGTGCAAATACCTTGGTATTTATCTCAGCAAGTACTTCGTCAGTCATAACCGTTTTATCGGGTATTTTATCGTAAGTTACTTTTAGATCCTTTAACCCGTCTAAAACAAAAGTAGCATCTCCAGTTACTTTGGCATTTTCAACCAATGAAATTAAATCTGCTAATGATTGCTTTTGTTCACTCATTCGCTGAATAAGCTTTTTTGTTTTTGCTTTTTCGGCAACTTTACCTGATAGATATAGTCCTTCAATCCATCCACCAGCAACCATTAATGAAGATGTGCCTGCACGTTGGTTATCTCTTAAAAACTTATCAGCTGTTTTAAATGATTGGGAAACAATAGATAAAAGAGAATCCTTATTATCCTTATTAGTTGTTAATCGATCAACTGTTTTTTCATCAAAAGCGCCTGCAACGCCTAAACTACGGCATAATGAGTTAACGCATTTCAAATATAACATACTCTCCTGCGATTGCTCATACACATTGGCATAAACCATATCTGCACCATACAAACCTAAGTTGATAGCTTTAAAGTTATCTGAAGTGTATTTGTTTAGACTCTCGGGGTCATTTAATAAGGTGGCATCATAATCTAAATTACTTTGCTGAATAAGGTCTGTTAATTCAGTAGGACCAGGGTATAGAAGTAAAAACATTCTGTGCATTTATTTGCTGTTGTTCAATAACTTGCATTGTTTCACTGGTTTCACCAAAATTATCATCATCATTTTTACCTGAAGAGCAGGCAAAAAGAATTGTACTTAAACCAACTACTATTAAAAGACTTTTAACCTTCATACTTCGCAAATATAATAAGAAAGAGTTTAGTTTTGTTAATTTTTTAAGAGAAAGCCACTCGTATAAAAATATGTACTTTTACATCACTTTTCAAATAAACTTAAGACTATGTTAAATAACTTATTAAAGGGAAAAAGAGGAATTATTACAGGAGCTTTAGATGAAAATTCATTAGCCTGGAAAACAGCTTTAAAAGCACATGAGCAAGGTGCACAAATTGTTTTAACCAATGCTCCTATTGCCATGCGTATGGGGGAAATAAAAAAATTAGCCGAGCAAACCAAGAGCGAAATTATTCCTGCTGATGCAACTAATATGGATGAGTTGACTAACCTGTTTACCAAATCGCAGGAGGTTATGGGAGGTAAAATAGATTTTGTATTGCATGCTATTGGAATGAGTACCAATATCCGTAAAAACATTGGTTATACCGAATTGAATTACGATTTTTATCAGAAAACATTAGATGTATCAGCGCTTTCATTACATAAGATGTTGAGTGTGGCGTATAAATTAGATGCTATGAATGAGTGGGGTAGTGTGGTTGCCCTGTCTTATATTGCGGCACAGCGCACCTATTCTTTTTATACCGATATGGCAGAAGCAAAGGCCATGTTAGAATCTATTGTACGTAGTTATGGTTATCATTATGGTAAGTACCGTAAGGTTAGGGTAAACAGCGTATCTCAATCGCCTACTAAAACAACAGCGGGTGGCGGCATCAAAGGCTTTGGCGATTTCTATGATTTTGCCCAACTTAATTCTCCTTTAGGAAATGCCAGTGCAGAAGCTTGTGCAGATTATTGCGTGTCGTTATTTAGCGATTATACCAAGATGGTAACCATGCAAAACCTGTATCATGATGGAGGTTATTCTTATACGGGTATCACCGATGATTTATTAAAGGCTTTTGCAAAAGAGTAAAAAAACTCTTTACAACTTCTCCACAAACTCATCAAACAGATAGTGACTGTCATGCGGACCGGGGCATGCTTCTGGGTGGTATTGTACAGAGAAAGCAGGTTTGCTCTTTAAACGTATGCCTTCAATCGTATTGTCGTTTAGATTTACGTGGGTAATTTCTATTTCTTTATTGCTTGCAACATCTTCTGCTTTTACACTAAAACCATGGTTCTGAGAAGTAATCTCGCACTTTCCTGTAATAATATTCTTCACAGGATGGTTAATGCCCCTGTGCCCGTTGTGCATTTTATAAGTAGAAATACCTTGCGATTGCGCCAATAACTGATGCCCCAAGCAAATACCAAAGGTGGGTGTTTTTGTATCAATAATCTGTTTCACCAGATTGGTTTCCTCTTTCATAACCGATGGGTCTCCAGGACCATTACTCAACATAAACCCTTTGGGTTTAAAATCAAGCATGTCTTTCAACGTACTCTTCATCGGGAATACCTTTACATAACAACCACGCTCAACCAAACTGCGTACAATGTTTTTCTTCACGCCAAAGTCAACCAAAGCCACACGCTTTGCTGCATCGGGGTTTCCAACCTCATAAGTCTTTGTAGTGCTTACTTTAGAAGAAAGTTCTAAACCAGCCATGCTCGGAACCTTGGCAAGTATCTTTTTCAATTCGGCAATATCATAAATGGCAGAAGAAATCACGCAGTTCATCGCGCCCTTATCTCTTATATAACGCACAATAGCGCGGGTATCCACATCGCTGATGCTAACAATGCCTGCCTCAGTAAAATAATCCTTCAAAGATTTTTGTGCTGCCGGGCGGGAGTAACCCGAGTTAAACTTCTTGCAAACCATTCCGGCAATCTTAATGCTGTCACTCTCCACCTCCGCATCATTCACCCCATAGTTACCAATGTGCACATTGTTCATAACCACAATTTGTCCGTAGTAAGATGGGTCGGTAAATATCTCCTGATAGCCCGTCATACCCGTATTAAAACAAATCTCGCCCGTAGTGGTGCCTATGGCTCCGGCGGCAAAGCCTTCAAAATGTTTGCCGTCTTCTAACAGTAAAATGGCTTTTGTTTTGTGCTGGTACTTTAGTTGCATACAGGCTGAAAATTAAATTGTGCAAACTTCATCATTTTTAGCCTGCTATTGTGCAATGTTTATTTTTTGTTGATACAAAAACTAAGCACTTGGGCGTTCCGTTGGTTACAACGGCGGGCTTTACGCGCTGCACGGCAGCTTGCTACAATCCCTAACGCAAAAACAACAGTTTTTTTGCTCCGAAATTGGGGGGATTTCGCTTCGAAACAAGGGAGTTTCGTTCCGAAATAAGGGAAATTCGTTCCGAAATTGGGGGATTTCGTTTCGTATTTAGGGGATTTCGCTCCGAAATTAGGGGATTCCGATTCGAAATTGGGGAGTTTCGATTCGCATTCTAGGGAGTTTCGCGTACCTATCCCTAAGATTATTTTATTCGGTTTCTTATTCATAGTTTCGGTGTAAAATTTAACATTATGAGTAAAGAAAAATATTTAAGTCCCTTAGAGGAGTTGGATTTGGTTTTAAAAGAAATAAATGGAGTTGTTTCTGCTGTAGAACATACACATAACCAACCTTCAGATGCAGAGGTATTATATGAATATTTTAAAGGGCAAAACAAGTTTATATCTAAAATTAACTTAAACAGAATTTTAATAAAACTTGAAAAAGACACATATATTTCCAAAAATGAAAACGGTGAATATTCTGTAACTTGGGAAGGCAGGCTTTTCATTTTGGACGGCGGCTACATCGGTGAATACGATAATCGGTATGCCGAAAAAATTCGGGTGGATAAAATTGAGCTTTCCCAAAAGAACTTCCGATATACTCAGAACGTGCTATTAATTCTCGTCTCTGTTGGGACGTTAGTGGCGGCTTGGTATTACCTAAATGAAATGAACGCACATTATTACCATTGGTGGTAATTTTCTTGATTTTTTTTCTTTTAAAGCATTTAATAAACGCCAACCATATTTTAAGCATAAGCCACCTCCTTTACTCTCTGCGTGCTTTTAGCTTTCCAGTGATATAACTCTTTAGGATGCGCTAAAGCATTCTTTAAAAAGGTTTCAAACTCATTACCCCTAAAATTCCTATGGTTAAATTTCCATTCAAACTCAATAAGATAAAAGGGCAAATACTTTTTACTGATAGCCTTATAACTACCTTTAATACCATTCTTTACATAACTCCAAAAGCCCTCAATCGTATTAATGTGGGTAATACCTTTGCTAAACTGTTTAGAATGGTTTACTGTTAAATGGTCTATATAGCCTTCTAAGTTTTTATAAGACTGAAAATTATCGGTTACTAAAATAGCGTTCTCGCTACTTGCATAGTGCTTTAGCATGGCTAATAAATTTCGCTGGGTAAGTTTCTCTATTACTTGTGTTTTAACGCTACCCTTTCGGCTTACCATACCTGCAACTGATACCTTATTAGCTCCCCTTCCCCTGTTTAAATCCACTTGCGCTAAACTTGGCTCGTTATCAGGTAGTTTAAATTGCTTTCGTTTCTTGCCACCAAAGTAGCTTTCGTCCATTTCTATAATACCATGCAGCTTAGTTTTAGGCATTAACATACCTATTCTAATACGCATTGCGGTATAATAAGCCGTCTTATAGGTTAGCTCTAAATTGCGCTCTAATTCCTTAGCTGCCATTCCGCTCTTGGCGTTTAAAACCAAAGCAATAGAAGTAAACCATTTAGGCAAAGGCAACAAAGTACCCTCAAAAATAGTACCTGTAAATATTGAAAACTGCTGATTACAGTTTTTACAGAAGTATTGCCCTTGCTTGGTTTTAACCTCCCTAACTTCATTTTTTGCACAAAAAGGGCACTTTACAGTTTTACCCCATCTTAATTTTATGAGATACGACAAGCATTTTGCCTGTGTATCGTACTTTTTTACTGTATTTATAAGGTTTGTAGCCATTTTATTGCTTCTTAATTAGTTATGAAATTAATAAATAATCTTAGGGATAGGTGCGGAGTTTCGTTTCGAAATTGGGGGATTTCGATCTGAAATCAGGGAGTTTTGCTCCGCGTTTGGTCGGGCTGCCCTCTGTATTGAAGGAGATTTATTTTATATTTGTTTGGATATATCTATACGTAGGTAAACATTAAAATAATTTTAAGTGCAATAATGGAATTTATATTAAGCAGAGGATTTACTTTACCTACTGAAAAAGATAAAATGGAAAATTCAGACTGGTTTAACATGTGGAAAAGAAAACAATTTCCATATAATGAGTTGTTGGTTGGTGATACTCTCTATTGGTTTGATACAAGTTTACAGCATCTTGTTTGGAAAACAGAAATTAGTTCCGTTGAACGTTACCCTTACGAAGATAAAAGAGAGATTTTCAATCGGTTCAAAGACACAGGTCATATAGGTGTGGGATATTCAAAATATTATGACAACAGCCCAGATAGTGGATATTTAGTTAGCTATAAAATAAAAGTGCTTGAACGTATTAAAATTCCAAAACCAGCAAATTATAGATTTCCACACCTCGGCTGGGAAAGGGTCAATACTCTAATTGCAAATAAATGGTTTAATAGAAATCAAATTGACGATACAAATATTCTTGATGATTGTATTACAAAAACAAATAGTTCAATTGACGAACAATTAGTAGAGCGTGAAATCAAAAAATGCAAAATGTTTCTCCTGAAAGGATTGAAAAACTTGTTTCATTGACAATTCGAAAGGATACAAAGATTATTAATGCTCTGAAAAAAGCAACCGATTTCAAATGTCAGTTTCCAAATTGTGGGCATCAAATAATAAAAAGAAATGGTGGTTTTTATATTGAGGTAGCACATATTAAAGCTGTTTCGCAAAAGGGTCAAAGTGTTTTAGGGAATTTAATTGTTCTTTGCCCAAACCACCATAAAGAATTTGACTTTGGTGACTTGCATATAATTGAGCAGACAAATAATAAACTTATCGGAAAGCTAAATAGAAAAGAGTTTGAAATTAAACTGACATATGATGTTGCTCTGCGTTAGGGATTGCAACGCAAATCCTTTTGCGTAACCGCAAAAGATTGAAGTGCAAAGCCCGACGGTGGTAAACCACCGGAACGCCCAAATTAAATTAGGATAGCACAGACTTTGTTACTGTAATACTTTTACATGTAACTTTGTACCAAATAAAATACCATGCAAAAAATCAAAGTAGCCATCAATGGTTTCGGCAGAATAGGAAGAGTTTTTCTTCGTGCTGCCATTAACCGCCCCAACATACAAATTGTAGCCATCAACGATTTAACCGATACCAAAACCCTTGCACACTTATTAAAATACGATTCGGTGCATGGCAAGTTTGACGGCACCGTTGCCATTGATGGAGACAACCTGATTATTAATAACCAAAAAATACGTGTGGCTGCCAGTGCCGACCCTGCCAAACTACCTTGGAAGGAACTGGATGTGGATGTAGTAGTTGAAAGTACCGGGCATTACCTCAATAAAGAATCGGCACAAAAGCATATTGCTGCCGGAGCTAAAAAGGTTCTTATCTCTGCCCCGCCAACCGATGCGGATATTAAAACCATTGTGTTGGGTGTTAATGATAACACACTTTCTAAGAACGATACTATCATTTCAAACGCATCGTGTACTACCAACTGCGCAGCGCCAATGATTAAAGTATTGCTTAAATGGGGTATAGAAGATGTGTACATCTCTACCGTGCATTCTTATACCGGCGACCAACGTCTGCATGATGCCCCTCATAAAGATTTGCGTCGTGCCCGTGCTGCGGCATTAAATATTGTGCCCACATCTACCGGAGCAGCCAAAGCAACCACTAAAATATTTCCTCAGTTGGAGGGTAAGGTTGGGGGATGCGGCATACGGGTGCCTGTGCCCGATGGCTCTTTAACCGATATTACCTGCATTTTAGAACGTCATGCCGAAGCCAAAGAAATTAATGCCGAGTTTAAACGCGCTGCCCAAGCAGAGCTTAAAGGCATTTTAGAATATACCGAAGACCCCATCGTATCAAGTGATATTGTGGGCAACCCGCACTCCTGCATTTTAGATGCCGAGTTTACTGCTGTAGTAGGAAACATGGTAAAAGTAATTGGCTGGTACGATAATGAAGGCGGTTACAGCAACCGCCTTGCTGATGTGATTGAGAAGTGGTTTTCTTTGTAAGTTAGTTAGGGTGTTATATTGTAAGTAATCTAAACCCTCACTCCAATCAACGTTACATCATCTACCTGCTCTAAAGTGCCCACCCAGTTTTTAAAGGCAGTTTCTAATAAAACCTTTTGTTCCCGCATAGGTAAGTGAGCGTTAGCTGCTACTAATTCTCTCAGGTTTTTGCTCATAAACTTCTTGCCTTTCTCTCCACCAAACTGATCAGGGAAACCATCTGTTAGGGTATAAACAACATCACCTGTTTGTAATTCCATTTCTTGTTGTGTAAAAGATATAGCTTGTTTATCATGCTTGCCCACAGGCATTTTATCGGGTTTTATTTCTATCGTTTCACTTCCTCTCACAATCCAAACAGGGTTGTTAGCTGCTGCTATAAATAGTTTGTTGGTTTTAAAATCATAAACGGTTAAGCTGGCATCCATACCATCTTTTCCACCTTCTGCACTTCCATCTTTCTTTAAACGCTCTATAATTATTTTGCGGGTAGCGTTTAATATATCAGCCGGTTGGGTATGGGTTTCAATGGCTTTTTCTAAACTGGTAACATTCAATAAACTCATAATAGCACCCGGCACACCATGCCCTGTACTATCGGCAGTAACCAAAGCAAAGTTACCGTTGTTTAATTTACTTGCCCAATAAAAATCTCCACTAACAATATCTTTGGGTTTAAAAAGAACAAAGTAATCGTTCAGGTTTTCGTTTAGTATTTCTTTGGTTGCAATAAAGCTGCGTTGTATGCGCTCTGCGTAATTTATACTATCGGTTATTTCTTTATGGTGTTCTTCTACCAAATGTTTTTGCTCCTCAACAACCTGTTTTTGCTCTTCTACAATAGTTTTTTGGCGGGTTACTTCATCTTTTTGAAGCTCTATAATATGTTTTTGCTTTTGAGTTATTTTAAACCTGCGGTACATAAATACAGCAAACACCGCTACCAAAAGCAAAACAATAGCTACAAGTATAAGAGCAATGCGCTGCTTTTGTTTTTCTTCAGCGGCAATGGCATCCAGTTTATCCTGCTCGGCTTTGGCAAGCGCTTCTTTTTTCTCATACTCATACCCCATTTGTTTGCGTATGCTTGCCTTTTTTGTTTCGGCATTGGCCACGCTATCGCGCATGGCAATATATAACTCGTTCATATGCAAAGCGGGTTGCCATTGCTTTTGATCTTTATAAACCCTGTAAAGCAGTTCTGCCGCATTGCGCATGTCTTCAGGATAGCCCATAGCTTGAGCTACTTGCAAAGCACTATCGGCATAAGCTATTGCGAGGGCGTATCTTTTTTGTTTAAAATAGATATCGCCTATATTGTGCAGCGAACTGGGAATACCAAGCTTATCGTTTATTTCTTCGCGAAGCTTTAAAGAGCGGTGATTATAATCAAGTGCCTCTTTGAGCTGCCCTTGATTATAAAAAACCATACCTATGCCATTCAGCGAGCTGGCAATGCCAAGCTTATCATTTATTTCTTCTTGGAGCTTTAAAGCGCGGTAATAATAATCAAGCGCCTCCTTGCTTTGTCTTTGATTTTGGAATATCGCTGCTATGTTGTTCAGCGCGTAGGCAATTCCCTGCTTATCATTTATTTCTTCGTAGAGCTTTAAAGCGCGCTGAAAATAATCAAACGACTCTTTTTTTTGCTCTTGAATTCCGTATATCACCGCTATATTATTCAACGAGTTTGCAATGCCAAGCTTATCGTTTATTTCTTCGCGAATTTTTAAAGAGCGGTGATAATAATCAAGCGCCTCTTTTATTTGTCCTTGAGAATTATAGATACCCCCTATGTTGTTAAGCGAAATGGCAATGCCTTGTTTATCATTTATTTCTTCTTGTATCTTTAAAGCACGGTGAAGATAATCTAAGGCTTCTTTTGTTTGTCCTTCCGCATTAAAAACAAAACCTATGTTGTTGGCTGCATTTGCCATGCCTTTTTTATACTTAAGCTTTTCGGCAAGCAAGAGTGATTGCTGCGCGTACCTCATCACATCTTTATTATCTGTAGATTCTTCGCTAAGTTGATATAGGTGGTTTACCTTATTAGTATCTTCTTTATCAGTTTTTAGGAGGGTAAGGAGGGAGTCTGTTTTAGTGTTTTGAGTATAAGATGACTGCGTTGTACAAGCAATAATGAGAAGAAATAGTAGTAATTTTTTCATTTAAGAAACAAATATAAAACAAAAAACTTATCTTGTTTTTGGTGTTCTAGCTGGTAAGATAACGAGGTATTTATAGCAACCGCTTAGCCGATGTGATAGAAAAGGGATTCTCTTTCTAGATTAATTGAGTGTTACATTGCAATTACTGATGAATTGACCTATACCCTCACTCCAATCAACGTTACATCATCTACCTGCTCTAAATTTCCTTTCCAGTTTTTAAAGGTTGTTTCCAACAATTCTTTTTGTTCCTGCATCGGCAAGTGAGCATTTTTAGCTAATAATTCCCTCAGGTTTTTGCTCATAAATTTTTTACCATTTACTCCACCAAACTGGTCGGGGAAACCATCTGTTAAGGTGTAAACCACATCTCCTTTTTTTAATTCCATTTCTTGTTGGGTAAAAGAAACGGCTTGTTTATCATGTTTGCCCACAGGCATTTTATCGGGTTTTATTTCAATTGTTTCCGTTCCTCTCACTATCCAAACAGGGTTATTGGCTGCGGCAATAATTAATTTATTATTTTTAAAATCATATACGCTTAAAATGGCATCCATCCCGTCTTTACCACCCTCGGCGCTACCATCTTTCTTCAGGCGTTCAATAATAATTTCGCGTGTAGTGTTTAAAATGTCAGATGGTAGTATATGTGTTTCAACTGCTTTTTCCAAACTGGTTACATTCAATAAACTCATAATAGCACCCGGCACTCCATGTCCGGTGCTATCGGCAGTAACCAAAGCAAAATTGCCGTTGTTTAAGATACTTGCCCAGTAAAAATCGCCGCTTACAATATCTTTCGGTTTAAAGAACACAAAATAATCATGCAGATTTTTATCCAGCATCTCTTTCGTGGCAATAAAACTTCGTTGTATGCGTTCGGCGTAATTTATACTGTCAATTATTTCTTTTTGATGTTCTTCTACAATATGTTTTTGCTTTTCTACCTCATCTTTCTGCTGCTCTATAATATACTTTTGCTTGCGGGTTACTTGTAGCGAGCGTAAAATAAATCCGGCAAATACAAGTACCAAAAGTAAACCTACAGCAACCGACCAAATAATAACTTTTTGTTTATGTTCTTCGGCTGCAACCATAGCATCCTTTTTTTCCTGCTCGGCTTTGCTAATGGCTTCTTTTTTATCGTATTCAAACTGCATGGCGCTTTGCAGTGTCAGCCTTTCTGTTTCTTCATTGCTCAGACTATCGCGATATAAAATAAAAAGTTTATGCTCGGCCAAAGCGGCTTTGTAATTACCCAATATGCTATCTACAATGGCAAGTCCTGCATACGAATCGCGGCAATATTCTTTTAGTCCAACGCTTTTGCTTAGTACCAGTGCCTTGTTTAAATAGCTTTGTGCATCTTGGGTTTTATTTACTGAGATATAAAGTTTGCCTACCTTCATATTGCAAATGGCAATGCCTTCTTCTTCGCCAATTTCTTCATAAATCTTAAGCGCTTCAAAATACATTTTCAAGGCTTCTGTGTAATCAGTTTTGTTAGTATACACATCTCCAATATCGCGGGTGGTAGTGGCAATATCCAGTTTATCGCCAATTTCTTTTTCAATAGCTAAGGCTGTTAAGTGCTTCTTTAACGCTTCTTCATAATTGCCTTGCTTATCATAAATGTTCCCGATGTTGCTTTGTGTTTCTGCAATGCCTTCTTTATCTTTTATTTCTTCAAATATTTTTAGTGCCGAGAAATAATTATCTACCGCTTCCGTATAATTAGCCTGATTGTAATAAATATTACCAATATCGCTGTACGAATTTGCCATGCCTCTTTTAGTCTCAACCAACTCGGGGTGTGCTTGCAACAAGTCGGTATAAATTTTTAAAGAAGCAAAGTGGTTTTTAAGCGCTTCGGGGTAATTGCCTTTATCATCATAAATAGCGCCTATGTAATTATGCGCATCGGCAATGCCTTCTTTGTCATTAATTGCCTCGCTTATTTTAAGAGCAGCAGCATGACTTCTTAAAGCTTCCGGAAAGTTGCCTTGCTTATCATATATAAGCCCTAGATTATTAAACGCATCTGCCTCGCCTGTTCTAAAGGCAAGACTTTGAGCCAATGTTAAGGCTTGTTTGCCATAGCTTAACCCTTTATCATATTCGCCGGTTGAATAGTATAGATTACATATTGTATAAAGGTGCTTTACCTTATTGGTATCTTCTTTATCTGTTTTTAGAAGGGTTAGCAGGGAGTCTGTTTTTGTCCCCCTGAGCGGAGTCGAAGGGTTGTTTTGAGCAAAAGATACCTGCGGTGTGAAAGCTAAAATTTGAGAGAGAAGAAGTACGAAAGTAAATTTTTTCATAATTATGATGGAGCAAATCTAACAGTTATTTTTAATAACTATTAACTGCTTTATAGGCGTTCCGGTGGTTTACCTTACTATAACCAACCTCTTATTTACAATACCCTCATTACTTATAAGGCTTATATTATAAATACCCTCGTTTAAAGAGGTTGCATCTATATTTGTTTTGCCGTTTAAGGTTTGACTTAACACAAACGTACCATTTACATCATAAACCTGCAGGGTTTGTTTTGTTGTGCTATTTGGCTCTATAATAAAACTACCATTATTGGGGTTGGGTGCAATAGTAACACGCTCTGTATTTGAATACTGCTCAATACCGCCTGTAATTCCCCAACAATAAGTGCAAGAATCTGGTCCTAAAGTACCTCCATAAAATTGCGCTTCATGATATAAACAACTGTCATAATATGTTTTACTTCCATTATTCCATTTGCAACTTAAAGCCATATTGAAATTTGCTGCTGAACAAGTAGTAAATGTTGTATTAAATGCATTCTCTTGAAACGGATAATATAAAAAAAGAGGGTGAGTTACACTACCAACTCCTTCAATCATTTCTAAAATGTCATTGCCCGATGCACTATGGTTTTTTAAATAAAAATGATTGCGATAATACGTTTTATAATCATGCCTCATTCTTATAGAATCTACTGTAAACACTCCACTTGTCATTAGCGTTGAAGAGTAAGGAAAGTGATAAGTAATCGTATCGCCTTGGTTTAAAGAGAAGTTATATAACAACTCTTCGTATGTATTACAATATTGAATAAAATATACTTTTCTTGCTACGGTATCCTCACGCATCAAGCCCTGAAAAACATTGTTATAAATTATCTTCTTATATATTTTTCCGGCATGCAGGCTATCTCCTTTAGCATACCAAAGGTTGGGAGAACCACCACCAAACCCATATAAATTAATACAAGTACTTAAAGTTTGATTTGGATTACTGAGTCTGGCAGCATAACAAGTACTCACAATATCAAACTCCGTAACAGAATCTGCCAGCATTTTTTGGTAAGGTGGCAGGCAGGTATAGGTTGTTATGGTTATGGTTACAGGAGGAGATGCACAGGTATTTGTGCCTGTACCTATAACCGAATAGATAAAAGACTGAGGTGGGGTTGTGGCAGAAGGATTTACCCAAACGCTGTCTCCATTCGTATCTAAATAAACAAGTGGTGAAGCAGAAGCTCCATTTGTCCAGTTATATATATGTGCGCCATGTGCATGCAAATTTATTCCACTTCCTCCATTGCAAATAGAATAGCTTGAGGCCGTAATGCTTACAACTGGCAAAGGTAAAACGGCAATACTAAATGTGTGTGGCGAATTTGGCGATGAATAAGCCGGGCAGCCGGGCACATTAATCAGTACCTGATAGGTAAAGGTTGTGTCATGTATGGCAGGTGTACCTCCTGCATAAATTGGAGAAGCCAGTACAAATGAACCGGAGTTGGAACCAAGCCCAGCATTGGCAGCAGCAGACCATGTATAGGTAGTTGTTATGGGCATACTATCTACAGCTAAAAAAGTATTATCGCCTGCACATAAACTATCCGGACTGGCCCTAAAATAGGGCGTAGGTATAGGTATGACTGTTACGGAAGCAACCGTTAGCGGAGGCGGACAACCATTTACAGTATTGCCGGTAACTGTATAATTATAAACATGTGGTGGAGTTGGTGTTGTAGGGTTAACATTAACACTATCTCCATTAGCATCCAAAAGTGTTACTCCACCGGTCCAGGTGTAGGTAGTTAAACCACTTGCATATAAATTAATACCAGTGCTGCTTCCGGCACAAAAAACAGGATGTGTAGGAGTAACAGTTATATTAGGAGATTGCACCACAGTAACTACATAATTTACTGTATCTATACCGAAACTGGTTTTAGCAAATAAAGTAAGTGTATAAGTGCCACCACTAGGAAACGTAATAGCTTCTGTATCTGCATTTGCCAAACTTGGACTGAAACTCACATTTGTACCCGGGTTACTTGCCCAACCGTAAGAAATTATAGTTCCCGTAGGAACAATAGCTCCTGTAAAATTATAAGGAGTACCACTGCAATAGATAAAGCTATGGTCTGATGAATCGGGTGGGATGATGGAAAGCGTATAAGATGTTTGCGCGTTTATGTTTAAACAAAATGCTAAGGCTAGAAGGGTAAATAGTTTCTTCATTTGGCAAGATTTGTCTCCAAAAATAGCACAATTAACTTAAATGCCAATAGTAAACTTAGGTTAATAAGGCACTAAGTCCTAACGCACTATAACCAAGCGCTTATTTATAACACCATCATTGCTTTGCAGGCTTATATTATAAACACCTTCGTTTAAAGCACTTGCATCTATAGTTGTTTTGCCGTTTATAGTTTGGCTTAATACAGGCTTACCGTTTACATCATACACCTGCATAACTTGTTTTGTTGTGCTGCTTGGTTCTATAAAAAAGCTACCGTTGTTGGGGTTTGGGTAAATGTTTATCTGCTCATTATTATTTATAAATTGCTGTATACTTGTACAATTCGTAAACACAACTTGAGCCGTATTAGTGCTGATACAAGAACCATTTTCTGAAGTTACAGTAACACTATAGATGCCTGAGGTTGTTACTGCCAAACTATCTGTGGTACTACCGCCTGGATTCCAATTATATGAATTTCCACCTGACGAAGTATATAATACTCCGCTAGTTCCACAAAATGAGGTATAATTTAGAGGGCTATTTGAAGGGCTAATAACTGCAGAACGGTTAAATAATATTTGGATATTATTATTGTGACCATTTGATACAATAAAATCTTTTGAACCATCTCCATTTAAATCCCCAATAGAAAGACCCCATGCATCTGTTTCTGAAGGACCAAATACTGGATTTGAAAAAACTCCACTGCCATTGTTAAAAAGAAATACCAGAGGGTATGAACCAATTACTAAATCATTACTGCCATCTCCATTTATATCTGCAATTTTCACAATACCTCCAGTAGGTATAATTGATGTATCACTCATATTAAAACTTACAGGTAAGGCAAAAGTGCCATTACCGTTATTATATAAAACAGCAACACTATCAGAATTATCACATGGCATAGCCAAATCAGGTTTATTATCTCCGTTTAAATCTCCAATAGCTATAGAACTTGCTTGAAATGCACTACTAGTGGAAGAAGCTATGGGATAGTTTACAGGAGTTAAAAAGGTTCCTGTACCACTATTTATATAAATAGCAACTGTAAGGCTATTACTGTTTGGTATGGCTAAATCAGGCTTATTATCTCCATTTAGGTCTCCAACAGAAACATCCGCAACATAATAATTACAAGTATATGTTGTAGGGGCTGCAAATACCCCACCGCCAGCATTAATGAAAACATCAAATTGGCCTGAAGCACCCCTTTCACCAACAACAATATCTGTTTTGTCATCCCCATTTAAATCTTTTAAAACTACATTTTGAGCGTATCCACTAACAGTATAATTTACAGGAGTAGAAAAAGTTCCATTGCCATTATTTATAAGTAATGACAATTGAGATGCGCTATAATTGGAAACCGCAATATCTAAGTAACCATCTCCGTTTATATCATTTAATGCTACATCTTGAACTCCAAAGCTACCAGCAGACATTGGAACTGTGTAATTTACTACCGGAGAAAATAAACCATTACCCGTATTTAAATAAACAGATGCCCCAAAATGATTAGCAACAGTCACATCTAATTTCCCATCATTATTCAAATCACCTATTTCGCTTACATATACCGCACCACCATTTGTTGTATAATCAGAATTAAAGCCACACCCATTATTAAGTAAAGTGGTAACTTTATTTGAATTAAAATTACTTGCAACAGCCATATCTGTTTTCCCGTCATTATTTAAATCGCCTGTAGCGAGTGCAAAGGGGGTATAATTTACGGCATAAGATGATGGATTATAATTATCAAGCACACCACTTCCTTTATTGCGAAAAACCATTACTCGATAATAGGTTGGATAACCTGCTGTCCCAAAAACATTAGTAGTAGCTACATCGTTCATTCCATCATTATTAAAGTCGGCTATTACTGTTTGTCCGTTTACACCCGTAGTTTGATATTGAACTACAGGAGCAAAAGTGCCACTACCTTGATTTATAAAAACATTCAAATCATAAGTTGTTGCCCAAATACTGCTAACAGCCAAATCGGGCTTACCATCTCCGTTAATATCTCCCACGGCTATCTGGGATGTTGATGTTGCACCTATTACATAGCTTTTATATGGTAAAAAAGTTCCATTTCCAAAATTGAGTAGCACATTAATTGAATCAACCTCGGTAGTAACAAGGTCTAAAAAACCATCCATGTTTAAATCAGATGCTGCAATAGAGGAAGTACCAAAAGAACCTATACTATAAAAAATAGGTGGTGCAAAAGTACCGTTGCCATTATTAATTAATATAGAAAATTTTAATATGCTTTGTAAGGCAACTGCTAAATCCAGTTTAGTATCCCCATTAAAATCACCCATTATAACCATGACAGCATTTGAAACTGTACCTGTACCCGCACAATAACTAACTGAAGTGGTAAAAGTCCCATTTCCATTATTAATTAATATTGATATACTATCAGAGGTAGCATTACTTGTTGCAATATCCAAAAAACTATCTCCATTAACATCTCCTAAGGCAATTGTATTAGGGTAACTACCCGCCCCATAATTAATAGCTGATGCGTATGTGCCATTACCTGTATTAATTAAAATAGACACAGTATTTGGTACCTCATTTGCTGTTGCTATGTCTAATTTACCATCTCCATTTAAATCTCCGACCGCTATATTTGCTGCGGTATTATTTGAAGTACCGATACCATAAGAAAAATCATTAAGAGTTGGGCTTAAGCACAAATTCATCTGTGCCTTTAAAGCAAAAAATGTAAAACAATAGAAACCTAAGAAGTATATTTTTCTCATTGTGTTGTATTTGTCTCCAAAAATAACACTTTAAATGTAAATTCCAACATTAAGCTTAGGTTAACAAAGAGGCGGCTTAGTGTTTTCATTACAAACCCTTCCATTTTTGAAAGAAACATCCGTTAATTGGATAAACACCTTAGTAATTTGAAGAAAAGTGTTCGTTAATTTGGTAAACACTTTACTGATTTGCAGAAAAACATTCGTTAATTGGAGAAGCAGTTTAGTGATTTAAAGAAAGATGTTCGTTAATTCGGTAAACACCCTTTCAACTTTGAAAGAAATGTTCGTTAATTGGAGAAACGATTTAGTGATTTGCAAAAAGATGTTCGTTAATTGGATAAACACTTTAGTGAGTTTCGAAAAAACATTCGTTAATCAACAAAACACTATAGCAACTTGCGAAAAAATATCCGTTAGTCAGGTAAACACTTTGGTTACTTGAAAAAACGCAATGGTTTGTTTGAAAAACAGCTTTATGTCTTTCAAAAACAGCTTTGTTTCTATTAAAAACACTCTTTAAAAACAGGAAAACGTGTTTGTTGCTTGCTAAAAAACAAAAATAGCTTCTAAAAGAGCAAGCTTCGCCCTTAAAATAATATAAGTGTGTACATAAAAGTTACTGATTTTTTGTTAAGCAGCTATACTACCTGCCGAGCTTGCGGTGCCGCCTCCGCCAAGAGTTCTGCCACCAAAGCCAACGGCAAGAATAATCCACGGAGACCAATTATAGGTTTTACGTTTAGTATCAAACTTTTTGGTTCTAAAATAGTACACCGTGCCGGGCACTACATCGGTTATGATGGCTTTAGAAATGGTAGTAGGTGGCAGATGAGTAATAGTAATCATATCCAAACTTTTTTCCCATTCGTGCGGCCCGCCACCATCGCCTGTTAGTATAACTTTGCCTGGTATTACGGTGTTAAAGGCTGCATTTTGCCTGAACGGGCGGCCATGCTTGGGTTTTACAAAATAGCCGCAGCTTTCTATAATGGTGGTGGCTATATTTTCGTTAGCAAAGGCTATGCCCTTCACCATACACATAATGTATCTTAAATCATCATGCACTTTGGCAAAAGCGGCATTGCGCAAACCTACTGCTCCGGTTGTTTTTGCTTTTACGGCATTCTCGGCAGCTACAAAAGCTGCAATATCGGCATCCAATTGAGTTTGGGTTAACCCGAAGATTGTCCATCCTGCGGGTATATAGATACTGCTGCTTATTTTAGTTTGTATGCTTTGTACACGTAATAGCCTATCGCCCCAACGGATAGGCATTTTTAAGGCGGGTTGTGCGGGCATGTTTGAAGGGTTCATCTTTTTTGTGTTTAATGGTTTAGACTTCCACCTTGCTTCAACGCAAAAAACGAGCCAAAGTTTCATTATGTTATGAACTATTTATGGGTTTCGGTTAATAACTTAGGTAAGATGTTATGCACACATGTCTGCATTGCGGGTAGTCATTCTGTGCGTGATAAACATAAGAAAACAAAAAGCTTCACATTATCTATGAAGCTTTTTCTTGTACCCGAAGTCGGGGTCGAACCGACATATCCGTGAAGATACTGGTGTTTGAGACCAGCGCGTCTACCAATTCCGCCATCCGGGCATTAAAAATTGGGACTGCGAAAATAGTTTTTATTTTTTATTAGTTCAAATAAACATTGTGTTATTATTTTGTACTTTGAGCCTGTAAATTCTCATCCCATGATTAGAGCTATACTTGTTGAAGACGAAGCCAAAAGCCGGCAAATGCTAAACACTTTAATAGAAAGGTATTGCCAAGATGTTGAAGTAGTGGATAAGGTGGCAAACGTTAAAGATGCCATAGAATCTATACAAACGCATAAACCCGAATTGGTATTTTTGGACATTACCCTGCCCGATGGTACCGGTTTTGATTTGTTAGCGAAATTATCGCCCATCAGCTTTGATATTATTTTTACTACCGCTACGGATAAACATGCCATTAAAGCCATCAAATATGCTGCATTGGATTATCTTTTAAAACCTATTGATAAAGCAGAATTAAAAGAAGCGGTAAATAAATTTGCTCAGAAAAAAACCAATGTAAATACCGTAGAAAACTTAACACAGTTATTAGATAATTTAAGAGAAAGCAGCAATAGCTACCAAAAAATAACGTTACCCACCGGAACGGCATATGAAATGGTATATACCAAAGATATTATACGTTGCGAGGCAGAGGGAAGTTATACCATGTTTTATATGACCAATGGTAAAAAATTTATGGTAAGCTACGGGTTAAAGCATTACGAAGAGTTGTTGTCCGAAAAAGAATTTATACGCATTCACCGTCATCATTTGGTTAATACCAAGCATGTGGCACGTTATGAAAAAGAAGGCTTTGCCTTTATGAAGGATGGAACTAAAATAGAAGTTGCCCGTCGTAAGAAAGATGAGTTTCTAGAGGCGTTTAAAAGCGTTTAATGTTGCTTTTGCGCTACTCGCTTTTATTACTTAATTTCAGTCGGTTTTTTAATATGCAGAAATTAGTCTTTTTTTTATGTATTCTTTTCTTGGGTCTGAATGTATTCTCGCAAGAGAAAGGGTATTTGGAGTTTGATGGGCGTTGTATTAAAAACCACCAACCGCTTAAAGGGGCCAATGTATCGATATACAAAGGCAGCATAAAAGTCACCGAATTAAACACAGGCAAAAATGGTAAGTATCAGTTTTTTTTAGATTTTGGCGTTGATTATAAAGTAACCTTCACTTATCCGGGTCATGCCGATATGTATTTAGTGATATATGCTTCTAAATGCCCTGCGGATAAAAGTATCTTTCCTATTTATGAAAGCGAAGTGCCTTTTTTTGAATACAACAATCCAAGTATTAATTACGGTAATTTTAAAAACCCTTTCTCTAAAATAAATTATGACGGCAAAAAAATGTTTAGAGATGATGAAGCTTATGGGCAGGACTTTTTAGAAAAATTATATGTAGACCCCGAAGAGATAAGGAAGCGGGATATGCAGCTTACTGCCGAAAGAGAAAAGAAAGAACTGGAGTTTAAACTAAAACATGATGCGGAAGAAAAGAAACATATTGATGAAGAAAAAGAAAGACAGCAACAGTTGGCCGATGCACAAAGACATGCGCAAGAAGAAGCCGATAGAATAAAAAAACTGGCTGATGAAAAAGCCCGTGCTGATAAGAAAAATAATGAATCGAAGAACCTTGTTGCTACACAAGAAACGGAATCAAAACAAACGATGGCATCAGAAGAAGTGCAGCTGACCATTGATAAAGAAAAACGGAGCATAAAAGAAAAACAAAACAAAGCTATACGAGCTACATACGAAAGCGACTTACTTAAAATAGTAGCCACAAACGAGCGAACAGAGAAAGAATCTCAGTTTAAAAAAGATAAAGGTAAAGCACAAACTGCTGAAGTGATAGAAACATTAAAAAAAGAAGCAGAAGTAAAAGCCAAAAGCGAACAGGTTATGTTCGACTCTAAGGTGCGAAATAAGCAAGCAGTATTAAATAGCGGCATTAAAAATAAGGAAATGCTTACGCTTATCAGACAAACTGCCTTTAACGAAAGAGATATTAGATATTCTTTAATTAAAAAATTCCCTGAAGTAAAAAGCTATAAGCCTGCCGGAATTGTAGGCATAAGCTCTGATGTAGAAAAGGGGACTTTTAAAACTACTTACACCTATAACATCTCTAACGGAGATACTAAAACTATTTACCGAAGAGATAGTTTTAGTTGGGGGCTTAACTACTATTATAAAAATGATAAAGAAATTGATGAACAAATTTATTTAACTGAATTATCTCAATATAATATACACTAGCATGAGTAGAAAAATAGTTTTACTATGGATGGTTCTCCTTAGCATTTTAGTAAATGCGCAAACCACCAGTTTTATTAATTATGGTATGGACCAAGGCTTGGTGCAAAACCAAATACAAAGCATTACACAGGATAATGACGGAAATCTTTTTGTGGGAACTATTGCAGGACTTTCTAAATACAATGGTACACAATGGACATCGTATACCAAAGCTACTAATCTTGCTGAAGACTGGATTACCTGTTCGTTTAAAGATAAGGATGGCAATATTTGGTTCGGGCATTGGGCAGGGGGAGTTACCCGGTTTAATATTAGTACACAGCAATTAGAAAACCTAAATCTGGAAGAATACACCAAACTTAAAACTATACGTGCCATCATACAGGATTTTACCGGTAAATTATGGATTGCTACAGAAGGTGCGGGTGTATTTATTTTTGATGCAGAGAGTAAAAAAATGTTTGCCCTTTCAAATAAGGATGGGCTTTCCAGTAATACGGTTTATGATATTTGTTCTGATACTAACAAAAATATGTGGATGGCAACCGATTCGGGAATTACGGTTGTTAACTTAAACAATTCGGTTACGAATCCTGTTTCTTACACCCGCATCACAAAAACAAATGGCTTGTTCAGTAAAAATATCACAGCTATAAAATATACTTCTTCTAATGTTTTGGTAATAGGCTCTGCCGACGCAGGGGTTGCCATGGTAGCAGTATCAGGTAATGTAAAAGATTGGAGTTCATATATTATAAAGAATCAAGTTGTTTTTGGTGAGTCAGCCGGATTAAAATCAACTTTTACTAAAACTATTTACGAAGACAATAAAAAAACTATTTGGATAGGAACCATTGGGGGAGGCGTTTCCATTTTTAATACACAAAAGAATTTGTTTACTGAACAGGCTATTAGAAATGGCTTTTTCAAAACATATAGTACGAGACAAGGATTAAATTATTTTAATGTAAACGCTATTTTTCAAGACAGAGAAAACAGTATTTGGATAGGAACTGATTTAGGGCTCAATCAGTATCGCGGAGACTTTATGCAAACCTTTGATGAAGCCGATAACCTACCCAATAATATTGTGTGGAGTGTGTTTGCCGATAACGAAAATAATATCTGGATGGGTACTAATAATGGCCTATCTAAAATGACATTCAGTTATGAGAGAGATGGGAAAATAGAGAACCACCAGCTAACACAATACAACGAAAAACAAGGACTTACATCTAATGTAATACTTTCTTCTTTTCAGGATAGTAAAGGCAATATGTGGTTTGGTACAGCCTTTAGTGGGGTATGTATGTTGCCTAAAGGTGCAGATAAATTTAAAAATTACGGGGTAAAAGATGGTTTGGCAAATGAAATGGTGTATACTATTGCCGAAGATAAAACAGGAAACTTATGGTTTGGTACCAAGGCGGGCGCTACACGTTTTAATCCCAATACAAACGAACTCAGAAACTTTACGGAAGCTGATGGATTGGGTGGAAATCATATTTACCGTATATATAAAGATAGCAAGGGTTTGCTTTGGATTGGAGCTTTGGGAGGAAACCTTAGTGTATATGATGGAGCAACCTTTAAGAAATTTACCGAAGACGATGGCTTAAAACAAAAATTTATTCTTTGTATTAATGAAGATAAAACCAATAATTTATGGTTTGGTTGTTATGGTGGTGGTTTGTTTAAGTATGATGGAAAGAAATTTACGAACTATACTAAAGAACAAGGTTTAAAAACAGAATCACCTTTTTCTATTACGATAGACAATGATAATAATGTATGGATTGGTGATAATAGAGGCATAGAGAAGTTTGATTTGAAGCAAAATAAGTTTTATCACTATGGAAAGAACGAAGGTTTTAATGGTGTAGAATGTAACCCCAATGCTGCCTGCACAGATAAAAAAGGAAATCTTTGGTTTGGAAGTATTATGGGAGCTGTTCGTTTTAATCCGAAAGAAGAAACAGCAAATATCTTAGCCCCACTTACAAAAATTACAGGTATTAAAATTCAATTGCAGGATGCTCCTTTTCCTGCTGATAATATTTTTACTTACAAGCAAAATAACATTACGTTTAAGTTTATAGGCGTTAGCTTAACATCTCCCGATAAAATAAGATATGAATATACGCTTGAAGGGTTTGATCATGGTTGGATACCTGCCAAAGCTTTGCAGGAAGCTGTTTACACTAACTTACCTGCCGGTGATTATACATTTAAAGTAAGAACCTACAACAATAATGATGTATGCAGCGAAGCAAGTTCATACACATTTAAAGTAAAACCACCCTTTTGGCAAACAGCTTTGTTCTATTTGCTAATGGCTCTTGTATTGGTTTTTGCTGTATTTGTATTAGATAGAATTAGAACCCGTAATTTAAAACTTGCCAATGCATTATTGGAAAACAAAGTAAAAGAACGCACCGAACAATTAGCTGTAAAGAATGCAGAGCTTGCCGAAAAGAATAAAAACATTACAGACTCTATCCGTTATGCCAAATATATACAGGATGCCATGCTACCTAAAGCAGAAATACTGAAGAAATACTTGCGCAACTACTTTATTTTATTTAAACCAAAAGATATTGTAAGCGGAGATTTTTACTGGTTTAAACAACATGGCAATGATATATACATAGCTGCTATAGACTGTACCGGACATGGTGTTCCCGGGGCATTTTTAAGTATTGAGGCAAGCAATTTATTAAATACATCTTTTAATGCGGATGATAACAAATTACCCGCTGCTATTTTAAACAGACTAGATAAATTGGTAGAACAATCGTTACGTAATACGGTAAACGATATTGAAATTAGAGACGGAATGGATTTATCTATTTGTAAAATAGATTTTACTAGCCATACTGTTGAGTATGCCGGAGCTTTTAACTCTGTCTATTTAGTACGAGATAATAAATTAATTGAGTATGATGCCGATAATATATACATCGGCAATAACGATGCAAATACTTTATACACCAACCATACATTTAAGATAGAGAAAGACGACGTAATTTATATGTTTAGCGATGGTTATGCCGACCAATTTGGTGGTGATAAGGGTAAGAAATATAAATACCGTCAGTTACAGCAACTATTGGTTAAGAATAATAACCGACCAATGGATGCTCAACAAGAAGCCCTTGAAAATGAGTTTGAACATTGGCGCGGTAATTTAGAACAGGTAGATGATGTAATGGTTATCGGGATAAAAATTGGGTAGTACCCCTAACAATGTTCTAAAATGATATGTTATGAATGATGAATAAGCAATTCATCATTCATAAGGCTTATGTGTTATTGCGGAATATTTAATTCTTTAATAATATTGGTAGCTCCACCAACTTTATCAATAACGAAAAGCACATAACGCACATCTACACATATAGTACGGTTAAGGTCTTTATCAAAAGCTATTTTATGACTAAGGGCTTCGTAGTTGCCATCAAAAGCCAAACCTATTAACTCTCCTTTACCATTAATAACAGGCGAGCCCGAGTTGCCACCTGTAATATCATTAGTGGTGATGAAAGATACAACCAAATCATTATGAGTTTTATCTAAGTAAGGTCCGAAATCTTTTTTGCGAGCAACATCTACAAAGTTTTTAGGTAAGTCAAAATCTATATCGCCCGGTTTGTATTTTTCTAATACACCCTTCATAGTACAAACGCTTGCCAAATTAAGTCCATCACGAGGATTGTAAGGTTTTACGGAGCCATAACTAACACGCATGGTAAAGTTAGCATCAGGGTACATTTTCTTTGGATCGCCGGTTGCCAATATGCCTTTTAAATAGGCTTTGCCCAACCAGGTCGTTTGTGTTTGAAAATCGGTAAAGGCTTTTGCAAAATTAGCTGCGTAATATGACTGAAAAGAATTAGCCGTAAAAAAAGCTAAGTCTTTATGCAGGGTCGCAGTATCGGGTTTAGCTATAAAGCTGTTCCATTTAACTGCATCAAGCATTAAAGTAGTAGCAAATACATCAGCCGAGTATGCCTCGAAAGTATGTACGTTGTTTAAATTACCATATTTGCTTTTAAGCCAATTATAAAATGCTTTTGGCATTTGGTCTTGCTGAATATCGTTATAAAACATATTGACAACTGCCGCCAAAATATTTTTGTCAGAAGCAAAGTTCTCATCCTTCATAAAGGTATCATGCGCCTTTTTTGCAGCTTCAATAGCTTTGGTAATTTCTTCGGGCTTGGCATCTTTTTTAGAAAGCACTTTATCCAATGCACCCATATCTGAAGAGAATTTAATAAGTGGAGATCCTAATATACCTTCGTTTAAGTATACACGCCATTTAGCATAGGGAGTCCATGTTTCGTAAGCTTTGCGATAATCCTGAAAAATGTTTTCGTATTCGGGTTTTCCTTTAGCCCAGTTTAGGAAATCGCCTTCGGCTTTTTGTTTTTGTCCGTAAACATCATACTTAATTAATTGCTTGCTTTCTCCGTCAAAAAACTTCCAATAGTTTGCTATGCGTGCATAAGATGAAGCCAATTGCAATTTAGTGCCTGCATCTTTAAGCATTTGCTCTTTCATTAGTTTTAAACGCACATCACGCAGATTTACTAAAGAAGGGTTTTCTACTTCTACTTTTAATTTAACACCAAAAGAGGTCTCATAACGGTTGGTTCCGCCGGGATAACCGTATATCATACTGAAGTCTCCATCTTTAATACCTTTGATAGATACAGGTAGAAAATATTTTGGCACATACGGAACGTTATCTGCTGCATAATCTGCAGGTTTTCCATCTTTGCTCATATATACACGGAACACTGAGAAATCACAAGTATGGCGAGGCCACTCCCAGTTATCAATATCTCCGCCAAACTTACCTACGCTTTCTGAAGGAGCGCCTACTAAACGAACATCTTTATAACGCTGATAAACAAAAAGCAGAAACTGATTGTTTTTAAAGAAGGAGGCTACACGCCCTTCATACGTAGTACCTTCGGTAGCTTTTTTTCCTAAATCGGTAAGGATATCGGGTAGTTTTTTTAGGTAATCTGCTTCGGTAAGGTCTTTGGTAAGTGCGTTTACCTTATCAGTATAATCTTCTATTCTTACAAGAAATTGAACATTAAGATTATCACTTGGAATTTCTTCTGCTTTAGATTTACTCCAAAAACCATCTCTCAAATAGTTATGTTCTACCGAGCTTGCTTTCGCAATGGCTTCGTAACCACAATGGTGGTTGGTAAAAACCAAACCTTGGTTGCTAACCAACTCTCCGGTGCAACCGCCACCAAAAATTACAATGGCATCCTTAATGCTGGGTTTATTAATATCATATAGTTGCGAGGCACTAAGTTTTAATCCTTTCTTCACCATATCATCATAAACCTGCTGCCCAAGCAACATAGGCAGCCACATACCTTCATCAGCTTTAACGGCTACATTAAATAAAAAGCTTACAACAAGCGCAAGAGTAATTTTTTTCTTCATCATAGATTTTGGGTTTAACGCCGACAAATTTAGCAAAAGACTTGTAAGACAAACATCCACCCAACCCCGAAAACGACCAATGATAAAAAACAGGGGATTAATGAAGATAGCTAAAGATAGAGAACAAAGAGGTTTAACCGCTAAATGTAACCGTGGTAAAGCAAGAGTAGATTTTCTTTAACATATAATTTGTTGTTACTTTGTTCTCCGAAGTGAAAAAAGTAATCTTAATTCTTATTTCTTGTATCCTATTTATTACCTCCTACGCGCAGGTTAAGCATAAGGTGATGGTTATTCCTTTCGAACCCAAGCTTTATATGAGCGAGATTGACCACAGGATACATGCAGAAACAAAACTCAATCAAAAAGAAATAAAAGAAGCTTTTAGAAAAGGTATTAATGCCGAGTTGGCGAGAGCTTTAAAACAAAAGTATGAAGTATTGGATTTGCTAAAAGATACTGTTAAATACAAGAAGGATATTTTAAACATCTATAAAAACATTACGTTTAGCTTTGAGAAAGTGCCCGACCAAGCCAATTACAAAGCCCCTATAGAAGAAAAAGGAAAGAAAGACCCAACTATTAAGAACGGGCAAATATTAGTTGAAACAAATACGGATACCCGTTTTATGAATGCTAAAATAAGCAGCGCAACACTTATCCCTACTCTTTATGCAAAACATAAAACAGATTTATTTTTATTTATCAATCAGCTTGATGTGTTTTCCGGTCAGGCTACAGGAAGTGATGTGGGTGCTTCAATAGAACGTATCATAACATTGCAATACACCGTTTTTACTGTTGATGCTAAAGAGATAAACTCAGGTACCTGCAGTGTAAAGTTTCCTTCGGATATAAATACGCCTGCTAAGATAACTTCGGGATATGTTAGTAAAATAGCTACTGAAATTACCCGAAGAATAGTACTTGCTTTGAGTAAAATAGAAGTTACACATAAGAAGTAATTATAAATATAGAGTCTCTATATTCTTAGTACAATAAAACCTATACCTGCTTTTCTATAAACCCTTTTATAAAATCGCTTACCAGATAAGAGATTAGCTTACCTGTTTTGTAATCAGCTTTTATATGAGCAAGCACCGGAGCCCCTTCTGCAATATGTAAATAGGCAGGTTTTAGTTTTTGTGCACAACGATAAACATATTGCCTTGCCTGCAAAGGAGATATTCCGCAAGAAGTGCGCGCACTACTGGGTACATTGGTTATAGCATCTAAATCAAGTTCAACCCCGCAATAACATTCTTTACAGAAATCTATACAAGCATCAATTGCCTGTATAAATGTTTCTTTCTCTCGGATAAAAACATCTTCGTAAGTTTTATATAAAAGATACTCAGGATTATCTCTAAACTTTTGCAAAGTAGTATCTGCATTGTATTGCTCGTGCAAAGCCAACACAGCGTATTTTTTCAAGATACCTTCTTCAAAAGCATAACTAAAACTATTACCGCTGTGCCTGCCTTTCTAAAGCTCTAAAATCGGTATGAGCATCGCAATTAATGGCATTTATACCTTTTGTACAGGTTATTTTATCTCTACGTAAAGTTTCATTCACTGCCTTTATGATAGGGTATGAATTGTTATGACCTCCGCCTATAACAATAGGTATCTTATTGGCAGCAACAATCATTTCCACTACTTCAACCACACGGGCATCAATAAACTCAACCAGTTTGCGCAAACGCTCTATTTCGCCTTTACTTTTACCGGTATGGCCGGCTTGTTCCATTAAATCATCCACTTCAACTTCGCCCAACACAATAATATCATCTGCATTTAAAAAAAAATTATTTTGCAGGTTTAAGATATTTTCTACAGCAGGTTTCCATGCAGTATTTGCACCTGACGACCATAATTGGCACGTACACCAATATCTTCAGGTATACCAAATATTACAAACTTAGCTTTTGATTGTTTAAGAAAACTTTCCGCTTCTTCAGCACTATTTATACATGTAATTTTATCACCAATTTTACACTCGCCATATCTGCTACGGGTTAAATGCTTTATCTCCTTCTGTGTGTAAAATTTAAAACGGAGCATCTTCTATGGCTTCCAGTTTTCAGGTTCTTCGCGCCATTTCTTTAAAGAAGCTATATCCTCTTCGTCGATATAGTTTTCCTTAAGAGCCTGCTCAATAAGTGCATGGTAATTACAAAGAGAAACCGTAGAGCATTTTGCCTTTTTAAAATTAGTTTCGGCAGCTTTAAAGTCATACGTAAAAATAGAAACCAACCCCTTTACCTGACAACCTGCATCGCGCAAAGCTGTAACAGCTTTAAGGCTACTACCGCCACTACTTATTAAATCTTCTATCACTACAACACTTTGTCCCTTTTCAACATGACCTTCTATTTGATTAGTTAAACCATGTTTTTTGGCATCGCTGCGCACATAAGCAAAAGGTAAGCCTAACTCTTGTGCCACTAAAGCACCTTGCGCTATCCCTCCGGTAGCAA
>CAVXOV010000093.1:0-4157 GCA_963763345.1 uncultured Candidatus Saccharibacteria bacterium
AGCTGGGCTCTACGCACTGGCAAACGCTTAAACAAAAAACCAAAACGCGCGTTAAGCAGGTTGCCTTTGATTTGATTAAGCTATATGCCAAACGCAAGGCATCTAAAGGACATGCCTTTGCACCCGATACGTATTTACAAAATGAACTGGAGGCTTCTTTTATTTATGAAGACACCCCCGCCAGGAAAAAACAACGGCTGATGTAAAGCGTGATATGGAAAAACCATATCCTATGGATAGGTTAGTTTGCGGAGATGTGGGTTTTGGTAAAACCGAAATTGCCATACGTGCCGCCTTTAAAGCAGCCTGCGATGGTAAGCAAACTGCCATTCTTGTTCCTACTACTATTTTAGCATTACAACATTATAAAACATTTGCCGAACGCTTTAAAGATTTCCCGGTGCGGGTGGATTATGTGAATCGTTTTAAATCTGCCAAAGAACAAAAAGAAACCTTACAAAAATTAGAAGAAGGCAAGGTAGATATTTTAGTAGGCACACATAAGTTGCTTAGCAACCAAATTAAGTTTAAAGATTTAGGCTTGCTTATTATTGACGAAGAACAAAAGTTTGGTGTAGGCTCTAAAGACAAACTAAAACTCATCAAACAAAATGTAGATACGCTTACGCTAACGGCTACACCCATTCCGCGTACATTACAATTCTCATTAATGGGTGCAAGAGATTTGTCGGTTATTGCAACGCCTCCGCCAAATCGTTATCCGGTGCAAACCGAGTTGCATAATTTTAATGAAGAATTGGTGCGCGATGCTTTGCAGTTTGAAATTACCCGTGGCGGACAAGCTTTCTTTATACATAACAAAGTACAAAGCATACAGGAAGTGGCGGGTATTATTCAGCGTTTGTTGCCCGAAGCAAAGGTTGGGGTTGGTCACGGACAAATGGATGGAGACAAGCTGGAAGAAGTGATGCTTAATTTTGTGGAAGGAAGAACCGATATACTGGTGGCAACTACGATTGTAGAATCGGGTCTTGATATATCCAATGCCAATACGATAATTATTAACGATGCACAAAACTTCGGCTTAAGTGATTTACACCAGATGCGGGGCAGAGTAGGACGTTCCAATAAAAAAGCGTTTTGTTATTTGCTGGTGCCGTCTTTACTTACTTTAACCAGTGATGCCAAGAAGCGTTTAAAAGCCATTACCGAGTTTACCGATTTAGGAAGTGGTTTCCAGATTGCCATGCGCGATTTGGATATACGTGGTGCAGGCGATATGCTGGGCGGAGAACAAAGCGGCTTTATCAATGATATGGGTTTTGATACCTATATGAAAATCCTAAATGAAGCGGTGGAAGAACTGAAGGAAGAAAACTGGTATAAAGAACAAACACAGGAAACCCAGTTAGCCGAAACGCAGGTAAAGACGGCCTTCTCAAAAGCTTTTGTAAAAGATACCATACTGGAAACAGACTTTGAATTACTAATACCCGATAAGTACATTGAAAACATTACCGAACGTTTAAATACCTACAAACAATTAGACGAAGCGCAAACCGAAGAAGAATTAGAAACGCTACAAAAGAATTTAGAAGACAGGTTTGGTCCATTACCGCAACAGGTATTGAATTTGGTAGATGCCATACGTATGCGCAGAAGAGCGATGTATCTTGGCTTTGAGAAACTATTATTGAAGAGCGGAAAGATGCTGGCATACTTTATCAGTAAACAGGAGAGTGAGTATTATAATTCGGAAGCCTTTAAGAGTATATTATTATACGCACAGAAAAACCCTGCACATTGTGCACTCAAAGAACAAGGCGCACGTTTTTACATCAGCATACAAAACGTAAAATCGGTAAAAGATGTTATGACTATATTTACCGGTATAGAAAAACTAATGCCCAAGCATGATGAAGTCCACAGCTAAAATACCCTGGTTGTTTTATGCGTTGGTGGTATATGTTGTACTTCAGTTTTTGTGGTGGGAAGTATTGCTAACCAAACAAACCCGGCAGTTAGCAGAAGAACAAAAGAATATATCAGCCTTACACTTTACCGATAAAAATTTACTGGAAGAAAACTTTAAAGAGATAGAACGTAAAAAGAATCATCAGCTTTGGATGCATGTGGGTGAGGGAACGGTGTTTTTAATATTGGTATCATTAGGTGTTCTTAAAATATACAATACAAGAAAAAAAGAAAACGAGTTGATTCGTTTGCAGAACAACTTTTTATTATCCGTAACGCATGAACTTAAATCACCGTTGGCATCTGTAAAACTGCAACTGCAAACTATGCAAAAACATAAGCTGGATGAAACTACGCAGAACAACTTAGTGCAAAAAGCATTGGCAGATAATGAACGCTTATTACGCATGATAGATAATGTATTGCTGGCATCTAAAGCAGATAATGAGAGCAGTATTTTACAGCTTAAAAAAGTGAATGTTACTCAAACTATAAACAACCTGATTGAGCAGGCCTTTAATGAAAGCAAACACAGAATTAAATTAATTAGTAATGAGGATTTGTATTTAGAAGCGGATGAGCAGTTACTCACCATTATATTCTCTAACCTGATAGAGAATGCCATTAAGTACTCTCCTGAAAATACTACTCCGATTGAAATAACAGGTAAACGGGAAAACAATAAGACAGTCATTTCAATTGCCGATACCGGTGCAGGCATTCCTGATAGTGAAAAGGAAAATGTGTTTACTAAATTCTACCGTATAGGAAATGAAGAAACCCGCTCTGCTAAAGGCACAGGTTTAGGGTTATATATTGTAAAAAGCTTGGTCGCTTTGCATAATGCGCAAATAAGCATCAGTAATAATAAACCTAGAGGAACAATCTTTACGATTGTGTTTTCTTAGAACTTAAACGCCGCTTGGAACACAAAGGTTCTAGGTGCTTCTATTAAACCCGGACGAGACATAAACTCTACATTAAAGAAGTTATTTATCAAGAAAGATAACTTCAAGTTTTTGCTTATCTGATAACCTATCCTAAAATCATTTACCCAAACTCCTTTGTTATGTATGACTCTGTATTCGGCTAAGCCAGGCAAAAGGTAGAACACCCGTGTATCATAAGTATAAGGTATGTTTGCTTTATCGTAAAAAATATTCTCTACAAAACGCCTATCAATATTTTGCATGGGGCTTGTATAGCGAATACTCCAACCTAAAGAAACGCTTTTATAGGTTAGTTGTATATCATTCTTTACCATGGTTTTATTCCTATAGCGTAAAAGATTACTTTTTACAGTTCCTATAGTATCTGTTTTAGGGTTGTAATTGGGGTTGATTGGATTAGAGTAGGTATAGCCTGAAAGCATATCTATCCTTACCTGCCCTATTTTTCCTGTTCCACTAACAGAAAGATCCACCCCGTTAATATTTGCATCACCTATATTCTGAAACTGGAAACCTGCATATTTTTTATCTACAATTATAGGTATGTAAGGCCCTGTTGGGGCATTTCCATAGGTAAACATAAAATCAATATAATTATAATAATGTGACACGTAATAAGCAGCATCTGCAAATCCCTGAAAATTCCCTATTTTAAATCCTTGCTTAATGCCAACTTCCGAGCTAAAACCTCTCTCAGGTTGAAGAGATGAATTAGGATAAACATTAACACCAATGTTGGTATTTATAAATTTTTCAGCATCACTCGGAAAGCGATATCCTTGTCCAAAGGAAGCCCTGATAAAAGTATATTCAAACACTTGATAATTTAATCCTGCTCTAAAAACTGGTTGTACGGGTAGATTCGTCTTCTTAGGGGCATTGAGTAAGAAAAAACCTCCATGCGTTTGGGCAGTATCTACCTTGTAATATTCTGCACGCATACCAGCTGAAAATGTTAAACGATTAAAGAATTTTTTATCCGCCTGAATATACCCTGCATAATTTTTTCCAAACCGTGTACCATATAAGTAAGGAGCTAATACTACTTGTTTCATAGCAACCCCTCCGGCAGTAAAGTTAAAGTTGTTTTTAAATCGTTTCTGCCACTGATACTCGATGTAATATAATTCAGCCCTGGAACTTTGGTTCTGACCACCTGCACTATTCGTATTATTAGTTAAAAAGTATCTGCTTCTTAAATTGTGTTTTCCTCCCAGTTTGTGGCACAGAATATATGGACCACAAATACCAACTGAACGAAGTAGAGGAAAA
>CAVXOV010000094.1:0-3574 GCA_963763345.1 uncultured Candidatus Saccharibacteria bacterium
GGTAATGAAGAAGCACGATTTCAGTTTAAATCAATTAGTAAAGGGAACTTATTCTGAGCAATTTGTCAATCATTCTGAAATTCCAATATTAAGTGTTCCTGTATATTCCAATCCCGACATGATTGAAAACTTCTCCCTGTTAGTCGGAGATGTGCCATATTAAAGAAAATGTCTTTTATAGACTTATCTTCTTCTTACCATGAGCATAAAGAAATCAATTCTAATTATTGCAGGGCTGGTAATTAGTATAAGAATATCATTTGCTCAAAAGTTTGGTTATGTAGATACAGAGTTTATTCTAAACCAAATGCCGGAATATAAAGCTGCCAAAGCAGAGATAAATAAAAACACAGCCGATTGGCAAAAGGAGATTCATGTGATAAATATGACGAGATTAAAAAACTATATGAGACCTATCAAGCGGAAAGGATTTTGCTTACAGATGATTTATGTAAAAAACGAGAGAAGGTAATAGCTGATAAAGAAAAGGACGTTAAAGATTTGCAAAAGCAACGTTTTGGTGCAGATGGAGATTTGTTTAAGAAACGTGCAGAGCTTGTAAAACCTATTCAGGATAAAGTTTATAATGCAGTAAAGTCTTTAGCAGAAAAATCAAACTTGGCTATCGTTTTTGATAAAGCCAATGATATGTTGCTGGTTCATGCAAGTGCTAAATATGATAAAAGTGAAGATGTACTTATCCTTTTGGGAGTGTCTAAAACAAAATCGGGAAATGGAGGAAGCAATTCCCATAAAAAGAAGTAGAAAAAATTAGTACCACATTTTACTAATGAGAGTAAGAAGGCTTAATAAAGAACAAAAACAGGAAATTATTAAAATGCTTGCGCAGAGCATACCCTGCAAGACAATCTCGACCAGCATGGGAATCTCTTTGCAAACTGTTTATTATACTGGTTGGAGAATAGGTATAAAAGGAAAATGGGGACAAAAAGAAAGGCTTCAACGAGACGCACAAATTATTAATGAGCTTAAGCAAGGTATAGCTTGTAAAGATATAGCTACCCATTTTAACATATCTCTGCAAACGGTGTATAGAATAAAATGGAAAGAGCAGATTAATTTTTAATGAGTTTTTAATGTGGAATTAATTAGTCTTTAATATTTGCAAAACACCTTTGTAATAGACAAGCGGATTATTCAATATTAACCAATTAAAAACAACATTATGAAAACAATTGTTTCAATAGCACTAATAACTGGTGCAGTTATTTTAGGGATAGACGTTTACCGTGATGCCAGTATACATGATAAACGATTAATGATTATTGGGCTGTATTTTGTAACAGGGGTATATACTCTATACTCCTTTATTAAAAATGAAGAGAAAAGAGGAGTAGTTATAGCAGCCTTTTTACTGGTTTCTTCCCTACTACTTTTATGTTTAGAGTGGAAACTTTATTTATCACATAAGGATTATTCGCACTTACATCTTTATGATTTTATCTTGGTAGTTATACTATTTAAGGGGTGTTTCAATTTGATAAGCTATTACAGAAACAAACGAAGAAGTATCTCAAGTTATTAAGTTCAAATTAATTCAATTGAAATGGCGAGTTATGTTTATAAGGAAAGTAATTGGAGAAACAAAGGATATTTTGGATTGTTTTTATATGGCTTATTAATAGGCATTTTATTAGGAATTGTAATAACGATATTCTTCTTATAAAGAATAACAAAAGTATGTGTGTTGAGTAATATAAATAATTAAAGAAGAAAAAATGTTTAGTAAATTCATTCAAAGACCTGTATTAGCCATAGTAATATCACTTGTAATAATATTCTTAGGAGTATTGTCTATTAAAACACTATCCACATCACAGTTCCCCGAAGTTGCGCCTCCCATGGTAATGGTTAGCGCATCTTATCCCGGAGCAAGTGCTAAATCATTAGCTGAATCTGTTATCATTCCATTAGAGCAGGCTATTAACGGTGCATGGGGTATGAGGTACATGACCTCTGATGCTACCAGTGCAGGAGAGGCAAATATTCAAGTTATATTCAATCCGGGAACCGATATTAATCAGGCATTAGTACAGGTTTCCAACCGTGTTGAGCAGGTAAGGAATAGGTTACCAACATTGGTGCAACGGGAAGGGGTGATTATTACACCAGTAATACCAAGTATGTTGATGTATGTTAACCTTTACAGCAAGGATAAAAATGCAAACATGAAATTCCTATTCAATTTTGCGGGTGTTAACATGGTGCCAGAACTACAAAGAATCAATGGTATCGGACAAGTTAGAATATTAGGTAGCAGGCAATATGCCATGCGTGTTTGGTTAAACCCTGACAGGATGAGGGCATACAAGATTTCACCAGACGAAGTAATGGATGCACTAAGTTCTCAAAGCATCATAGGCAAGCCCGGCAGGATAGGTAGGGGCGATGCTGACCGTGCAGAGGCGCTTGAATACGTTTTGGCATACAAGGATAGGTTTAATGACCCTAAACAATATGAAAATGTTATTATTAAGGCCAATCCAGACGGTGAAATCCTTCGCTTGAAAGATGTGGCAACTGTTGTGTTAGGAAGTGAATATTATGATATTTATTCCAACATGAATGGAAATCCTTCCGCGGCTATTGTGCTAAAACAAACGTATGGAAGTAATGCCAGTGCAGTTATTGATAAAGTGAAAGAAAAACTGGAGGAACTGAAAAAAACTTTCCCGCCGGGAATGGATTATGAGATTAGTTATGATGTTTCCAATTTTCTCGACGCTTCAATTGAAAATGTGATTCATACGTTGAGAGATGCTTTTATTTTGGTAGCGCTGGTAGTATTTATATTTCTCGGCGACTGGCGCTCTACCCTTATTCCTACACTTGCGGTTCCAATATCGCTTATCGGAGCATTTTTTTTCATGCAGGTTTTCGGGCTTACTATTAACATGGTTACTTTGTTTGCTCTCGTGCTGGCTATCGGCATAGTGGTGGACGATGCCATCGTCGTCGTTGAGGCTGTACACGCTAAAATGGCGGAAGAACACCTTTCACCGTATAACGCTGTAAAAAAAGTTATTAAAGAGATTAGTGGTGCCGTTATCGCGATTACCCTTTCTAATGGTATCTGTATTTGTACCTGTGTCATTTATGTCTGGTCCCGTAGGTACATTTTATAGGCAGTTCTCTATTACTATGGCATCTCCCATTGTTCTTTCTGGTATAGTGGGACTTACCGTTACACCGGTTCTTTGCGCCATGATATTGAAGAATAAACGGAAAGCCAAGAAGGAATCATTTGCTAAACAGATTTATAGACAGCTTTAATAGAGGATTTGAAAAAGCTTACAGGAAAATATGTTGCGTTGTTAAAATTGATTGCACACACTAATCTTACCTATGACCATAGGTTTATTTGTGGTATTTGGCATTGCATATTTTTAATAACTAACAACTTGCCTTCAGGCTTTGTTCCCAGTGATAGGACCAAGGGATGCCGTATGCGATTATTCCATACATCAACACTTTGGAGGCTGGAAAGAACTAATGACTTATTTAACAAATTAGAACAGATTATTGAGAAAGTAGAGGGTGTACAATCTGTTTC